>NZ_JAKMQV010000001.1:0-321436 GCF_025771745.1 Campylobacter sp. IFREMER_LSEM_CL2127
ATAAAATTTAACATTAAAACTCCTTTTGGAAATTAAAATAAGATTTGAAGTTTGGAATTATATATTAAATTTGTTTAAAGTTTGTTAAAATATATTTATAAAATAAATTCAGCGGTATTTGCATAAACTAAGATATAATTGTATTTTATATTTTAGAGGTGTAAATGAATAAAATTTTATTACTAGCTGATGGGATTTTTGCTAAAGATTTTTTAAGGAAAATTCATAGCAATAAAACTTTTAAAGAGTCTTTGAGTGTTGTTTATTATAATGATGAAAGTGTGGATTTGAATTTAGAAAATGAACAAATATCTTTTTATAAATTTGATCCTACAAGTTTGGTTAAACTAGAAAATTTATTAAAGGAAGAATTCCATCAAGCTATCATCTATATGCAAGAAGAAGCAGATATGTTAGCTTGCTATAAAAATTTAAGAAAATTACACCCAAGATTAAACATAGTTATCATGGATTTGTGGAATAGTCAAATTGATGATAATTTTTGCGAAGTGATTAATATTTATGATACTTTAAGCACGAGATTAACAGGTTGTTTAGATAATATGCCTTCTATGGCACAATTTATAGGGCTTGGACAAGGTGAGATAATGGAGGTAAAAATTCCTGCAGGATCAAGCTTTGCTTATAGACATATAAGCTCTATTAGCCAAAAACGCTTTAAAATTGTAATGGTTTATAGAAATAATGAATTTATCCTAGCAAGACCTGGGCTTATTTTAATGCCAAATGATAGTATTTTAATCGTAGGTGATCCTAAAGTTTTACAAAGTGTTTTTACTAATGTTAAAACAAGCTTAGGACGCTTTCCATCGCCTTTTGGTGATAATATACTTTGTATTATAGATATGAAAAAAATGAGTGAGTTTGCTATAGAAAAGCTTATTTTTGCAAGTTTACTTTTACATGTAAGGATTAATAGTAAAAAGCTTTATTTTAAAGTGATTAATCCTACTTTAACTCCTATGTATTATAAACTTAAAGCCTTGCATAAAAATAGTACTGAAGTGATATTTGACTATGAAAGTACAAATGTAAAAAATATTAAGCCTTTTGTGGAAAATACTAGCATAGGTTTGCTTGTAGTGGAAGATTATCTTTTTGAGAAAGAAAAAAGTTTTCTTTTTACTTTAAAAATTCCTGTGTTAAAAGCAGGTAAAGGGGATTTTGCTGACTTAAAATCATCGGTGGTTTTAAGCTCAAACTTTGAAGATGTGGAAGGTATTGCTTCTATTATGCTTGATTTAAATAAGCAAATCCAACTAGGGCTTGCTTTGTATTATTATGATTTAAAACTAAATAAAGCTGAAATTTTTGAATACCATCAATATTTTGAAAGCCTTTCAAAACTCCATGATGAAAAATTACTTTTAATAGAAGAAAAAGAACATAACCCTATCAATAAATTTTCTTATAAGCAAAATGTATTGCATTTTGTGCCATTTAATGAAAAAATTTTAGGAAGTAATTTCAATAAAATTTTAAAAACGGATTTAAATACGATATATTATAAGATGAGTAAAAATTATCAATTATTTATACCATCGCTGTGAGAAAACAATGCAAGTTAAGGTAAATTTAGAAAATAATACAAGTTATAATGTCTATATAAATGAGCTAGAAAAGTTAAATTTTGATACTAAAGTAGTGATTTTAACTAATGAATTAGTAGCAAAGCTGCATTTAGATATGCTTTTGGAAAAAATTCAAGCTAAAGAACTTTTTATCATAAAAATTAAAGATGGTGAAGAGTATAAAAATTTACAAACTATAGAATATATCTTAGATCAAATGTGTGCTTATAAGCTAGATAGAAAAAGCTTGCTTATAAGTTTTGGTGGCGGGGTTATCTCTGATATGGGTGGTTTTGTAGCAAGTATATATCAAAGAGGGATAGAATTTATCAATATTCCCACAACCTTACTAGCTTGTGTGGATGCAAGTGTGGGCGGTAAAACTGGAGTGAATAATAAATTTGGCAAAAACTTAATAGGCACTTTTTATCAGCCAAAAGCGGTGTATTGTGAAAGTAAGTTTTTAAAAACGTTGCCTTCAAGAGAACTAGCTGCGGGCATGGCTGAATTTATCAAAATGGCCGTGGTTTTTGATGAAGCAATTTTATCTTTTTTAGAAAATTTGAACGAGGATAAATTTTTAAATGCTAAATTAGATGATATTACCTTGGCTCAAATCATCCAAAAAAGCATAGAGCTTAAAGCTAATGTGGTTTCACAAGATGAAAAAGAAAGTGGCTTAAGAATGCTTTTAAACTATGGGCACACTTTTGCTCATGTTATAGAAAATCAAACAGGGTATAAAAAATACTTACATGGTGAAGCTGTGTCTATAGGTATGAATATGGCAAATATTTTAGCATTAAATTTAGGATTATTAAATGAACAAGAATGCCAAAGAGTACAAAATTTACTTGTGAAATTTAAATTACCTATATCTTATAAAATTTCAAATACACAAGAGTTTTATAATGCCTTTTTCTTAGATAAAAAGACACATTTCCAAAAGATCAATTTTATTTTAGCTTGCGGTTTGGGAAAAGCTTGCATAAAAAATGATATATCTAAAGAAGATATTTTACGCACTTTAGAGGTGTTTGCATGAAAAAGATTTTTTTACTTTTATTTTTACCTTTTTTGATGCTTTTAGCACAAGATGATATAGAGCATTTAGAGCAAAAACTCAATGAATTGCATAATAATTTAACATATAATACTTGGGTGATTAAATATAATAATTTTAATATTTACAGAAAAACTCAAAATGAAATTTTAGCTTTAGAAAAAGAAAGCTTAAAGGCTAATGAGCGCAATAAAAGCATTATAGAAAGGCAAATTTTAATCTTAAAAGAAAGATTAGAGCTTTTAAGTGAGTATAAAAGTGCAAATTTTTCCAAGATGGTTTTAGCTCCTGAAGAAGTTGATAAAATAGATAAACTAACTAATCCTTTAGCCATCATTTCAGCATACTCACACATAAAAAAACTAAGACGTGATAAAGAAGAATATATTAATCTTTTAAATAGTTTTAAGCAAACCTTGGATGAGCTTATAAAAGAAAATGTTTTAGTGGCTGAGATAGCTAAATTAGCCCCTAGTAAAGAACATGATGAGTATTTAAAAATATCTAATCAAATGGTAAGAGATTTTTCACAAACCTTGCGTTTTGGAGAAATTTCTTATTCTGTTTATGAGAAAAAAATACAAGAAGAAATTGAAAAAACAACAGCTTCTATTAAAATTCAAGGTGTAAGAGCTTTTAATATAGTTTTGGCTATTATTATCGTTATAGCCATAGCATTTTTACTCAAATTTATAGCTAGAAAATACATAGGCGATAATGATCGCTTTTATACAGCAAATAAAATCATTAATTTTATTAATATCAATGTGATTATTTTGATTTTGCTTTTTGGATATATTGAAAATATTAGTTACTTAGTGACTGTGCTTGGTTTTGCTTCTGCTGGTTTAGCTATTGCTATGAAAGATATGTTTATGTCTATGCTTGGTTGGTGTGTGATAGTTTTTGGTGGAAGTTTTAGAGTGGGTGATAGAGTTAGAGTTTTTCAAAACAATACACATTATATCGGTGATATAATTGACATTTCGTTTTTAAGAATAACCTTATATGAAGATATTTCTTTGCTAACTTATACAGATAATCGAAGAAGTGGTAGGATAATTTTTATACCAAATAATTTTATATTTACTAATCTCATATCAAATTATACCCATCATGGTATGAAGACAGTTTGGGATGGACTTGATATTACTTTGACTTTTGATTCAAATCATCAAAAGGCCTTAGAAATAGTGGAAGAAATCGTTATAAAAGCTTCTAAAGGTTATACAAAAATTGCAAAAGAATCTATGAGTAAATTAAGAAATGAATACAGCATTAGAAATCCTAAAGTAGAGCCTAGGTTTTTTACATTTTTAGAAGGTTATGGCATGAGAATTTCTGCTTGGTATATGACAAATTCTTATGCGGCTTTGATTTTAAGAAGTAATATTAGCAAAGAAATCATTAATGAATTTAATAAGCATGATGATATAAAAATAGCTTATCCATCGCAAAATTTATATATGGCAAAACATGAATTTATAGAAAATAAGGAAGATATTTGAAAAAAAAGGTATATTTTAAAACTTTTGGTTGTAGAACTAATATTTATGATACGCAATTATTAAAAACTTATATTAAAGATCATATTGTCACACAAAATGAGCAAGAAGCTGATGTGATAGTGATAAATTCTTGTACCGTTACAAATGGTGCTGATAGCGGGCTTAGAAGCTATATTAATGGTGTAAAGAAAAATGGAGTTAAGGTTATACTTACAGGCTGTGGTGCTGTGAGCAAGGGAAAGGATTTTTTTGATAAAAAAGAAATTTTTGGAGTTTTAGGGGCTTCTAATAAAGATAAAATCAATGAGCTAATCTCGCAAGATAAAGCCTTTTATGAGCTTGGAAATTTACGCTTTATTGATACAAAAATCGTAAGTAATTATGAAAATCACACTAAAGCTTTTGTAAAAATTCAAGAAGGATGTGACTTTGCTTGTAGCTATTGCATAATCCCAAGTGTTAGGGGTAAATCAAGAAGTATGCCAAGTGAGGAAATAATAAAACAAATCAAACTTCTTGCGCAAAATGGCTATAGTGAAGTGGTTTTAACGGGTACGAATATAGGAAGTTATGGTTTAAAAGATAAAACTACACTTGGAAAATTATTACAAGAAATAGGCAAGGTTAGTGGCATAAAAAGAGTAAGACTTGGGAGTTTGGAGCCTGCTCAAATTGATGAGAGTTTTAAAGAAATTTTAGATGAGCCTTGGCTTGAAAAGCATTTGCATATTGCCCTACAACATACCCATGAAAAAATGCTACGCATAATGCGTAGAAGATCGCATACGCAAAATGATTTAGCACTGTTTAATGAGTTAAGTCAAAAAGGTTTTGCTTTAGGAACAGACTTTATTGTAGCACACCCTGGAGAAAGTGAGTTAATATGGCAAGAAGCTTTAGAAAATTTTAAGCAATTTAAACTTACGCATATTCATGCTTTTATTTTCTCACCGCGTGATGGAACGCATTCTGCTTCTATGAGTGAGCGAATCAATGGTGATATAGCCAAAGAAAGATTAAATATTTTAAAAGATATAGTCGCGCAAAATAATTATGAGTTTAGAAAAAATCAAAAAGATACTTTAGAAATTTTAGTTGAGAGTAAAAAAGATGGTTTTTATGAAGGCTATGATCAATTTTTTAATAAAATCAAAATTACAAGCAAAGAAGATATTGCTAAACAATGGATAAATATTGAAAAATATGAATGCAAAGAAGATTGTAACTATGTAAGGTTAGGGGATGAAAAATAAAAAGATTATCTTAGCTTCATTTTTATTGCTTTGTGTTTTTGTAATAGTTGCGTTTATAAAAAATCAACCTGATTATATTAGCAAGGCTGCTTATGAAGAGCTTTTAGAGCAAAATTTAATCCAAAAAGCCATAGTAGAAAATAATGAAATATTATTAAAAAGCAAAGAAGGAAATTTTTTAATTGCTAAAGATGTAGTGGATTTAAATGCTTTGTGGCAAAAAATTCCTTTAGAATATGCTAAAGATTATAATTTAAGTGAGTTTTTTTTGATATTTATTTTGTTTGCTTTTCTTGTATGTTTTTTATTCTTTCTTAATAAAAAAAATAGAGATAGACAAAATTTACTTTCTTTAGAAAAAAATATTTTAGAAAAAAATGAACAAAATAGTACTATACAAGATGTAGTAAGTGAAGTTAAATTTAAAGATGTAGCAGGGGTTGATGAGGCCAAGGTAGAGCTTTTAGAAATCGTTGATTTTTTAAAAAATCCTCAAAAATATAAAGATTTTGGCGTGAAAATGCCAAAAGGCGTTTTACTAGTAGGCCCTCCTGGAGTGGGTAAAACTTTGATAGCAAAAGCAGTAGCAGGCGAGGCTGGGGTGCCATTTTTTTATCAAAGTGGAGCTAGTTTTGTAGAAATTTATGTAGGTATGGGCGCAAAAAGAGTTAGAGAGCTTTTTTTAAAAGCTAAATCAAAAGCTCCAAGTATTATTTTTATAGATGAAATTGACGCAGTTGGTAAAAGTAGGGGGGATTTTTCTAATGTAGAAAGAGATAATACTCTAAATCAACTTTTAACTCAAATGGATGGATTTGAAGATAATAGTGGTGTTATAGTGATGGCCGCTACAAATAAAATCGATCTTATGGATAATGCATTATTAAGATCAGGGCGTTTTGATAGAAGAATTTTTATATCTTTGCCTGATTTTAAAGATAGAATGCATATTTTGCAAAATTATATGAAAGAAAAAAAATCTAGCGTAGATTTAGAAAAAATCGCAAAAGCTAGTGTGGGTTTTAGCGGAGCAGCTTTAGAGACTTTAGTTAATGAAGCGGCCATTAATGCTATAAGAAGAAAATCATATTTAATAGAAGAAAATGATTTTTTTGCAGTGCTTAATAAAGTTTTAATGGGTAAAAAAAAGATTTTCTCTCTAAGTGATAAGGAAAGAAAAATTCAAGCCACATACCAAGCAGCTAAAGCTTTGTGTGCTTTTTATTTTGATGTTAAATTTGAAAAAATTACCTTAATAGAAGATAGATTTAAAGAGTATGAAAATACTATCAAATCAAAATCAGAATTATTAAATAAAATAAAAGTTTTTCTAGCAGGCTCAGTTGCTATGGAGCTTATTTTTAATGAAAGCTATACTAATGCACAAAGTGATCTTTTAAAGGTTAAAGAATTGCTTACTTTCATGGAAACTTTTGCTATGGCAAATGAGGGTTTATTGCAAGAGCAAAAGCAAGAAGTGAAAGAATTTTTAGAATTAATGAAGGAAAAAGTAGTGATATTGGCTAGCATTCTTTTAGAAAATGAAAAAATAGAAAAACAAGATGTAGAAAAAATCATAATGGAGTAAAAATGGTAAAAATAGGAATTTTAGTACTTTCAGATAGGGCAAGCAGTGGAGTTTATGAAGATAAATCCGGAGTAGAGATAGAAAAAATTTTAGATTCTTATATAAAAAATGAAAAAAGTTTTTATTATGAGCTAATTCCTGATGAGTATGATTTAATTATAGAAAAATTAGCTTATTTGGCTGATGATGTAAAATGTGATTTGATTTTTACTACAGGAGGTACGGGGCCTGCTTTGCGTGATGTGACACCAGAAGCAACGCAAGCAGTGTGCGATAAAATGCTTCCAGGTTTTGGGGAGTTAATGCGTGCAAAAAGCTTAGAATATATACCAACAGCTATACTTTCAAGACAAAGTGCGGGTATAAAAGGAAAATCATTGATTATCAACTTACCGGGTAATCCAAAAGCTATAAGAGAATGCATTGAGCCTATATTTCCTGCTATTCCTTATTGTGTGGATTTAATAGGTGGAGCTTATATTGAAAATAATGAAGAGGTAATTTCTGTATTTAGGCCAAAGAAAAAGTAAGTCTAACTAGACTTACTTTGAGGTTTCATAGCCTTGTGATAAAAGTGCGTTCATACCGCCTTTTAAATTAGTAACTTCTATGTCATTTTGATCTAGTAAAGCAGAAGCTTTAGCGCTTCTTGAACCACTTCTACAAACTATAGCGATAGGTTTATTACTTGAAATCTTTTTAATTTCCTCAACGAAATTTTTATTTACACTGCCATCTTCATTATAAAAGCTAATTTTAATGGCATTTTTTATTGTACCAGTTTGCGCCCATTCGCTAGGTTTTCTAACATCAATTACTTGATAATTTTCCAAAATATCCGCATTAATATCGATATTTTTCACTTCTGCTAAAACAAAACTAGCACAAAGTACCAAAGATAAAAATATTTTCTTCATAATTAACTTTCCTTTTTCGTAGCTTCATAGCCTTGTGATAAAAGTGCTACCATGCCACCATCTAGATTGGTGCATTCTATACCTAGAGCATCTTCTATCATCATAGCAGTGTGTTTGCTTCTTGAGCCTGTAGCACACACAAAGGCTATGTTTTTATTTTGATAATCTACTTTTTCTTTAAACTCTTGGATGAAATTTTCATTCATAAAGCCATTATCATCGCAAAGTGCGATGAGTATAGCTTCTTTTATGACTCCGCTTTTCCATTCGCTTGGGGTTCTTACATCTATAATACAAAATTCGTGCAAAATATCTTTAGAAATAGCTATATTTTTCATTTTTCTAAAGCCTTAGAAACGATTTTGCTTAAGGCATTGTTAAATTCGCTAGGGTTATCTATACCCATACCTTCACTAAGTTTAGCCATATTTAAAAGAATATGTGCCATTTCATTAGCTAAGGTATCATTTTCTTTTAAGGCTTTTAAAATTTCATGATTAGGATTGATTTCAAGTATAGGTTTAACTTGCTGTTCTTGCCCCATTTGTTTAAGAATTTGTTGCATAGCAAAATCAGGTTTATTTTGATCATAAACAATACAACTTGGACTATTTGAAAGTCTTTGGCTAAGTTTTACCTCTTCAACTTCATCTTTTAAAACTTCTTTTATTTTGATGAGTAAGCTTGCAAATTCAGCCTTTTGTTCTTCGCTAGTTTCTTCACTAGCTAAATGATTGATAGCGCTAAATTTTAAACCTTCAAATTCATTCATCATAGGCATAACTACGGTGTCAATTTCCTCATCAAGCAATAAAACATTGATATTTTTTTGTTTATAACTTTCAAGAAGAGGAGAATTTCTTAAAAGTTTTTCATTTTTTCCACTAATATAAAAAATTTCATTTTGTCCTTCAGCTAAGTTTTGTTTATACTCTTCAAGATCAATTAATTCTTCTTTATTTGAGTTTTTAAAGTATAAAAGCTTAGCTATAGCGTCTTTATTTTCGCCAAAACCATATAAACCTTCTTTTAAAACTTTTCCAAAATTCTCATGGAATTTAAGATAGTTTTCTTTATCTTTTTCTTTGAATTTTTTAAGTTCTGCTAGGATTTTTTTAACACTTGCTTCTTGAACGCTTTTTAAAATTTTATTTTCTTGTAAAATTTCACGGCTTACATTAAGCGGTAAATCTTCTACATCGATAATCCCGCGCACAAATCTTAAATAAGTTGGTAATAATTCTTTATCATCATCGCTGATAAAAACTCTTTTTACATAAAGTTTTAAACCACTTTTATAATCTATTCTATATAAATCAAATGGAGCTTGTGCAGGTATAAAGAATAAAGAATTATACTCTATAGAACCTTCAGCTTTTGTGTGGATATAAAGCATAGGTTTGTTTGAGTCATGGAAGTTTTGTTCATAAAATCTTTCATAATCTTCAGCTTTTAAGCTGGCTTTATTTTGTCTCCATAAAGCACTTGCTGTGTTAATTTGAGTGTTTTTTAATTCTTTTTTAGGTTCTTTTTCACCTTCTTCTAATGGCAAATATTCTTCTTTTTCCATAAAAATAGGAAATTGTATGTGGTTTGAGTATTTTTCTACTATACTTTCAATGCGGTATGAGTTTAAAAATTCTTCATCTTTTAAATGTAAGGTTATGCAAGTGCCTTGCTCATCTTTATTTGCATCTTCTATTTCATAACCACTAGCATCAGAAGTCCAAAGATAAGCTTTATCATCTAATGCCTTTTTGCTTAAAACCTCTATTTTAGAAGCAACCATAAAAGCAGAGTAAAAGCCTACACCAAATTGTCCTATAAGTTGTGAGTCTTTTTTGGCATCACCACTTAAGTTTTCTAAAAAGCTTTTTGTACCACTTTTAGCAATGGTTCCAAGATGATTGATCAAATCTTCTTTATTCATACCTATACCATTATCACTTATGGTTAGGGTTTTTGCTTCTTGATTGAAGTTGATTTGAATTTTTGGTTCAAATTTTAAATTTTTATAAGCATCATCACTCACGCTTAAATAACTAAGTTTATCAAGTGCGTCGCTTGCATTAGAAATAAGCTCTCTTAAAAAAATTTCTTTGTTTGAATACAAAGAATGAATCATAAGTTGTAAAAGTTGGTTAACTTCAGTTTGAAATTGCATTTATATCTCCTTTATTTAAAAATTAAAAAACCAATCCATACTGCCAAAAGACAAAGGATAACATTTAAAATAATATTTAGAAAAAAGTGAAAATAATCACCACTTTGCAAAAATAGCAAATTTTCATAAGAAAAAGTTGAAAAAGTCGTAAAAGCACTTAAAAAACCTGTGCTAATTAAACTTTTAGTAAAAATATGCACATCTTTAGAGTTTGCATAAGAAAAAAACAAGCCCATTAAAAAAGATCCTATGATATTAACAAGTAAAGTACCATAGGGAAAATCATGTGGAATGATTTTATTAAAAAAGCTACTAGTAAGCATTCTAGATATAGCCCCTAAAAAGCCACCAAAACCTACAGCTAAAATCGTGCTAATCAAGCTTGTGACCTTTCGTTATCTAAGATTGTTTGCATTTTTTCTCTAGTTTGCTCAAGCCAATCATCTTTACTTATATCAACAAGATCAAGAAATACTACTTTTAAAACACCACTTTTTGCACTAAAGTTTTGTGTGTCTAAAATTTTAGCTGAATCAACAATTACCACAGGTTGGACTTTTAGATTAAGTTTTTCACTTAAAATTTTAGCTCCAACTTTAAATTTTAAAAGTTTTTGTGTTTTAGATCTTGTACCTTCTGGAAAAATAGCCAAAATTCTATCTTCTTTTAGTCTTTCTTTAGCTTCTTTTAAAAGTTTTACTAGACCTTTTGGACTTCTATCTATACAAATAATTTTAGGTTTTTTAATCAAAGTTTTAAAAACGGGGAGTTCACCAAGTTCTTTTTTTGCTATCCAAGATATATTTTTTGGACATAAATCTTCCAAAACAACTATATCTAACAAGCTTTGGTGATTGATTAAAAGTAAATTAGCTTGAGGGTGTATAGAACCTTGAGTTTGGATTTTATAATTTATTACATATTTTTGCAATTTTGACCATGCTTTTCTGATTTTCCAAATTTTTTCTTGTGATTGCAATAATAAAAAGGCAATGCATAAAAATATAATAGATAAAATAAATTCAGTCCAAAATACTAAAGCTTTAAATCTTTGATAAATCTTCACTTTTTACCCAGCCTATTTTTCCATTATTAAATAAAATTTTTTTATATTCATCTCTTGAATCTAACACTTCTACTTCTTGGTTATATTTTCCAGAATAAAAATGAGTTGAGTTAAGAGTTGGTAAAATTTGCACTTTGCTTTCAGCCTTTAATATAGCTTTATATATGTTATTTTGGGCTAAAAAACTTGCTATTAGAGCCAAAATTGCTAAGCCTAAAGCTACATAGCTTTTCTTAAATACAAACCATAAAGCAAAAATACCACACAAGCTCCACAAAAATACTTGTTTGTAAAAATTAAAGTCATTGGTTTTTGGATTTAAATCACTTTGTGTGCTAATGCTATCTTCTTTAAGTTCTATTTTTAAAGAAAAATCTTTTAATTCTTTAGAATTTAAATTAAAATAAGAAAAATCAAAGCGTGTTTTGCTTTTATCTAAAATAGCATAATAAAACCCGCTTTGTTTTTCAAAATCGCCTTTAATAGCCTCTACACCTTGTTTTTGAATATCTTTTATATTAAAACTTGCTAGATTTGTGTTTTCTCCTGCAAGTTCTATAAATAAAATCATATTATCATTATCAAAATGGCTTGCTTTTACTTGTTTTACTTCTAAATTACTTGCAACTATGTGTGAGTATTTGTTAGAAGGAGCGTCGATTTTTTTAAGTCTAATAGGTTTTATAATTAGTGATGAGCTTTGAAAAATATGATCATTTCTGCTTAAAGAAACGATGATTTTATTTAAATTGGCATTTAAACTTTTTGCTTCAAACCATAATTTTGTGTGATATGAATTAGCTTTTTGCTCCCAAATAGGATTAGGATTAATCCAAAGCATATCATCATTTTTTTCAAAACTCACATTTAAATCAAAACTTACATTAGTTGTGGTGATAACCTCAAGATCTATAGCAAAAGCTTCATCTATGTAAGCTTCATCAGTGTATTCTTTTGCGTTTAATACTAAAGAACCTTGAGGAATAAAATTTTCATCATTGATTTTACTTTCATAATTACTCTCATCACTTGGAGCGATAGTTTGATAAATTTGCTTAGCTTGATCGTCTAATTGATTGTAATTTTTTTCTAGGGTGTTATAATCTTCAAAAACGCTATTTTCTTGAGCATATAAATTAAACGCTAGTAAAAAAACACAAAAAACTTTGAAGGTTTTTAGCAATTTAAAAATCCTTCAAACATTTTAAGTCCTACTTTTGAGCCAAGTATATCATCACACATTCTTTCAGGGTGCGGCATAAGTCCAAAAACTTTTTTATTCTCATCACAAATTCCAGCTATATCGTTTAAGGAGCCATTTGGATTATTGATATATCTTAATAAAATCATATCTTTATCTTCTAGCATTTTAATACCATCTTTGTTATTAAAATAATTTCCTTCTCCGTGAGCAATAGGTAATTCTATAATGTCATTTTTTTGGAAATTTTTCAAAAAAGCATTATTGTTTGATACTACTTGCAATGCTTGCATTTTAGAAATAAAACTTAAGCTATTATTATGTTTCATAGCTCCCTTTAAAAGACCAAGTTCTAATAAAATTTGAAAACCATTGCAAATACCTAGGACATATCCACCTTTTTGTACATGTTCTTTAAGTGTTTTCATAGCAGGAGCAAGTTTTGCAATGGCTGCACATCTTAAATAATCTCCATAAGAAAATCCACCTGGTAAAACAATTAAATCTGCGCTAAAATCTTGTCTTTCATGCCAAATGATTTCAGTTTTTACACCTAGTTTTTCAAAAGCATAAGCTGTATCAAACTCGCAATTAGTTCCGGGAAAACGAATAATAGCTACTTTCATAATATTATCTCATAATCTTCTATCACAGTATTTGCAAGCAATTCTTTACACATTAAATCAACATGTTTTAAAGCTTCTTCTTTATCCTCACAAGCTATATCAAAACTAATTTGTTTTGAGGTTTTAACATTTGATATGTTATTAAAATCTAAAGAATGCAAAGCCTTTTCTATGGCTTTGCCTTGAGGATCTAAAACCCCGTTTTTTAGTGTGATATTTACAATTACTTTCATTATTTTTCCTAACTTAAAATTCTTTTTAATACTTCTTCATAGGCCATTTTTACATTACCTAGATCTTGTCTGAAGCGATCTTTGTCTAATTTTTCATTAGTTTTGCTATCCCAAAATCTACAACTATCAGGGCTAATTTCATCAGCTAGTATCATATTTCCTTCACTATCAATACCAAATTCTAATTTAAAATCAATCAATCTTAAACCTTTAGATTCAAAGAATTTAACCAAGATAGAATTGATTTGTCTTGCAATGTTTTTTATTAATTCTAAATCTTTTTCACTTTTTACTAAATTTAAAATCAAACAATGCTCATCATTGATAATAGGATCGCCTAAATCATCATTTTTATAACAAAACTCAACTACAGCAAAAGGTAAAATCGTACCTTCTTTAATGCCCAATCTTTTTGTTAAAGATCCTGTAGCTACATTTCTAGTAATAACTTCAATAGGTATAATATTGCATTTTTTTACAATTTGTTCTTTATCGCTGATAGTTTCTACTAGATGTGTTTTAATACCTTCTTTTTCTAAAAGATGAAAAATTTCAGTACTAATTTTACAATTTAACGCACCTTTTCCTGCTTCATTACCTCTTTTTTCTGCATTAAAGGCAGTTAAGTCATCTTTAAATTCTGTGATGAGTAAATTCTCATCATCAGTCTTAAACATTTTTTTACCTTTTCCCTCGTATAAAAGATCTAGTTTTGTTGCCATTTTACTCTCCTTTTGTGATGTTTAAAATTTTGATTGCATCTATTGCAGTTTTTAATTGTATATCATTATCAATTTGTTCTTTGGTGATGATATTTTTATCTTCTTTATTATCTTTTTTCTTTTCTTGATGTCCGATTTTATCAAGTTCAGCTTGTAAGTGTTTTTTTAGATCGCTTTCTTTGATTTCAAAGCCATGATTTTCTTCTTTACTTACTTTTCCTGGGAATACTTCTATATCAGGACTAACCCCGACAGCTTGTATGGTTCTACCACTTGGTAGATAATATTTTGCTATAGTAAGTCTTAAGCCTTCTTTACCTTTTTCATCCATAGGTAATATAAGCTGTACGCTACCTTTTCCAAAGGTTTTTTCGCCTATGATAATAGCGCGTTTGAAATCTTGTAAAGCCCCACTTACAATCTCACTTGCACTAGCGCTACCACCATTTACAAGCACTACCAAAGGTGCGTTGGTGATTTTTTTACTAGGATTTGCTTTAAATTCTACATTCTCATTTTCTATTTTTCCTTTTTGTGAGACAATGACTCCTTTATCTATGAAAAGATTTACCAAACCTACAGCTTGATTTAAAATACCACCTGGGTTGGTTCTAAGATCTAGTATAATTCCTTTTACATTAGAATGTTTTTTGATAGCTTTACTAGCTTCATCTACGACATTTTTATCAAAATTAGTTACTCTTAAATAAAGCAAGTTTTCATTTTCGATTAATTTTGTATAAACGCTATCTACTTTTATAATATCTCTTTTTAAATTGACATCAAATGGTTTTGCATCGCCTTTTCTATAGATAGTTAGAGTGACCTTTGTCTTAGGTTCTCCGCGCATTTTAGAAACAGCTTCATTTAAAGTCATACCTAAGGTTGATTCGTTATTAATTCTTAAGATAATATCATCAGTTTTAATGCCTGCTTTATCTGCTGGACTTCCTTCTATAGGAGCTACAACGCTAATTGCTCCATCTTTTTGCGTAATAGTAAAGCCAAGTCCACCAAATTCTCCATTAGTTTGCTCTTTAAGTTCTTTATAACCTTTTTCATCTAAGAAAGAAGAATGAGCATCTAAATTTGTTAGTAAGCCTGCTATGGATTTATCAACCAAATCTGTATAATTAACATCATCAACATAGTATTGTTCTATGATGGACATGGTTCTTGTGAGTTTAGATAAAGCTTCTATTTTCTTTTCTGCTTCACTAGGAGCGGGGTTTTTAGCTTGTAAATTAGTAAAAATAAAAGAAGCGGTTACTAAACTACAAATGCTAGCTGCGATAATAAGATTTCTTTTTGTCTTCAAAGGAAAAACTCCAAAATAAATATGAATTCATAAAATAATTATCTAATTTTAGTTATTTTTGCTTAAAAAATCGTAAATAAAGTAAATATTTTTATTATATTAGTGTGTTTATATAAAAAATTATTTATAAATATAACTAAATAAACTTGACAATAATAGACTAAAGTTATATAATACATCTCACATAAAAGTAAAAAAGGAGTAAAAATGGCAAATATACAAGATTTTTTAACAGATTCTATGCTTTCAAATATAGAAAGTGCGATTTCTTTGGCCATTCATTCTAAGAATAGTGAAATAAAACCTTTGCATTTATTATGGGCTTTAAGTGTTGATAGTTCAAGCTTGCTAAATCAAGTTTTTAATAAACTAAATGTTTCTAAAGAGGCATTTGAGCTAGAAGTAAAAAGTAAAATTTCATCTTTTCCTACTAGCTCAAATGTAAATAAAGATAATATTAAATTTTCAAATGAATTTATTAATTCTTTAGAAAAAGCAAAAGGCTTGGCTTTAGAAAACAAAGATAGCTATTTGGCTGTGGATATGTGGCTTGTCTCAGAAAGTACGAGTGGGGTTATTAAAGAACTTTTATCTAAATTTGTAGATTTAAATGAATTTAAAAAAGAATTAGAATTTATTAGAGCTGGAGCTAAAATAGAAACCAAAACAAGCGATGAAACGCTTGATTCTTTGTCTAAATTTGGTATTGATTTAACTATGAAAGCTAAAAACAATGAACTTGATCCTGTCATAGGCAGGGAAGAAGAAATTCAAAGATTAATGCAAATTTTAATTAGAAAAACTAAAAATAATCCTATTTTATTAGGTGAGCCAGGGGTAGGAAAAACTGCTGTAGTAGAAGCTTTAGCACAAAGAATAGTAAAAAAAGATGTTCCTACTTCATTGCAAAATAAAAAAGTCATAGCCTTGGATATGAGTGCTTTAATAGCAGGAGCAAAATACAGAGGTGAATTTGAAGATAGATTAAAAGCTGTTGTAAATGAAGTAATAAAACACAAAAATATAATTTTATTTATAGATGAAATTCACACCATTGTAGGTGCAGGTGCAAATGAAGGAAGTATGGATGCGGCAAATATTTTAAAACCTGCTTTAGCAAGAGGTGAGCTTCATACTATAGGCGCTACAACCTTAAAAGAATATAGAAAATATTTTGAAAAAGATGCGGCTTTGCAAAGAAGATTTCAACCTGTAAATGTAGCTGAGCCTAGCGTGAATGAAGCTTTAGCAATGCTAAGAGGTATAAAAGAGAAATTAGAAATTCATCATAATGTAACTATTAATGATAGTGCATTGGTAGCAGCTGCAAAACTATCTAAGCGTTATATAGCTAATAGATTTTTACCTGATAAGGCGATTGATTTAATTGATGAGGCCGCGGCAGAATTAAAAATGCAAATAGAAAGTGAGCCAAATTCTTTAAGAAAGGTTAGAAAACAAATTGAAAGCTTAGAAGTAGAAAATGAAGCTTTAAAAATGGAAGAAAATGAAACTAATGAAAAAAGATTAGAAGAGATTAAAAAAGAATTAGCAAATTTAAAAGAAGAGCAAATCAAACTTAATGCCAAATTTGAAAATGAAAAAGCAGTATTTAATGGTATAAGTGCAAAGAAAAAAGAAATCGATACTTTAAAAAATGAAGCTGTTTTAGCTAAAAATAAAGGAGATTTCCAAAAAGCTGCTGAAATAGAATATGGCAAAATTTTAGAGTGCGAAAAAGAGGTATTAAATTTAGAAGAAAAATGGAAACAAATGACCCAAGAAGGAGTTTTGCTTAAAAATCAAGTAGATGAGGATTTAGTAGCAGGTATTTTAAGCAAATGGACAGGTATTAGCGTGCAAAAAATGCTTACTTCTGAAAAGCAAAAATATTTACACATTCAAGAGTATTTACAAGAAAGCGTCATAGGGCAAGATGAGGCTTTAAGTGCCTTGGCTAAAGCTATTAAGCGTAATAAAGCAGGGCTAAATCAAGCAACTAAGCCTATAGGAAGCTTTTTATTTTTAGGGCCAACTGGAGTAGGTAAAACAGAAAGTGCTAAGGCTTTGGCTAAATTTTTATTTGATGATGAAAAAGCTATGGTGCGTTTTGATATGAGTGAATTTATGGAAAAACACAGCATATCAAGACTTTTAGGTGCACCTCCAGGATATATAGGGCATGAAGAAGGCGGGGAGCTAACCGAAGCTGTTAGAAGAAAGCCTTATAGTGTGATTTTGTTTGATGAAGTAGAAAAAGCTCATAAAGATGTATTTAATATACTTTTGGGAATTTTAGATGATGGTAGAGCTACAGATAGTAAAGGCGTAACGGTTGATTTTACTAATACTATTATTATCTTAACTTCTAACATAGGTGCAAATTTTATTATGGAGTTAAAGGGCGAAGAAAGAGAAAAAGCTATTAAAGAAGCTCTTAGAAGCTTTTTTAGACCTGAGTTTTTAAATCGTTTGGATGATATTATTACTTTTAATCCTTTGGGAGAAAGTGAAGCTGAAAAAATAGTTAAATTGCTTTTTAATACCTTGCAAAAAAGTCTTGAAAATAGAGGTATTAAAGCAAGCTTGAGCGATAATGCTGCTAGGTTAATAGCAAAGGTTGGTTTTGATGTTGATTTTGGTGCAAGACCATTAAAAAGAGCTTTATATGACATGGTAGAAGATAAATTAAGTGATATGATATTATCTGATGAATTAAATGAAAATGATGAGATTATTATAGATTCTAAAGATGATGAGATTGTCATCATTAAACAATAAGCAAGTGCAATACTTGCTTATTTTAGAGTAAAATTATCCTATTAACATTAAATTGTAAATACTTCGTATATTTGTTTAAAAAAATATTATTTTTTATCTATTCTTAACAATAAATGTTTTAAAATCTTTAATGATATTTCTATATTTAAGGAACAACAAATGAGTGATTTAGATATTTTTAATCGCCGTTTAGACGCATTAGAAAAACTTCCTCTTTTGAAAAATGAGATTTCTATCTCTAAAGCCTTAGAACAATCAGGTTTTTCAAGAAGAGATTTTATGAAATGGGCTAGTGCAATGACTGCATTTTTAGCACTACCTGTTAGCTTTACTCCAGTAGTTGCAAGAGCTGCTGAGCTTAGTGATAGACTTCCAGTGATTTGGCTTCATATGGCTGAATGTACAGGATGTTCTGAGAGTTTATTAAGAAGTGATGCCCCTACTATTGATAGTTTAATTTTTGATCATATTTCTTTAGAATATCATGAAACTATAATGGGTGCAGCAGGTTGGCAGGCTGAGCATAATCTTGAAGCTGCTATGGAAAAATATAAAGGTAGATATATTTTAATGGTAGAAGGTGGTATACCAACAGGTGCTACAGAAAACTTTTTAACCATAGGACCACACGGCAAAACAGGTAAGCAAATAGCAGTTCAAGCTTGTGATAATGCTTTGGCTATTTTTGCTATAGGCACCTGTTCAGCTTTTGGTGGTATTCAAGCTGCTAGACCTAATCCAAGTAATGCTGTGAGTTTAAGTAAAG
This sequence comes from Campylobacter sp. IFREMER_LSEM_CL2127, assembly GCF_025771745.1. Classification (NCBI taxonomy): domain Bacteria; kingdom Pseudomonadati; phylum Campylobacterota; class Epsilonproteobacteria; order Campylobacterales; family Campylobacteraceae; genus Campylobacter; species Campylobacter sp. IFREMER_LSEM_CL2127. The sequence goes on from NZ_JAKMQV010000001.1 coordinate 18,799, forward strand.
TTACAAATAAAACAGTTATTAACGTTCCAGGTTGTCCTCCAAGCGAGAAAAACATTATAGGTAATGTGATTCATTATATATTGTATCAAACATTGCCAGCGCTTGATGCTTATAATAGACCAAAATGGGCTTATGGATTAAGAATTCATGATCTTTGTGAAAGAAGAGGACGCTTTGATGCGGGTGAGTTTGTGCAACAATTTGGTGATGAAGGGGCAAAAAAAGGATATTGTCTTTATAAGGTAGGTTGTAAAGGACCTTATACTTTTAATAATTGCTCAAGAGAAAGATTTAATCAGCATACTTCATGGCCAATCCAAGCTGGACATGGTTGTATAGGTTGTTCTGAACCAGATTTTTGGGATACTATGGGGCCTTTTGAAGAAGTGATGGCAGGAAGATTATTTGATACTGTTTATGGTTTGGGTGCTGATAGTATTTCAGATAAAATTGGTATAGGTGTGCTTTGTGTAACAGGTGTTGCTGTTGCTGCGCACGCTGTAATTGCTTCATTAGAAAAGAATAAGGATTAAGAATGTCAAAAAGAATTATTATAGATCCACTTACTAGAATAGAAGGACACTTAAGAGTTGAAGTGGTGGTTGATGAAAATAATGTCATTAAAGAAGCATATTCAGGATCAACTCTATGGAGAGGTTTGGAAACTATTGTAAAAGGTCGTGATCCAAGAGATGCAGGCTTTTTAACTCAAAGAATTTGTGGTGTTTGTACTTTTTCACACTATAGGGCAGGGATTATTGCGGTAGAAAATGCTTTAGGTATTACCCCACCATTAAATGCTGTTTTAACTAGAACTTTAATGAATGCAGCTTTATACATGCATGATCATGTGGTGCATTTTTATCAACTTCATGGGCTTGATTTTGTTGATGTTGTAAGTGCTTTAAGTGCTGATGTAAAAAAAGCAAGTGATGAAGCATTTAAATATACCGATATGCCTTATGCAACAGGTGCAGATAAACTTTTAGAAGTACAGCAAAGACTAAAAACCTTTGTAGATAAAGGAAATCTTGGACCATTTGCAAATGCTTATTATGGACACGCAACTTATCGCTTTACTCCTGAGCAAAACCTTATTGCGCTTTCACATTATTTAGAATGTTTAAGAATTCAAAGAACAATAGCTCAAGCTATGGCGATTTTTGGTGCTAAAAATCCTCATCCACAAAGCTTAACAGTAGGTGGTGTGACTTGTGTTATGGATCTTTTAAACCCATCAAGAATGGCTGAATATATGACTAAATTCCAAGAAGTAGCTGATTTTATTAATCGTGCTTATTATCCAGATATCATAATGGCTGCAAAAGCTTATTCTAAAGAAGCAAGTGTGTTAAATGATGTAGGGGTAAATAATTTCTACACTGAAAAAGAATTCCAAGTTTCTAGCGATGAGTGGCTGTTTGAAGGTGGTATTATTAGAAATGGTGATTTGAGCAAGGTTGAAGAAGTAGATGAAGCTAAAATTACTGAAGAAGCTACAAGATCATGGTATGCAGACAATGAAGCTTTACATCCTTATGATGGCAAAACTAATCCAAACTATACAGGCTTAATTGATGGTGAAAGCATTGATGATAAAGGTAATATGGTTCATAGTAAGGTATTTGATACTAAAGGTAAATACAGCTGGATTAAAGCTCCAAGATATGAAAATTTACCTATGCAAGTTGGACCATTAGCAAATATTTTAGTAAATTATGCTAAGGGTAATAAAATCGTAGTAGAAGCAGTTGATTCGTTCTTAAAAACCACAAATTTACCACTTAAAGCACTTATGAGTACTTTAGGAAGAACAGGTACTAGAGCGATTGAAGCTAAAATCATTGCTGATCATGGTTTAAAAGCATTTAATTCTTTAGTCGAAAATTTAAAAACAGATGAAAGCACTTGTGCTACTTATGTAATCGATAAAAATAAAGAATACAAAGGTAGATTTATGGGAAGTGCGCCTCGTGGTGCGTTGAGTCATTGGTGTAGAATTAAAAATGGTGTAATTGAAAATTGGCAAGCAGTAGTACCTTCTACTTGGAATGCAAGTCCAAAAGATGCAAATGGAGTAGGCGGTAGCTATGAGCAATGTCTTATCGGTATGAAACTAGCTGATGTTAAACAACCTTTAGAAGTAATAAGAGCTATTCACTCTTATGATCCTTGTATAGCATGTGCTGTACATGTAATGGATACTAAAGGCAATAATCTTAGCGAGTATAAAGTTAATGTAAATTTATAAGGAAAGGACTTTAGTATGGATTCCAAACATTCCTTAAAATCAAATAGAAAGGCTGAATACGAATTTAGTATTGGCCTTCGTTTTACACATTGGTTAAGAGCAGTTGCGATCGTGATTTTAGTAGGGACTGGATATTATATTTCTTATGTATTTCAATCTCCATCTATTTCATCTGAACCAACTTTATTTATGCAGGCAAAATACCGTATGGTACACCAAATTTTTGGATTTATCTTAATAGCTTGTGTGATTTTTAAAACATATTTGTTCTTTTTTGATTCAAAAAGTGATGGTGAGAGAAAAAGCATAAAAGATATTTTTAATGTAAAATTATGGATAGAGCAGATTAAATTTTACATTTTCTTAGGAAAGCACCCGCATTTGCAAGGTGTATATAATCCTTTGCAATTTGTAACTTATTTTTTCTTTTATCTTGTTATGTTTGGACTTATCTTAACAGGATTAATCCTTTATATGCATGTATATCATGAAGGCTTGGGTGGATTTTTATACAATATCTTAAGACCTATTGAAGTAATGTTAGGTGGATTAGCCGATGTTAGAACCTACCATAGAATTTTAATGTGGATTGTGTTGATTTTTGTTCCAGTGCATATTTATATGGCTGTGTTTAACTCAGTTAAAGGCAAAGATGGTGCTTTAGATGCTATCTTTAGTGGTTATAAATTTGTAAGAGAAAATCATTGAAACTTCTAATCTTAGGTATTGGTAATATTATGTTTGCAGATGAGGGCTTAGGCGTTCATCTTTGCAAACTTTTAGAAAAAAATTATAAGTTTTATCACGAAAAAGACTCAGTGAGCTTTGTAGATGGTGGAACTTTGGCTTTACAACTTAGTTATATTATAGCTGAATATGATGAAATGGTTGTGATTGATTGTATTGCAGCAGATGATGCTAAGATCGGAGATATTTTTTTCTTTCCTTATGATGCAATGCCCAAAAAAGTTAATTGGAGTGGTAGTGCACATGAGGTTGAAATGCTTCAAACTTTACAATACATGGAGCTTATGGGAGATTTGCCTAAAACTCAAATTTTAGCCTGTGTGCCAAAGCGCATAGAACCATTGAGTTTTAAACTTTCAAAAGAAGTCTTAAATGCTTTAGAAAAAATGGAGAAAATTTTACTTGATTTTTTGGAGAAAAAAGGCTTTACTTATGAGAGAGTTGCTAATTATAATATACAAGAGCTTGCTCTAAATTCTTATAAAAGCTAAGCAAAAGCTTAGCTTAATTTTTAATCATCAAATTTTTGCCCTAAGAAATTTCCATTTACATCAGTATAAATTTCCATCATATTATTAAGCTTAAATTTATAACCTTGAATTTCTTTTTCAACTTTAATTATACTTGCGTTTGGATGCATTTTTTTAATCGTTGTTAAAATATTTGGATTTAAAAAAGAAGTATCAATTGGTCTGTATTTTGCATCAATTTCTTTCCAATCTCCATTGATGAAAAACTCAAGTTCAGTTCCATTGTCTAAATAAACATCAAAACTATCAATATCTTGTTTAACTAAAGCTATGTTTGAGCCTGTAAAATGTTTTTGTATAAAATTTTTAGAATTTGCCGGTAAAGCATTTACACCTACAACCATATCTCTTGCAAAAACACAACTTGCTAGAGTTAATGCCACTAAAGCTATTTTTAATTTCATTTTTTATCCTTTAAATTGAATTATTTGTGAAATCATATAAATATTGAGTGAATTTTGTGTGAACTTTGTTTTTTTAAAATAAATAGCAAGTATTTAATTGTATAATGATAAAAAAGTTTTAAAAGGATAAATAATGTATAGGTTTGCACCATCGCCTACTGGAGATATGCATATTGGAAATTTAAGAGCAGCTTTGTTTAATTATATTAAAGCAAGACAAGAAAATACAGATTTTATTTTGCGTATTGAAGATACGGATAATGCTAGAAATATTGCTGGAAAAGAAGAAGAAATAAAAGCTATTTTGAAAGAATTTGGTATAACTTGGCAGCATTATTATGTACAAAGTGAAAATTTGAAATTTCATCGTCAAATGGCTTTAAAGCTAGTAAGTGAAAAAAAAGCTTTTGCTTGTTTTTGTACTGAGGATGAGTTAGCGCATAAAAAAGAATTAGCTAAAAGTAAAAATCAAGCATATAGATATGATGGCACTTGTGAAAAATTAGCAGATATTGATGTGTTAAATTGTGAGAAACCTTTTGTAATTCGTCTTAAAAAACCTCAATCTCAAATGAAATTTACTGATTATATTAAAGGTGAGATTAGTTTTAATCCTGAAGATATTGATAGTTTTGTGATTATGAGAGCGGATAAAACCCCAACTTATAATTTTGCTTGTGCGGTTGATGATATGTTAGAAGGTGTTACTTGTATTATAAGGGGAGAAGATCATGTTTCAAATACTCCTAAGCAAGAGCATATTAGAGCAAGTTTGGGTTATGATAAAAGCATGACTTATGCACATTTACCTATCATCTTAAATGAAGAGGGTGTTAAAATGAGTAAAAGAGAGGCTCATTCTAGTGTAAAATGGATGCTTGATAATGGATATTTAGCAAGTGCTATTGCAAATTATTTAATCCTTTTAGGCAATAAAACTCCAAAAGAGATTTTTACTTTAGAAGAAGCTATAGAATGGTTTGATTTGAAAAAAGTTTCAAAATCTCCTGCTAGATTTGATACTAAGCGTTTAATGCAAATTAATCGTGAGCATATAAAAATGCTTGATAATGATAAATTAAATTCTTTGTTAAATTTAGGCAAAGATGTAGCGGAGCTTGCAAAATTTTATACTCAAGAAGCTAGCACACTAAATGAGATAAGAGAAAAAATACAAGCCATTTTTGCAGTTAAAAATTATAATAAATTTGAAAATGAGTGTAAGTTGATTAAAGAGATTTTAAAAGATTTGGATTTACCTCAAGAATATGATGAGTTTAAAAAGATTTTGATGGAAAAAACAAATTTAAAAGGTAAAAATTTCTTTATGCCTTTGCGTTTAGTATTAACAGGGGTTACCCATGGACCTGAAATGAGTGAAATTTATACTCTAATCAAGCCTTTTGTTAAAGAAATTATAAAGGAGTAAAATGGGAGTTGGAACAAGTTTGATTGTATCTTTGGTGCAAATTTTTTCTTTAGTGATTGAAATTTATGTATGGATTATAATTATTGCTGCTTTAATTTCTTGGGTAAGGCCTGATCCATATAATCCTATAGTACAAATTTTATATCGTTTAACTAATCCTGCTTATGCTTTTGTAAGAAGATTTATCCCTACTACTATAGGAAGTATTGATTTAGCACCTTTGATTATTATTTTAGGATTAAAATTTATCCAAATATTTTTATCAAATTTAATTTTAGGAAGTTTATAAGTGTTGAAAAAAAGCGTGGTATTACTTTTAGCCGGAGTAGTTTTTGCAAATAGTGCGATGTATTCTTATAAAGAATTAGAGCAAAGACCAAATTCTTTAGCTAAGGATTATTATTTATATCGTTTATTGGAAAAAAATGAATTTAGAAAAGAAGAAGTTGAAGGTTTAAAAGAGCATATTTATCGTTATGCAGGGCGTATTAAAAATGCTATTGAAACGATTGTTCCACCTTTGGGATATAATAAAGAATATGAAGCTTGTTATAAATTTAATACGCAAAATATCTTAGATGCTAATGCTACTTGTCAGCTTATAAGATTAAACAGTTTAACTTTTATACAAGATCTTAATGCTTCAACGCGTAATGAGATGAAAAAAATTATCCCACAGGATAACCCAAATTTAGTAAAGCTTTTAGAAGCTTTTAATGCTAAAGATCCTCTAAGTTATGCGGTTTTAAATTATGATAGTGCAAATTTTTATAAAATTTATGGCTTTTTAAAAGATAAAAAGGATTTTTTCTTAGAAAAAGATTTTGTAAATGAATTAGCAAAAGAAAAAGAATTTACAAATTTTGTAAAAGAAATTATCATTAAGAAAAAAAGTCCATTGATAAGAAAATCTTTGGTTAATGTAGATGCAAATTTAACTTTTCAAGATAATGCATTTTACTTAGGTGTGAATGCTATTTTAGAAAATGACGATAAAAAAGCACTGGAATTTTTCCAAGTAGCAAAAGATACTTTTAAAAGTAAGCCTTTAGTAGATAATGCAAATTTTTGGATTTATTTAATCACTCAAGATAAAAAGTATCTTGATGAGCTTGCTCAAAGTGATTCTTTAAATATTTATAGTCTTTATGCAAGGGAGTTAAAGGGCTTGCCTTTGCCTAAAATAGAAGAATTAAGTCCAAAAAAACAAAAAAATGATTTTGATATGAAAGATCCTTTTGCTTGGCAAAAACTTGCAAAAGAAATTGCAAAAGGTACTCCTAATGAGTTAGAAAAGCTTGCAAAAGATTTTTATACTAAAGAAAATATCGCTATTTATGCTTATATTAAAGAAAGAGCTGAGGGTTTTAAAAAACATTATTTCATTATGCCTTATTTTGAGTATTTAAAAGATTATTCTACACAAAGAAAGGCTATGATTTTAGCTTTAGCTAGACAAGAAAGCCGTTTTATCCCAACAGCTATTTCAACCTCTTATGCTTTAGGTATTATGCAATTTATTCCATTTTTAGCTAATCATATAGGCAATAAAGAATTGCAAATTCCAAATTTTGACCAAGATATGCTTTTTGATCCAAAAACAGCCTATACTTTTGCAAATCATCATTTAGATTATTTAGAATCTAAACTTAATTCTCCAGTATTTGTGGCTTATGCTTATAATGGAGGTATAGGATTTACTACTAGAATGCTTAAAAGAGAAGATATGTTTAGAGCAGGAAAGTACGAGCCATTTTTATCTATGGAACTTGTTCCTTATGCAGAAAGTAGGGTGTATGCTAAAAAGGTTTTAGCTAATTATATTGTGTATTTGCATCTTCTGAACGATAATACACCGATTTCGAAATTTTTTGAAACTTTAACTCAAAACACTGATTCTCAAAACACAAATCAAGTTTTAAAATAGGTTTTTGTACCAACTCATCAAGGGTGATTTTGTAATAACTTGCATAATCACTTTTGATGATATATTTAAACAACTCATCATTTTGATCTAAGGTTTTTAAGTTAGTTTTTTCTCCATCTATGAGTATTGAAATTTGTTCTTGTTTGATATTGATATTTGGTAAAAAACTAAGCACAAAAACTTCTTGTTGACTTTTTTCATCTAATACAGGATTTAGATAACTTAACAAAGCAACTACTCGATTATCTTTATAATTAAAATTGATTTTTTGTGCATACATAAGAGTTTGGCTTTTTAAATCGATTTCACTTTGTTTTTGGGTTTTGTTTGAACATGCAGTAAAAATAAGTGTTAAAAAAATAATCATATAAATTTTTTTCATATTTTATTCCTAATTTTTTTATAATTATAAGCTTTTAACTTTTAAAAAGATATAATTTTGTTTATTTTCTTTGATTTAAGGAAGTTATGAAAAGATTAGCAATGGCTTTTAGCGGGCCTTCCAATTCAGGTAAAACAACTTTAATAACTCAAGTTGCTAAGTATTTTATGGAGCAAAATTATAAAGTATGTATTATAAAACATGATCCAAAAGATAAAGCAAGTTTTGATATAGCAAAAAAAGATAGTTTTAAATTTTTTCAAAGCGGTGCTGATGTAATGGTTTTAAGTCCTACAAGGACAACTTTATTTACACATTCTCCAAGCACTTTAGATGAAGCTATTTCTAAACTAGGGAATTTTGATTTTTTATTTATAGAGGGCTTAAAAACCTTAGATATGCCAAGAATTAGTGTTTTTTGCAAAGAAGTGGATGAGAGCTATTTTACTTATTCTAAGGCTATTGCAAGCTATGAGAAAATCGAAAATAAAAATTTAACTTGGCTTTATTTGGATGATTTAGAAAGTATTTGTGATTTTATATTAAAAAATTCAAAAAAAGTATAGGGGTAAAATATGCAAGAATTAATTAACGATATACAAAAAGCAGTGATTGAAATTTCAAAAGAACTTAGATATTTAAAAGATTTTGATTATACTACTTCTCAAAATGCTACTGGAGATAATCAATTAAAACTTGATGTAAAAAGCGATGAGATTATCACTAGAATTTTAAAGCAAAGTAAAGGTATAAAAAGCTTAATTAGTGAAGAAAAACAAGAACAATTATTAATCAATGAAAATGAAAAATACATTGTTGCTTATGATCCTTTAGATGGCTCATCTTTGGTAGATGTGAATTTTGCTATAGGTTCTATTTTTGCTATTTATGAGCAAAAGGCTAGTGCAAAAAATCTAAAAGCAGCAGTTTATGCTATTTATGGTGTGCGTTTAGAGCTTATAGTATGCATAGATACTCCTAAGCTTTATAGGTTAAATGAAAATGATGAATTTGTTTTTGTTAAGGATTTAAAATTAAACGAAAAAGGCAAATTAAATGCAAGCGGCGGGACACAAAAAAATTGGTCAAATACTCATAGAGCTTTTATAAAAGCTTTATTTGATGAAGGATATCGCTTAAGATATTCAGGTGCTATGGTGAGTGATTTACACCAAATTTTACTCAAAGGTGGAGGATTATTTTCATATCCTGCAACAAGCGATGCGCCAAATGGAAAATTAAGAGCATATTTTGAGGTATTTCCTTTTGCTTTTATTTTTGAAAAAGCAGGAGGGCTTTCTACTAATGGAGAAAATGATTCTTTGCTTGATTTAGAATTTGAAAAAATCCATGCAAGTACGCCATGCTTTTTGGGTTCAAAATATGAAATTGAAAAACTAAAACAAGCTTATAAAGGGCTTTAATGGCTGAAGTTAAAGATGAATTTGAACTAGCTTTAGAAGCTAAAAAAAATGAACTTCAAGCTTGTCAAAACGATAAAAACTTAAAATCTTGTTTACCTTGCTCTATGATTTTTGAGTGCTCTTTAAGAAAAGAGTATATTGATGCAGTTTATAAGAGTATGTCTAAAGGTAAAGAAGGTGGATTTGATTTTTAATTAAAGGTTGAAAATGCGTTATATTACTACTCCGATATATTATGTAAATGATGTAGCTCACATTGGTCATGCTTACACTACGATTATAGCAGATACTTTGGCTAGATTCTATCGCTTGCAAGGAGAAAAAACATTCTTTTTAACAGGTACAGATGAACATGGCCAAAAGATAGAGCAAGCTGCTAGTGCTAGAAATTTTACCCCTAAAGAATATGCAGATGAAATTAGTTCTAAGTTCAAAAAACTTTGGGATGAGTTTGAAATTTCTTATGATTATTTCATTAGAACTACAGATGAAAATCACAAATTAAGCGTACAAAAAGCATTTAAAAAAATGTTTGATAAAGGTGATATTTATAAAGGAACTTATGAAGGTTTTTATTGTGTTTCTTGTGAGAGTTATTTTACCCAAACTCAGCTTGTAAATGAGTGTCATTGTCCAGATTGTGGTAAAAAAACACAGCTTTTAAAAGAAGAAAGTTATTTTTTCAAGCTTTCTAAATATCAAGATCAAATTCTTAAATGGTATAAAGAAAAAGAGCCGATTTTACCTAAAAATAAGGCTAATGAGTTGATTCATTTTGTAGAAGGTGGCTTAAAAGATCTTTCTATTACAAGAACGAGTTTTGAGTGGGGTATAAAGCTTCCAAAAGAATTAAATGATGAAAAACATGTGGTGTATGTTTGGCTTGATGCTTTGATGAATTATGTGAGTGCTTTGGGTTATGGACTTGATGATAAAAATATGGATCTATGGCCTGCTCATATTCATTTTGTAGGTAAAGATATCTTGCGTTTTCATGCAGTGTATTGGCCTGCGTTTTTGATGAGTTTAGAACTTCCTTTGCCTAAATTTGTAGCAGCGCATGGCTGGTGGACTAAAGATGGTGAAAAAATGAGCAAATCTAAAGGCAATGTAGTAGCACCTAAAGAAGTAGCAGATACTTTCGGTTTAGAAGCTTTTAGATATTTTTTACTCAGAGAAGTTCCTTTTGGCAATGATGGGGATTTTTCACAAAAAGCATTAATCACTAGAATCAATGCAGAATTAAGCAATGAGCTTGGAAATTTATTAAATAGAATTATCGGCATGAGTGCTAAGTATTCTCAAAATATTATTGATTGTAAAGATGTGAATTTGTATTTTAATCAAGAATTAAATGAATGTAAAGAGTATTTAGATAATGCAATCAATGCTTTAGAAAATATCCAGCCAAATCGCTATTTAGAAGAACTTTTTAAGGCTTTATCTTTAGCAAATTTAAGTATTAGTAGGTATGAGCCTTGGAATTTAATTAAAAATGATCAAATGCAAAAAGCTAATGCCTTAGTAGCTTTATGTGCTAATATTTTAACAAAAGTTACTATTTTACTTTCAGCTACTATGCCAAAAACAGCTTTAAAAATCGCCAAAGCTTTAAATTTTGAAATTTCAAACGAAAACTATCAAAAACTAATTTTAAATAATCAATTATGCGATTTAAAATCAAGTGCATGTGAAGCTTTATTTCCAAAAGTTGAATTAACACAAGAAAACAAAAAAGAAGAAAAAGTAGAAGAGAAGCCAAGTTTAGCTCAAATTAAAATTGATGATTTTAAAAAAATTGAAATTAAAGTAGCACTAGTAAAAGATTGTCAAAATATAGAAGGCAGTGAAAAGCTTTTAAAATTTCAACTTGAACTTGAAAATGGCGAACTAAGACAAGTGCTTTCGGGTATTGCTAAATTTTATAAAGCTAGTGAGTTAATAGGTAAGCAAGTTTGTGTCATTACCAATCTAAAAAAAGCTAAAATTTTTGGCCATGAAAGCCAAGGTATGATTTTAAGTGCAGAAAAAAATGGTAAATTAGTTTTAATTAGCCCACAAAGCTTTATCGAAAATGGAGCTTTAATAGGCTAGATGAATATTTCTAATTTTATTGAGCTTGTTAATGCCCAAGTTTTAAACTATGGAGCAACTTCTAGTGTTTATGATTTTAGTATAGATTTAAACAAAGTCAAACAAGCAAGTGTATTTTTTGCTAAGAATAATGAACAAGCTAGTTTTGCTATAAAACTTGGAGCTTATGTTATAGTAAGCGAGGAGAAATTAAATCTTGAAGATAAAGATGTGTTTTATCTTCAAGTTGATGATCTTGAAGAAGCTATTTTTAGGCTTTTTAGATTTTTATGTGAAGAAAAATCTTATGAATTTATATATTGCAATCATGTAGAATTAAAATTTGCAAAAGCCTTTAATTTTAAAGTCTTAAATTCAAATATTTTATTAGATTTTGATCTTTTAAAAAATTCTAAAGAAAAAACTTTCTTTTGTTCTGATGATGAAAAATTTATTTTAAAATTAAAATCAAATTTTCATACCTTAAAAGCTTGTAAATATGAAATTTTAGGCTCAAAATCTTTATTTCAAACGAGCTTACTTTGTAAAAATTTGTATTTTAAGGATTTAAAATTTGCATTTTTTTATGCAGATATTTTTGCTAGTTTTATTGAATTTATAGAAAGTCAAAAATTACCCTTTAGTTTTAATGATAAAAAATTAGAACTTTTTAAAGCCTATTTTTTAAACTCAAAAAATGAAATTTGTGTTTTTGGAGGTAGCTCTAGGGTGATTTTACTCGTGGAAAATGATGAAGATTTTGACTTTATAGCACAAAAACTTCAAGACACTAAGGGTTTTAAAACCGCATTAAAAAATTCTTTATTTTGTGATTTTTCTTATACAAATTTAAAAGAATTAAAAAATTTTCTTGACTTTAGATATTGCTTGATAAAAGAAAACATAGAAGACTTTTTAGAATGTTTTTTTGTCTATGAAAAAAATATTAATTTATTTGATTAAAAAAATATATACTTTAAAAAGCTATATTTCTAATTTTATTTTATTAATTTAAAGGAAAAAATATGAAAAAATTTTTATTTTTAAGTTTATTTGCTGCAGCTGCATTGAATGCTGAAATTTTAGTTTATGGCCCAGGCGGTCCAGCTCCTGTTTTAAAAGAACTTGCTAAACAATTTGAAGCAAAAAGCGGAGAAAAAGTTATCGTTAATGCAGGGCCAACACCTAAATGGATCAAACAAGCCAAAATGGATGCTGATATCATTTATTCTGGTAACACATCTATGATGGATGGATTTGTTAAAGCTATGTCAAAACAAATCAAAATACAAGATGTTCAGGTTTTAAATGCTAGAGGATCAGGTATGATAGTAAGAGCTAATAACCCTAAAAAAATTAAAAAATTTGAAGACCTTTTAAAAGATGGTGTTAATGTTATGGTAGTTGATGGAGCAGGGCAGGTTGGCTTGTATGAAGATATGGCTTTAAAAACAGGAAAAATCGAAAACCTAGAAAAACTTAGAAAAAACATCAAAGTGTATGCTAAGAATTCAAAAGCAGCAGTTGATGAGTGGAAAAATAATCCAAATATCGATGCTTTAATCATTTGGACACATTGGATTAAAGCAGTTGGTGAGAAAGAAAATAAATTTATAAAAGCAGATAAAAACTCAATTATTTATAGAGCTGCTGAAATAGTACCAACACAAAAAGGTTTAAAAAATCCAAAAGTAGCTGAATTTATAGAATTTACACAAAGCAAAGAAGCGCAAAAAGTATGGGAAAAAGAAGGTTGGTTAGCTAAATAAATTAAATTAAAGCATTTTACTTTATTGTAAAATGCTTTTTAAATTATTTTTCGTTAATTTCTGCTTCTATATTTATTTGCACTTCATCACTAAGTGTCAAACTAGAGGTATCTGGAGCAAATTTAAAATCACTTCTTTTAATTTGTCCTTGTAAAGTAAATCCTGCCTTTTCTTTACCACTATCTGTTTTAATAACCCCACCAATTTCAGTATCTAAAACAATATCTTTACTTACACCAGCAATATTTAAAGAGCCATACATCTTACCTTTTTCATTAGAAATTTTTTCATATTTGCTCATAGTAAAAGTGATGTTTGGGTGAGTTTTTGCTTTGAAAAAATCATCTTGTTGTAAATGAGCATCTCTTGCTTTATTTTCAGTATTTATAGAAGCAACTTTTACATTTGCTTGAAGTTTATTAAATTCAAATTTAGTACTATCAAAATCAACCACTGCATCATAGTCTTTAAAATTTCCATTTACATTGCTAATTTGTAAATGCTTGATTTTAAAAGCTACATTTGTATGAGCTTTATCTAGAATAAATTCTTTACTTAAAGCATTGCTTGCTAAAATTGAAGCAGCTAAAAATGAACCAAGTAGTATTTTTTTCATTAATTCTCCTTTTTTAATTTGTAAAATCTATTATACAAACAAAAATAAAATGAAAGTAAATTTTAAATGTACTCTATAAAATCTTTCACATTGGCTTCTTTAAAGCCTTTTAATCTTAATAAACAACTATCACATTTACCACAAGCTTTATCTTCTCTTTCATAGCAAGACCAAGTGTATTCTAAGGCTACCTTTTCTTTTAAGGCTAATTCAACTATTTGTCCTTTGCTTAGATGAACTAATGGGGTTTTAATTGTAACATTACAAGTTTTTGTTGTGCCTTCATTGATAAACTCACTTGCTTTTTGTATGAAATTTGCACTACAATCAGGATAACCACTGCTATCTTCTTGCACTACTCCTATGAAAATACTTTCGCATTTTTCTTTTTCAGCTATGGCTCCTGCAATAGATAAAAAAATGCCATTTCTAAAAGGAACATAAGTATTTGGAACTTCTTTTTCGTGTAGCTTTTCTTTAGGAATTTCTAAATTTAAATCCGTTAAAGAATTACCACCAATATTTGCTATAAATGAAACATCTAAAATATATTTTGTTTTTATATTAAGTTTTTCACAAATTTTATTAAAACATTCTCTTTCTTTAAGCATGGTGCGTTGACTGTAATCAAAATGCAAAGCAATGATTTCATATCCTTCTTTTTTGGCTAAATATGCACATAAAGTACTATCCATACCACCACTTATAATACAAAGAGCTTTTTTCATACTTTTCCTTAATTTTGATATAATTTGAAATTATAAAATCAAAAGGATAATAATGATTTTTTGCGAAGAAGAAATGGATATTTCTTTTCTTGAAAAAATTGCTCAAAAAATGAGTGATCAAAATATAGAACTTGTTTTGGTAGATGAAAAAACCATGCATGAAATTAATCTTAACCAAAGAGGAGTAGATAAAACTACAGATGTTTTGTCTTTTCCTTTAGTGCCAAATTGTGAAAATTTGCTTGGTAGTATTGTGATAAATTTAGATGAAGTAAGTAAAAAAGCAATGGAATATAAACACAGCAATGAAGAAGAGATGGCATTGCTTTTTATACATGCTATGCTTCATTTGCAAGGTTATGATCATGAGGTAGATCAAGGACAAATGAGACAAAAAGAACAAGAATGGATTGAGTATTTTAAACTACCAAAAAGTTTAATTATAAGAACACAAGAAGGGGATTGAATGATTAAAAAAATAATATTAAATTTAGGTTTATGTGCGAGTTTATATGCATATAATGAAAATACATTTACATTAAATATTTTAGAAGGAAAGGAATTTGATATTCACTTATATAGTTCCATTAAAAGTAACACTAGTTATGGTTTTGTCCAAACAAAACAAAAACAATACAGTTTTTGGGGTAGTGCTAAGAATGATGAATATTATATAGATATAGCAGATTTTGGAACTTGCGTTTTAAAAGATATGCATAAAAATAAATTTGATGCTTTATGTAAAATAGATGAAGCAAAAAAAGAATTTAGTTTTTTAGCCAGCAAGACAAATATGATGATTAATCAGCTATCACTTAAAGAACAAAAACAACTAGATGCTAATAAAACTATAGAATTTGACTTTAGTGAGGATATTTTAAAATTAACAAGTAAAAATGAAAAATTAAATAAAATTATTGATGACTTTAATGAGAATTTAGATAAAAATTCATTAAAACAAAAAGCAAAAGAAAGCTTTGAAAAATGGAGTAAAGAAAACATTTCTAATAATGAGTTTTTTTCTCAAGCTTATATGTTTTATCAAGATGAGCATATTATCTCTTTAGGAAAAAATATTTATGAATATAAAGGTGGTGCTCATGGTATGACTAATTTTTTAAGAAAAACTTATAGTATTGATGATATGAAACTTATAAATATAAAAAATGAGTTAAAAATAGAAAGTGAAGATTTTCAGAATATGATTAAGCAAAAGATTTTAAGTTTATACAGTGAAAATGAATTATTTGATATTAAAGAACTTAAAATGAGTGAAATTTTTGAAGTAAGAAAAGATGGATTAAATTTTATATGGGAACCTTATGAGATAGCTCCATATTCAACAGGAGCAGTTGAAGTTTTTATAAGTTTTGATGAATTAAAACCTTTTTGGAAGAAAAATTCAAAACTTGCTTATTTGAGTAAAATCAAATAAGCATTTAATCATCAAATTTTTGTCTTAAAATTGTTCCATTATCGTCTATGTAAAGCTTCATTTGATTGTTTAGTTTGATTTTATAATAAGAAATTTTTCTTTCTATTTCTATGATTGCTGTATTAGGGTAGATATTTTTGATGGTATTTTGTATTGTTAAAGGTAAAATCGCATAATTTAACGAGCTAAAATTTTCAGCCTCTTTAAATTCTCCATTAAGTGAAAACTCAATCTCACTTCCATCGCTTAAATAAATCTCATAAGAATAACCATCTTGTTCTACTAGGCCTATTTCTGCATTAAAATAATCTTTGATAAATTGTTTGATATTTACCGGTAAAGAATCAGGTGCTATAACTATACCTGCATTAAGGGTATTTAGAGTGATCAAAAAAGCAAAAGCTAGTTTTTTCATTTTTAACCTTATTTTATTTTTTGACGATATTGTATCTTATTAGTGTGAATTTTATGTGTAAGCTAGAATTTAAATAGCTTTTTGTTATAATTATTAAAAATACAAAGTAGGGTAATGATAGCTTCCTTTTTAATCGCTTTAAATATTGTGATATTTGTCTTTGTGAATTATCTTTATTTTGGATCCTTAAATTTAGATGCTATTTTGGGTTTAAATTTATTTTTCTTTCAAGGATTTTACTGGCAAATTCTAAGCTCAATGTTTATGCATGGAAATTGGCCTCATTTGATTTTAAATATGATAGTGCTTTTTCAATTTGGCTCTATGCTGGAAAAATACTTAAAAAGCTTTAAATTTGCTTTGCTTTATTTAATTGGCGGAATTCTTTGCTCTTTGCTTAGTGTTTTTTATGTGTATTTAAGTTTTGATGGTAGTTTTGTAAACGTAGTGGGCGCAAGTGGTACTATATGTGTTTTAATGGGATATTATGCATATTTGGATAAAACCGCCACTAAAGGACTTATCGTAGCTATATTATTAATGAGTTTTATACCTATTTTTATGGGTGTAAATATAGCTTGGTATGCACATATTTTTGGCTTTATATGCGGATATCTTTTGGGTAAATTTAAGGTTATAAAATGAAATATATCTATTTTATCCGTCATGCTAAGGCTCAAAAAGAAAACTATGAACAAGATTTACAACGAGAGCTTAGTTCTAGTGGAAAAGATGATTTAAAAACTATGATTTATAGGATTAAAGATTTAGGATTTAAAGCCCAAAGTATCATTTCAAGTCCTGCTAGGCGTTGCATAAAAACAGCGCAAAAACTCTGCAAAAGCTTTTCTTTAAAAGAAAAAGATATCAAGATAGAAAAAAACTTTTATGATGGTAATTTAGAAGATGTATTAAATTTTATAAAAGAATTAAAAGAGAGTAGGGTAGTGCTAATTATGCATAATCCTTTATTGCAAGAACTTTGTGAATATTTAGCCCATATAGATTTAGAAAACTTTCCAACTTCTGCTATTTTATGTATGCAATTTGATATAAAAGAATTTAAAGATATAAAAGAACACAGCGGGGAAGTTGTGTTTTTTGATTATCCTAAAAGTCAAGAAAATAACTAATCTACATTTTTAAACTTCAATTTTATTTAAGTAAAAATACAAACTAAGATTTAGTTGAAATAAAAAATATACATCTTTAGTCTTTCATAGCTACATAAAATAACTTATAATATTTTTCAAAAAATTATACTTATTTTTTTATGGATAAGTTATGTTCACTCAAAAATTAAAATGCTTTAAAATACTATAATATAGGTATTTTAAAATATATTTTACTTATGAAAGAACAGATAAATATAAAAGTTTGAAAATTATAGTTTTCAATACAAAATATATATAATTTCAAGATTTTACTATTTATCATATAATTTTACATATATATTAAGTTTAAGTTAAAATATTTTTATAGACTAAAAAAGCTAAAATGATGAGTAAAAAGGAAAATAAATATAAAAGTTTAGCTTGTATGGAATTTTTGGTTTTATTTGGATTTTTGGATTAATCTTGAAAGTTGTCTTGCTAAAAGTTTGGCACTATTTTCATCTTTGCTAAGTTTTTTCATATTTTCTCTAAATTCATAAAGTCTTTTTTCTTGTGCAAAGTCATTTGAAGTATTATTTTGTTTTGAGGTATTGCTTTGGTTTGCTTGCTTTTGCGCGGTTTTTTTCTTAAAAAACATATTATCACCCTATTTTGTTTTTATAATTATAGCTTGATATTTTTTAAGTAAGATTTTTTTATAATTTTTATATTAATTTTAAAGGAAAAAAAGTTTGAAAACCATAGGTTTAATAGGTGGAATGAGTTATGAAAGCACACTTAGCTATTATGAAATAATCAATAAATTAACAAATGAAAAATTAGGAAAATTACACAGTGCTAAGATAGTTTTAACTAGCGTTGATTTTGAAGAAATAGAAGAATGTCAACGCAAGAATGATTGGCAAAAAGCAAGTGAAATTTTAACCCAACATGCCCTACTTTTGCAAAAATGCGGAGTTGATTTTATATTAATTTGTACTAATACTATGCATAAATGTTATGAAAATATACAAAAAAACATTCAAATTCCTATCTTGCATATAGCTAAAGCTATGCTTTTAGAGCTTCAAGAGCAAAATATCAATAAAGTATTGTTGTTAGGGACAAAATACACTATGCAAGAAGATTTTTATAAACAACTTTTAATTAATTCAAAGATCGAAGTTTTTATTCCCAAAAATGATGATATTTTAAAGCTTAGTGATATTATTTTTAATGAGCTTTGCAAAGGTATTATAAATAAAGACTCAAAAAAATATCTAGATGATTTGATTACTCAATTTCCGGAGGTTCAAGGAGTAATTTTGGGTTGTACTGAACTTGGTTTAATTGTAAAAGAAAGCTCTAAAAAGCTATTTGATAGTGCATATATTCATGCAAAAATGGCTACTTTGAAAGCCTTGGAGAATGAGTGATGAAATATCCTCTAGATTGTGAAGAAAATTTTGAAAAGTCCTTTTTATTTTGGCTTTGTAGATATGTGAAATTTAAGCTTAATTCTTTATCAAATAAGGAATTAAAAGACCCTCAAGCTTTGGCTGTAGTAAATTTAGCTTTAAGTAAGGGTGTTAAAAATATACAAGAGCTTGATGCTTATGTAAAAAAAGCAAGAAATGCAGGACTTAGTGGTGTAAATACGTATTTTAATCCTTTGAAAAAACTTTATGAGTATTTGTTATTTTATAAGCTTTATTCGCTAAAACAAATCGATGAAGAGCTTTTAGTGGAAATTTTAGCAAGTATTAGCGCTTCTTTATCTGATGCGAGTAAGAAAAATTATCGCATAGCCGTGATTAATTTTTTTGCATTTTTAGATAAACAAAATGAAGAAGATCAAAAAGCGCATATTTTTGATATTAATCTTAAAAATTGGGCGGGTATAAGTGGTTCTAAAGGAGTTAAACTACCTGAATATATGAACGAAGATGAAGTGAGTAAATTTTTAGATGCTATTGATAATACAGATTTTAAAAGCAACACTATACGCAATCGTTTGATTATTAAAATCATCATTTTTACAGGAATTAGGGTTAGTGAGGCTATTAATATAAAATTAAAAGACATTAGCGAAGAAAATGATCTTTATATCATACGTATTAGAGCTAAAGGCAATAAATACCGCGTTGTGATGATTAAAAAAGAGCTTATAGAACATCTTTTAAAAGATGTAAGGGTAAATTATCTTTCTTGTGATGGACTTTTATTTGTCAATCGCAATGGCAAAGCCCTAACCCAAGCTTATGTTTCGCGTATAGTAGAACAAATTTTATTTAAAGCAGGGATTCGCAAGCAAAAAAACGGAGCACATATGCTAAGACACACTTTTGCTACCCTACTTTATAAAAAACAAAAAGATTTAGTTTTAGTCCAAGAAGCACTAGGCCATGCAAGTTTAAATACTTCAAGAATTTACACACACTTTGACAATGAAAAACTAAAATTAGCTGCAGAAGTAGCAAAAAAACTTCACGATAGAACTTAAATTTTTATAAAAAAATCCGATATATCCTTAAAGAAAGGATATATCATGCAAATAAATGATTATGCTAGTAAAATTAATCCTTATATTTTAAACACTCAAAAAGAAGAAAAAGAAAGTAAAGAGAATAAGAATTTTATAGAATTTAAGTTTACACAAGGTGTGAAAGAGCTTGAAAAAAGTGTTAAAGATAATCAAAATAACAGTGAATCTGAAGATCAATTAAGCAAGCTTTATAGCGAGTTAGCTAAGATACAAGCTAAAATTGCAGAATTAAATGCAAAATTACAATCAAGTCAAGATCCGCAAAAAGCTCAAATGATTAATTCTCAAATTCAAGGTTTAAATGCACAAATGCAAAGTATATATGGCCAAATCATGCAAATACTTTCTCAAGCCATGCAAAGTATGCAATGATTTTAATGTTTTTTAGCATTTAAAAACACACTAAGAATAATCAAAGCAAAAGCAAAAAGATCAATCACGCTATAAATAGTTCCTAAAAATAAAAAACTCATAAAAGCAGCAGCCACAGGTTCTATACAAGCTATCATACTAGCTTTAAAAGCTCCTATTAATTCAACTCCTTTTAAGTATAAACAAAAAGCCCCTATTGTGCCTATAAATACAATCGCGCTCATAGCCAAAAAGGAATTTAAAGAAAAATCATGTTTTGGGATATTTCCTTGTAATAATACAAAAAGCAAAAAAGAAGCAAATGAACTAGCCAAACCCATGATTAAAAATAAGCCATATTTTGCTATGATAAGTCTAGTACTCAAAGAATAAAATGCCACTCCAAGAGCTCCAAAAAAAGCCCAAATAACACCTCTTATATCAAGTTTTAAGTTGTTAATATCTCCATTTGTTATAAGTAAAAATAAGGCAAAAAGTATTAAAAGCAAAGCGATTAGCTCTATTTTTTTAGGTAAAATTTTATTTTTAAAACACATAAAAAGCATTATGATTAATGGTGCGTTGTATTGTATCATCGTGGCAGTTCCTGCATCGGTATAATAAATGGCTTTAAAATAACCATATTGAGTTATCAATAAACCAAAGATAGAAAAAATCAAAAGAGAGCTAAGTTCTTGTTTTTGCTTTAGTAGTTTTAATTTGAAATTTTTTGCACCCAAAATTATTAAAATAATGCCTGTAAAAAGCAAACGATAAAAACTCACCCATTCAGCAGAATAATGATTTTTAAACAAATACTCAGCCAAAACTCCACTTACAGCCCAAAATATCCCACCAAGTATGACTAGAAAAACTCCCAAAAAATACCTTTAATCTTATTAATTTATATAATATTTGTAGTAAAATATTATTATATCATTAAATGTATGTATTTTAAGGAAAATTAATGACTTATTTAGAGATTGATGGTGTTGAAAAATTAAACGGAGAAGTGATAATAAGCGGTGCAAAAAATGCAGCACTTCCTTTGATAGCTTCAAGTATTTTAGCTAAAAATGAAGTGCAAATTTCAAATTTACCAAATGTAGCAGATATTTGTACCCTACTTTCTTTGCTTGAAAATTTAGGAGCAAATTATACTTTTAAAGACAATTTTGCAAAAATAAATACAAAACATTTAAATAAAACCATAGCAAAATACGACATCGTGCGTAAAATGCGAGCTTCTATACTTACCTTAGGACCTTTACTAGCTAGATTTGGAAATTGCGAAGTTTCTTTACCGGGAGGTTGTGCTATAGGCCAACGTCCTATTGATTTGCACCTTTTAGCTTTAGAAAAAATGGGAGCTAATATTGAGATCAAGCAAGGTTATGTGGTAGCTAGCGGAGGGCTTAGGGGTGCTGATGTGATGTTTGATAAAATCACTGTTACAGGTAGTGAAAATATCATCATGGCAGCAGCTCTAGCTCATGGTAAAACTAGACTTTTAAATGTTGCTAAAGAGCCTGAAGTAGTGCAACTTTGTGAGGTTTTAGCTAGAGCTGGGCTTGATATACAAGGCATAGGATCTTCTGAGCTTGAAATTTATGGCACAAGTGGAGAGCTTTTAGAATTTAAACCTTTTGAAATCATTCCTGATCGTATTGAAGCAGGAACTTATCTGTGTGCAGGAGCTATCACTAACTCAAAAATCACTCTAAAAAAAGTCAATGCAAGCCATCTTAGCGCAGTTTTGGCAAAGCTAGAGCAAATGGGTTTTAGCTTTGATATTAATGAAGATAGTATTAGTATAAATCCTGCTAAAGAAATCAAACCAGTTGAAATTTTAACTAGCGAATATCCAGGTTTTCCAACGGATATGCAAGCACAATTTATGGCTTTAGCTTTAAAAGCAAATGGTACAAGTATTATTGATGAGAGATTATTTGAAAATCGTTTTATGCATGTAAGTGAGCTTTTAAGAATGGGAGCTGATATAAGATTAAACGGGCATATTGCTACTATAAATGGCACTAAAGAGCTTTTGGGAGCTGATGTTATGGCTACTGATTTGCGCGCATCTTCTGCTTTGATTTTAGCGGCTTTAGCAGCTAAAGGCACAAGTAAAATTCATAGAATTTATCATCTTGATAGAGGGTATGAAAATTTAGAAGAAAAATTTAAAAAACTAGGCGCAAATATAAGAAGGCTTGAAGAATGAGAGATATTTTTACAACTTTAGATTTTTTAAAAGAACAAATCAAAGCAAAAAATGAATTTCAAAGAGTAAATTTGACGCAAGCTTTGGGGTGTATTTTATATGAAGATGTTTTTGTGAAAAAAAACCTACCCGCTTTTGATAATTCTGCCCTAGATGGTTATGCATTAAATTATACACATAAGAATGAATTGCTAGAAATAAAAGGAAGCATTTTAGCAGGCGATAAAAATGATTATATTATAGAAAAAAATGAATGCTATAAAATCATGACAGGAGCTAAAATTCCTCAAAATGCAAACACCATTTTAATGTTTGAAGAAGCTTTGTTTGAAGATGAAAAGCTCAATGCTAAAAACGCTAAAGAAAACAATGCCATCCGCTTTAAAGGCGAGGAAGCAAAGCTTGGAGAGCTTTTGTTTAAAAAGGGACAAAAAATCACTTCAGGTATGGTAGCTATGCTTGCTGCTCAAGGAATTTATGAGTTAAATGTCGTTAAGAAAATGCGTATTGGAATTTTTTCAAGTGGAGATGAGCTTGTAGAACCTTGGGAAAATGCTGATGAATGCAGCATATACAATGCAAATGCTTTTGGTATTTATGCTATTTTGCAAGATTATGCTGATGTTGAGTATTTAGGACTTATAAAAGATGATTTAAATGCATATAAAAAGCTTTTAGAAAATAAAGAATTTGATATACTTATAAGCAGTGGTGGAGCTAGCGTGGGTGAGGCTGATTTTATCAAACAAGCTTTACTTGAGTGTGATTTTAACCCTATTTTTGAAAAAGTCAATGCTAAACTTTGCAAGCATGTAAAACTTTTTAGCAAAAGCGATATGCTTTTTCTAGCCCTACCAGGAAATCCTTTAGCCTCTTTAGTTTCAACACATATTTTTGCAAAAAATATACTCAATTTACTTTATAGTAAAGAACTTTTGGAATTTGATAAAGCAAGATTGACTAAAGATTTAAATTTCAAAGGTCAAAGAAATGATTTTGCTTTTGGAAAATTAGTTGATGGTTATTTTAAACCAAGCGAAGCTAAATTTGGCTCAGGTATGCTAAAACCTTTATGTGAAAACACACATATTTTAATCACGCAAATTGATGATACAAAATTAGCAAAAGATCAAGAAGTTAAAGTTTTAAAAATTTAATAGGGTATTACACTACCCTATTTTGAATGATTAATTTCTTGCTTTATCTAAGGTTTTAAAAAGATTATTTAAGATATTTTCTTCATTTTTTTGGTATTTGCTTTGGCGTAATTTCTCCCAAGCATATACGCTATAATCTTTAGAAATCGAACCTATATTTAAATCTGTATTACTAAAAGCATTGTTGCTATCTTTTTTATACTCTTTTTCTTCTTTGTCTTTAAGTGCATTAAGTGTAGCTTGAAATTCATCTGAAGATGTGTTTTTTTCTTTGATTTTTGTCATATTATTTAGGGCTAGCGGACTATTTTTATCATTTACTTGCATGAGAACTCCTTTTTTAAAATTTAATAACTATAAGCAAAAAACATTCCTTAATTTTAAAAAACTTGACAATAAAATAAAGTTTTGATAAAATCACGCTCTACTTTCAAAATGCGGGAATAGCTCAGGGGTAGAGCACAACCTTGCCAAGGTTGGGGTCGCGAGTTCGAATCTCGTTTCCCGCTCCACTTCTTTTAACTAAAATCAAACTTTTTTAATGTATTATACGATTAATATATTTTTATAAAAGGTCGCTGTATTGTTTTTTAAGCAAATCATTCTAGTTTTATTTTTCTACACTTTAAGCTTTGCTTCGAATTTTGATGAAGTAAAATTAGCTTTGATTAAAGAATTTAAGACAAATTATCCGCAACTAGAAATCATTTCTTTAGATCTTAACACTCAATCAAGTTTGCCTGCTGATTTTAATCAATACATTTTTTTAAAGCTGGGTAATCATAATTTTGATAGAGCAGATGGTTTTGTAAAGGCTGAATTTAAAACTCCAGAGCAGTTTAAAAAAAATATATTTTTTAAGTATTTTTTAAAGGCAAAATTAGAAGTTTTACAAACTACGCGCCCTATTGTGCGTAATGAAAATTTAAGTCCTGCTAGTTTTAAAATTTTAAAAATTCCTTTTGATAAAGCTCCTCAAGGTGTATTAAAAAAAGATGAAATCGCAAATTTAATAGCCAAAAGCAATATAAGAGAAAATATGATTTTAAAATATAATATGTTTAAAACCAAAACCCTTATACAAAGAAATGATTCTGTTTATGGGGTTATCAAAGATGGGGATTTAAGCATGATAATAGAATTAAAAGCCTTGCAAAGTGGAAATTTAAACCAAAGAATTCGCCTTAAAAACAAAGATGGAAAAGTCGTGCATGGTAAAGTCATTAGTAAAAATTATGTGGAGCTAAAATGAAAAAAATTTTAGTAGGTATTAGCGGGGCTAGTTCTTGTGAACTTGGCTTTTTATTATTAAAACATTTAAAAGAAAAAGGGCAAATTTATGCCATTATAAGCAAAAATGCAAAAATAAGCTTTGCAAAAGAAAATTCTCTTTTAGAAAATATAGACTTTTTGCAACACATAAAAGATAAATTTGAGCTTGAACATGTAAATTTTTTAGATAATGAAGATATTAGTCAATGCGTTGCAAGCGGATCTTTTGGCATAGAAACAACTTTTATCACGCCTTGCTCGATTAATACTTTGGCAAAAATTGCTTGTGGTATAAATGATACTTTACTTACAAGAGCTGCAGGAGTGGCTTTAAAAGAACGTAAAAAACTCATACTTGGGGTAAGGGAAATGCCCTATTCTACTTTAAATTTAGAACAAATGGCTAAACTTTCTAGCTACGGAGTTATCATCGCTCCTCCTGTAATGGCAAGTTATGCTAAGATTGATAATTTGGAAAAATTATATGAATTTATCATAGGAAAATGGCTTGATCTAGCAAATATTGAGCATAATTTATACCAAAGGTGGCAATGATGGCTAGTTGTATATACCCAGGGACATTTGATCCTATCACTAATGGACATTTAGATGTAATCATTCGAGCTAGCAAGATGTTTGAAGAAGTAGTTGTTGCCATAGCTAAAAGTGAGAGTAAAAAGCCTATGTTTAGCTTAGAGCATAGAGAAAAAATGGTAAAAATTGCTACAAAAGACTTAAAAAATGTTAAAATTACAACTTTTGATAACTTACTAGTAGATCTTGCTAAAAATTTGCAAATAAATATCATTATAAGAGGCTTAAGAGCGGTGAGTGATTTTGAGTATGAATTACAACTTGGTTATGCAAATCACATGCTTTGGGAAGATTTTGAAACTATATATCTTATGCCAAATTTAAAAAATTCTTTTATTTCAAGCTCCATAGTAAGATCAATTTGTATGCATAATGGCGATGTGAGTAAGCTTGTGCCAAAAGAAATTATACCTTTATTAAAGGAGAGAGATTGTATATAGCTTTTGAAGGGGTTGATTGTGTAGGCAAAAGCACGCAAATAGAGCTTTTGAAAAAATATTTTCATAATGCATTTTTTACTAAAGAACCAGGTGGAAGTGAGCTTGGAGTGCATTTGAGAAAAATTTTATTAGAAAGTAAAATGCAATTTTCTAAAAAGGCTGAGCTTTTGCTTTTTTTAGCAGATAGAGCAAATTTAATCGACATGCATTTAGCGCAAAATAAAAACAAATTTATCATTTCAGATCGTAGTTTTATTTCTAATATGGCTTATGCAAGATGTGATTTTGATCAAAATATTTTATTTGAGTTAAATTCTTTTGCCACAGGTGGAGTTTTTCCACAAAAGGTTGTGTTTTTACATGGTTCTAAAGAGCTTATTGAGCAAAGACTTTCTAAAAAAGATTTAGATAGTATTGAAAAAAGAGGGATTGAGTATTTTTTAAATATACAAAAAGCTTTAGAAGAAACTTTAGAGTTTTTAAAAACTAAAATAGATATAAAAATTTTAAAATTAGATGCTTCTTTGAGTATTGAAAATTTACATGAAAAGATTAAGGAATTTATAGATGATTAATGCTTTAAAAGGAATGAAAGATTTACAAGATGACCAAGCTGTTCTTTATGAAAAAGTAGTTAAAACTTGTGAAGAAGTAGTTAAAAACTATGGTTTTACTTTTATTAATTGTCCGCATTTAGAACTTACTAAGCTTTTTAAAAGAAGTGTTGGAGAAAGCTCTGATATAGTTGGCAAAGAAATGTATGAATTTGTTGATAAAGCAGGCAATGATGTGTGTTTGAGGCCTGAAGGGACAGCTGGAGTGGTAAGATCATACATAGAAGCTAAAATGGATAAGGCTCAAAGTGTTAAAAGATGGTTTTACCATGGTTCTATGTTTCGCTATGAAAGACCACAAAAAGGAAGATTGCGTGAATTTCATCAATTTGGTGTAGAAAGCTTTGGTATAGCAAGTGTGTATGAGGATGCGAGTATTATTTTAATGCTAAATGAAATTTTTAAACGCTTAGAAATTCACACAAGTTTGAAAATTAATTCTTTAGGCTGTAAAGAATGTATGGGTGTATATAAAGAAAAACTCATAGCTTTTTTAAATTCTAAAGAAGGTTTTTGCGAAGATTGCTTAAGAAGAAAAGACTTAAATCCTATTAGAGTGCTTGATTGTAAAAATGATCATTGTCAAAGTTTAATCGAAAATGCACCAAAACTAAGTGAAAATTTATGCTCATGTTGTAAGAAAGATTATGAAAAATTACAAAAACTTTTAAAAGAAAATGATGTTGAGTTTGAATGTGATGAGAAATTAGTGCGTGGGCTTGATTATTATTCTAAAAGTGCATTTGAGTTTGTTAGCGATGAAATCGGTGCAAAGGCTGCTGTGGCAGGTGGTGGAAGGTATGATAGATTGATTGAATACTTAGATGGTAAAAGTGGTTATGGTGTGGGTTATGCTATGGGTATAGAAAGGATTATGGCTATTTTAGAGCAAAAACAAAGCATAAAAGCTAGAGAAGGAATTTATCTTTGTGCTATGGATGAAGCTTATATAGATACTATTTTTAAATTAGCAAATACTTTAAGAAAAAAACATAAGGTATATTTAAGCTATGAAGCAAAAAAACTTGCAAAGCATTTAAACCAAGCAGATAATGCTAATGCTAAAATCTTTTTGTGTATAGGTGAAGATGAAATGCAAAAAGAAGAGATTTTTTATAAAAATTTAGATAGTAAAGAAAATAAAAATATAAAATTAGCAAATTTGGAGAATGAGTTATGATTGATTATGGTATTAATATTTGGGGTGCAAATAATTTTATCATTGAAAATGGCAAAGTATGTGTAAATCATGGTAAAAAACCTGCCATTATAGATATAGTAAATACTTTGCGTGATGATGGCTATAAGGGGCCATTATTGCTTCGTTTTCCCCATTTAATCCATAAGCAAATCGAGCAAATTTATAATAAATTTGCCAAAGCAAAAAAAGAATTTAACTATAAAGGTTCTTTTAATGCTGTGTATCCTTTAAAAGTCAATCAATACCCAGGTTTTGTAAAAAATTTAGTTAATCTAGGTAAAGAATATAACTATGGTTTAGAAGCAGGAAGTAAGGCTGAGCTTTTACTAGCTATGGCTTATAATAATGAAGGCGCTCCTATAACAGTCAATGGTTTTAAAGATAAAGAACTCATAAATATGGGCTTTATAGCGTGTGAAATGGGTCATAATATCACTTTAACTATGGAAGGGCTTAATGAGCTTGAAGCAATGATTGAAATTGCTAAAAATCGTTTTAAGCCAAAGCCAAATATAGGCTTAAGGGTGCGTTTGCATTCAGCTGGAGTAGGAATTTGGGCAAAAAGTGGAGGTATAAATTCAAAATTTGGTTTAACTTCTACTGAGCTTATTGAAGCGGTAAATCTTTTAAAAGCTAATAAGCTTTTAGATCAATTTACTATGATACATTTTCATTTAGGCTCACAAATTACTGAAATTCATCCTTTGAAAAAAGCTTTAAATGAAGCGGGCAATATCTACACTGAGCTTAGAAAAATGGGGGCAAAAAATTTAAAAGCTATTAATCTTGGCGGGGGTTTAGCAGTAGAATACTCTCAGTTTAAAAATGAAACAAGCAGAAATTACACCTTAAGTGAGTATGCAAACGATGTTGTGTTTATTTTAAAAAGCATAGCAGAACAAAAAAAAGATTTAGAACCTGATATTTTTATAGAAAGCGGGCGTTTTGTAGCAGCTAATCATGCTGTTTTAGTAGCGCCTGTTTTAGAGCTTTTTTCCCAAGAATACACAGAAAGTAAGCTTTTATTAAAAGATAAAAATCCAAAACTTATCGATGAGCTTTATGATTTGTATAAAAACATTAAAGCTTCTAATGCGCTTGAGTATTTACATGATAGCATTGATCATATGGAGAGTATTTTAACCTTGTTTGATTTGGGTTATGTGGATTTACAAGATCGCTCAAATAGTGAAATTTTAGTGCATTTGATTATGAGAAAAGCTATTTCTTTAGTGGGTGATCAAGCTGATTTGTCGAGTTTGCAAAATGAAGTACAAGAAAAATATTTAGTGAATTTTTCAGTATTTCAGTCTTTACCTGATTTTTGGGGTTTGGAGCAAAATTTCCCTATCATGCCACTTGATAGACTCAATAAAAAACCTACAAGAAGCGCAAGTATATGGGATATAACTTGTGATAGTGATGGAGAAATTTCTTATTCTAAAGATAATCCTTTGTTTTTACATGATATTGATGTAGAAGCTGAAGATTATTTTTTAGGATTTTTCCTAGTGGGAGCTTATCAAGAAGTCCTTGGTATGAAGCATAATCTTTTTACACATCCAACCGAAGCTTGCATAAGTATCAATGAAAAGGGTTTTGAAGTAGAAAGCGTACTAGAGGCTCAATCTATTTTAGATACCTTAGAAGATCTTGATTATGATATTCATGCAATTATGGATAATATTAATGAAAAAATTTATGCTTCAAAACTTGTTAATGAAAATCAAAAAAAGCATATTTTGGGTGAAATTTATTTATTCTTAAACGATAATGGATATTTAAAAAGCATAGGTTCTAAATGAGTGTTTTTAAACTAATCAAAGAAGATTTTTCTATGCCAAAACAAAAAGATCCTGCATATAGATCTTGGGTGGAATTAGTTTTTAACTATCCTGGTGTTTGGGCTGTGGTAAATTATCGTTTTGCGCATTTTTTTTATCAAAATGGTTTTAAAAAAATAGCAAGGATTATTAGTGGAATTTCACAGTTTCTTACTGGAGTTGATTTGCATCCTGGAGCTACGCTAGGTAGAAGGATATTTATAGATCATGCAAGTGGGGTTGTGATTGGTGAGACTTCTATTATAGGTGATGATGTTTTGATTTATCAAGGTGTTACTTTAGGTGGAACGAGTTTAGATAAAAATACCAAAAGACACCCTACTATAGAAGATGGCGTGATTATAGGTTCTGGTGCTAAAATTTTAGGTAATATTACTATAGGTAAAAATGCAAAAATAGGCTCAAATGCAGTTGTATTAAAAGATGTTGGGTCAAATTTAACAGCTATTGGCATACCTGCTTATATTAAAGAACATGGTAAGATTGATTATGAAGAAAAAATCGCTAAATTAGAAGCAAGACTTGCTATTTTGGAAGAAAAGCTAAATAAAGAGGATAAATGATAGCAATTACAGGTGGAGGCACAGGAGGACATTTAGCTATAGCTAGATGTTTATTGCAAAGTGCAAGAAAACAAGGCATAGAATGTATTTACATAGGAAGTGAAAATGGCCAAGATAGACTTTGGTTTGAAAATGAAGATGGTTTTTATAAAAAATACTTTCTAAGTTCTCAAGGCGTTGTTAATAAAAAAGGCTTGGCTAAGGTTCAATCGTTTTTGCATATTGTAAAACTTGCAAGAAAAACAAAACAAATTTTAAAAGAACATAATATTAAAGTAGTTTTTAGTGTGGGTGGATATAGCAGTGCTCCAGGCGCTTTTGGTGCTTTAATGGCAAATATCCCACTTTTAATCCATGAGCAAAATTCAAAAATGGGAAGTTTAAATTCACTTTTAAAGCCTTTTTCTAAAGCTTTTTTTACCGCTTTTGATGATCAAATTAATAAAACAAATACTTTCTTTTGTCCTTATCCTATTAGTGATATTTTTTCACAAAAAGCAAGAGTGAGAAAAGAATTAAAAAATATTATTTTTCTTGGTGGATCTCAAGGGGCTAAATTTATTAACGATCTTGCCTTAGAAAATGCTTTATACTTTAAAGAAAAAGGCATAAATATCATTCACCAATGTGGTAAGAATGATTATGAAAGATGTAAAAAAGCTTATAAAGATTTAAATGTCAATGTAGAGCTTTTTGACTTTGATAAAAACATTATAGATAAAATTTCTAAAGCAGATTTAGCTATATCAAGATCAGGTGCAAGTAGTCTTTTTGAGCTTAGTGCAAATTTGCTTCCTTGTATTTTTATTCCTTATCTATATGCGGCTAAAAATCATCAGTATTTCAATGCTTTGTATTTAAAAGAGCGTAATTTGTGTGAAATTTTAACTCAAGAAGAAAAACATCAATTTTTAAATTTGGTAGAAAATTTCTCACTAGAAGAAAAATCTTTAGCCTTGCAAGAGTTAAAAAGTGAAAATGGTGCAGATTTTATGATAGAAAAAGCAAAACAAATGGGGTTTATTTAAATAAAATACTCCCCAAACGCACCATATTTGAGCCACATTTTATAGCTAGCTCAAAATCCCCACTCATGCCCATAGAACAAATTTTTGCCCCGTGTTTTTGTAAATTTTCATAGATTTTAAAAGTTTGCTCAAAACTTTCTTGAACTTTTTCCTCATCCATAGAGCCTATACACATAATGCCTACTAGATTTAAATTTTTACACTCTTCTTGTATTTGCAAATACTCTTCTATGGCCTTATTTTGCTCTATGCCACTTTTAGAACTTTCATTGGCAGTATTTATTTCTAATAAAGTATCTAATTTATAATCAAGTCTTTTATCTACAGCTTTGGCACTTTTTAAGCCATTGCAAGATTGCCAAAGTAACGGGTTTTGTTTGATTAAAAGGTTGATTTTATTACTTTGAAGATTACCTATAAAATGCCACTTGATTTCTAAATCTTGAAGTTTTTCTTTTTTTAAAGCTAAAGCCCGGACTTGATTTTCTCCAAACTCTACAACACCTTGCTTAAAAAGCTCTCGAATTTGTTCATCTTGAACATACTTGCTAGCTGCTACTAAACGCACATTTTGTTTTATGGTTTTTTCAAAAATACTTTCTAAATTCATCTTTTCCTACATTAATTCATATAATTTTTTACGCTCACTTGAGCTTCCTATACCAAGTTGCATACGATATTTAGTGATAGTTCTGCGCCCTAGTTGCACACTTGGGAATTCTTTTTGAGTGAGTTCAAGAATTTTCAAATCACTCAAAGGTTTTTTAGGATTTTCTTTTTTAATTAAATTACTAAGAAAATCTTTAATAGTTGCATTAGAAGTTTCACCATCATCAACTGCGGTGGTAAAGAAAGACTTTAAGGGTATTAAACCTCTATCACAACTTAAGTATTTATTTGCAATTGCCCTTGAGATGGTAGAAGCATTTCTTTCAAGATCTTGTGCTAAGTCTTTAAGCTGCATAGGTTTAATATCTCCGCCCATGAAAAAATCATATTGATATTCTATAATCATAAGCCCTAGTTTATAAAGGGTAGCTTTACGCATAGCTAATGCATCGATTAAATTTTTAGCATCTTTTAAATAAGTACTTAAAAACTCATGATCTAAACCATCTGCTTCAAAAGCAATTTCAGGGTAATAATCATCATTGATTTTAATTTTAATTTCACCATTTTCTTGATAAATAAATATATCAGGAATGATTTCCATGCTCTCTTCAAAATACTCTAAAAAAGGTGGAATAGAGATTTTTTTAATTATCGCTATAGCCTTTTTATACAAAGGATCTTTGATAAAATCTTTTGCATTTTCTAAATTTAAAATCAACATTTTGCAAAACTCATAAAGCTCATCATCTAAGTCAAAATGCTCTAATGCAAAAATAAAAGCTTCTTGATTGTCTTTTGCTCCTACTCCAACGGGATCAAGATATTTAAATCTTTGTCTGATTTTTTCTACTTCTAAAGGATTAAATTCACCTAAAATTTCCTCATCATACTCAAAATAACCTTCATGATTTAAACATTCTATGATTTTTTCAGCAATGGTTTGGGATTTTTTAGTAGGAAAAAATGGTGGTATGATTTGCTCGCTTAAAAGTTCATACACATTTTTTACTTCCAAGCTTTTTGCATCAATCATTTGCGTGGTGGTATTTTTACTAAAATATTCTTGATAATACTTGTTTTGATTGTTTGTAATGCTTGAGTTTTCTTTGATCTCTATAAAAGGATTTTCTTTAGCAAATTCATCTAAGCTTTCTTTTAGATCTTCAATGTTAGCTTGCAATATAGGAAGCCAAGATCTTAAGGTTTGTGATAGTTTTGCTTTTTGTGTTATAGAGGTTTTTTGTTTAAGCATTATTCAAGTCTAAACTCACTTCCAAGATAGTATTTTTTAACATCTTCATTATGCGCAATTTCATTAGCATTGCCACTAGCTAGCAACCTTCCACTTCTAATCACATAAGCTCTATCGCAAATTGCTAGAGTTTCTCTTACATTATGATCGGTGATTAAAACACCTATATTCATAGCTTTTAAGTCATTAATCAAGCTTTGAATTTCACTCACTGCGATAGGATCAACCCCAGCAAATGGTTCATCAAGAAGTAAAAATTTAGGATCACACATAAGTGATCTTGCTATCTCACAACGCCTTCTTTCACCCCCACTTAAACTCATACCTTTTCTATGTCTAATAGGTTCTATGCTAAGTAATTCTAGCATTTGTTCTATCTTTTGTTCTAATAAATTTTTATCCTTATATATTACTTGGGCGGCTAAAAGTAAATTTTCTTCTACGCTTAAGTCTTTAAAAACACTACTTTCTTGAGGTAAATACCCAATGCCAAGTTTTGCTCTTTTATTAAGCGGTTCTTTTGTGATATCTTGTGAGTCTAAAAACACCTGTCCACTTGTTGGCAAAATAAGCCCACATATCATATAAAAACTCGTAGTTTTTCCTGCTCCATTAGGCCCTAAAAGCCCCACAACTTCCCCACTTTGTACTTCTAGTGAAACATCGTGTATGATTTTTGTTTTTTTAATGATTTTTTCTAAATTTCTAGCTTCTAGCTTACTCATGTATTATATACTTTCTTTTATTTTCATAAGGAATGATTTGTAAAATTATATTAAAAATTTGATATTTATCTAAGTATTTTTTTAATTTTTCATCACCCCACTCTACCAAATGCAAACCCTCTTCAAAAAAATTTTCAATCAAGCCATTTTTTAAAAGTCCATCAAAACCTTCTTGATAAATATCATAATGATATATTTTACCTTGTTGAAAATCATACTCTTGCATGATAGAAAATGTAGGAGAATTAAGCGTTTTTTCTACTCCAAGAAATTGAGCATAATTTTGCACCAAAGTAGTTTTACCGCTTGCTAAATCCCCTTGAAGTAAAATAACTCCATTTTTAGGTAAAATTTCACAAAGCTTATAAAGCTCATTTTGACTTAAAATCATTTCTTTCATTGAATTTTTACCACATATTTTTCTTGCATAGCTTTTGGTATGCTTTTGGTTGTTGGTATGTCTAAAACTTTATAAATATTGGTATATTCTATAAATTTAATGCTTATTTCATCGCCAATTTTTACTTCTTTACTAGCTTTAACCACTTGATTGTTTATACTCACTACGCCACTTTTGCACATATCCTCTGAAATAGCACGACGCTTAGTAATATTAACTACATTTAAAAACTTATCTATTCTCATAAAAATATTTTATCAAAAAATACAAGAAAATGTTATAAAATGTCTAAATATTTTACATTATATTAAGCTAAATTCGTTAAATTTTAAAATTATTTTTACAAAGAGGAAAGACAATGAAAAAAGATATCAAAAAAGTGGTTTTAGCATATTCTGGTGGACTTGATACAAGTATAATTTTAAAATGGCTACAAGATGAGTATAAATGTGAAGTGGTAACTTTTACAGCAGATATTGGACAAGGTGAAGAGCTCGAGCCTGCTAGAAAAAAAGCACTTTCTTTGGGTGTAAAAGAAGAAAATATTTTTATTCAAGATTTAAAAGATGAATTTGTAAAAGATTATGTATTTCCTATGTTTAGAGCAAATGCTATTTATGAGGGAGAATATTTACTAGGTACAAGTATAGCAAGACCTTTAATAGCAAAAGCTTTAGTAGAAATAGCAAATAAAACAAAAGCAGATGCTATTAGCCATGGTGCAACTGGTAAGGGAAATGATCAAGTGCGTTTTGAATTAGGTGCTTTGGCGCTAAATCCAAATTTAGCCATTATTGCTCCTTGGAGAGAATGGGATTTAAATAGCCGTGAAAAACTCTTAGCTTATGCGCAAAAACATGGTATTGATATAGCTAAAAAGCCAGGTAAGTCACCTTATTCTATGGATGCAAATTTATTGCATATTTCTTATGAGGGTTTAGTGCTTGAAGATCCTGCGGCTAAACCTGAAGCGGATATGTGGCGCTGGGTGAAAGATTTAAAAGAAACTCCAAATGAAAGTGAAGTGATAGAGCTTGAGTTTAGTAAAGGCGATTTGTGTACTATTAATGGAGAAAAAATGACTCCTGCACAGCTTTTAGCAAAACTTAACGAACTTGGTGCAAAACATGGTATAGGTCGTCTTGATATTGTTGAAAATCGCTATGTGGGTATGAAAAGTAGAGGTTGCTATGAAACTCCAGGTGGAAGTATACTTTTAAAAGCACATCGTGCTATAGAAAGTATCACTCTTGATAGAGAAGCAGCGCATTTGAAAGATGAATTGATGCCAAAATATGCAAGTTTGATTTATAATGGCTATTGGTTCTCACCTGAAAGATTAATGCTTCAAGCCTTAATTGATGAGTCACAAAAATATGTAAATGGTAAAGTTAAACTTGAATTATATAAAGGTAATGTAATGGTAATAGGCAGAGAAAGTGCGAATGATAGTTTATTTAGTGAGGCTTATTGTACTTTTGAAGAAGATGCTGTGTATGATCAAAAAGATGCAGCAGGTTTTATAAGATTAAATGCTTTAAGATTTATCATCGCAGGTAAAAATGGAAGAAAATTTTAAAAAAGGAAAACAATGAAAGTATTATTGATTAAAGATGTAAAAAGCTTAGGAAAAGCAGGAGAAGTTAAAGAAGTAAAAGATGGATATGGACAAAATTTTTTAATTGCCAAAGGTTTTGCTAAGGCTGCTACACATGAAGTTTTAAAACAATATGAAGCAGAGCAAAAGAAAAAGGCAGAAAATTTAAGATTTGAGCTTGCAAATTTGGAAAAATTAAAAGAGGAATTATCTAAAATCACTATTTGTATAGCTAAGCCTGTGGGAGCTAATGGAAGCTTGTTTGGTGGGGTTACTAAAGATGAAATCGCTCATGCGCTAAAAGAACAAAAAGGCATAGAGCTTGATAAAAAAAGCCTAGAATGTGATACTATAAAAGAACTTGGCATGCATGAAATTTCAGCAAAATTAGGCCATGCGATTCATGCTGTATTTAAGCTAGAAGTTAAAGGAGAATAATGTTTCACGCAACTACAATTTTAGCTTATAAAGGTAAAAATAAGTCTGTAATTGGCGGAGATGGACAAGTAAGTTTTGGAAATACTGTTTTAAAAAACAATGCAGTTAAAATTAGAAAATTAAACAATGGAAAAGTATTAGCAGGCTTTGCAGGAAGCACTGCTGATGCTTTTAATCTTTTTGATATGTTTGAGAAATTACTTTCTAGTTCTAAGGGTGATTTATTAAAAGCTGCAATAGATTTTTCAAAAGAATGGCGTAAGGATAAATATCTAAGAAAACTTGAAGCAATGATGCTAGTATTAGATAGAGATCATATATTTTTACTTTCAGGAACTGGAGATGTAGTAGAGCCTGAAGATGGCGCTATAGCAGCTATTGGTAGTGGGGGTAATTATGCACTTTCTGCTGCAAGAGCTTTAGCTAAACACTCAAATTTAGATGAAGAAGAATTAGTCAAAGAAAGCTTGCAAATAGCTGGTGAAATTTGCATTTATACTAATACAAATATTAAAACTTATGTAATTGAGGATGATAAATGAATTTAACTCCAAAAGAGATTGTGAAATTTTTAGATGATTATGTAATTGGACAAAAAAATGCTAAAAAAATCATAGCAATTGCTTTAAGAAATCGCTATAGAAGAATGCAGCTTAGTCCTGAACTTCAAGATGATATCATGCCAAAAAATATTTTAATGATAGGATCAACTGGAGTTGGTAAAACAGAGATTGCAAGACGCCTTGCTAAGATGATGGGACTTCCTTTTGTAAAAGTTGAAGCAAGTAAATATACTGAAGTTGGTTTTGTTGGGCGTGATGTAGAAAGCATGGTTAGAGATTTAGCTAATGCTGCTTTAAATTTGGTAAAAAATGAAGAAAAAGAAAAAAATAAAGAAAAGATTAATGAATTTATAGAAAATAAGATTTTAGAAAAACTTTTACCGCCTTTACCAAAGGGTGTTAGCGAAGAAAAACAAGAAGAGTATCAAAATTCTTTAGAAAAAATGCGCGTGAAATTAAAAGCTGGTGATTTAGATGATAGTACAATAGAAGTTGAAATTTCACAAAGCGTGTTTGATGCTAATCCAAATTTACCACCTGAAATGGGTGCTATGCAAGATATAGTAAAAGTTATTGGTGTGGGTAATAAAAAAGTTAAAAAAGAAATGAAAGTAAAAGATGCAAGAATAGCTCTAGCTCAAGAAGCAAGTGAGAAAATTCTTGATATGGAAAGTATTAAAGGCGAGGCTTTAAGAAGAGCAGAAAATGAAGGGATTATTTTTATCGATGAGATAGATAAAGTAGCAGTTTCAAGCTCCAATTCAAACCGCCAAGATCCAAGTAAAGAAGGGGTGCAAAGAGATTTACTTCCTATAGTTGAAGGTAGTACTATACAAACTAAATTTGGACCTTTAAAAACTGATCATATTTTATTTATCGCTGCAGGTGCTTTTCATCTAAGTAAGCCAAGTGATTTAATCCCTGAACTTCAAGGGCGTTTTCCTTTAAGAGTTGAGCTTGATTCGCTAGATGAGGATGCTTTATATGCTATTTTAACAAGACCTAAAAATTCATTACTAACGCAATATATTGAGCTTTTAAAAACTGAAAATGTAGAGCTTGTTTTTGAAGATGAGGCTATTAGAGAAATAGCAAAAATAGCAAGCAAGGCTAATGAAGAAATGCAAGATATTGGTGCAAGACGTTTGCATACAGTAGTGGAAAAACTTTTAGAAGATATTAGTTTTGAAGCAGATGAATACGCAGGTAAGGTATATAAAATAGACGATTTTAAAGTGCAAGTTAAGCTTGGAGATATCATAGAAAATAAAGATTTAGCTAGGTATATCTTGTGAAAAGTGGCTTTATAAGCATAGTGGGTAGAACTAATGCAGGAAAAAGTTCTATCCTAAATTCTTTATTAGAAGAAAAAGTTGCTATGGTTTCTCATAAGCAAAACGCTACAAGAAGAAAGATTAATGCAATTATAATGCATGAGAATCATCAGCTTATTTTTATAGATACACCAGGCTTGCATGCAAGCTCTAAAGCTATGAATCAGCTTATGATTGATTTGGCGATTAAAAGCATTGCTGATTGTGATGTGATTTTATTTGTAGCTAGTATTTATGATGATATTAAAGATTATGAAAATTTTTTAAGTTTAAACCCTAAAGTACCGCATATTGTGTTGATTAATAAGGTTGATTTAGTAAAAAAAGAAGTTTTGCTTAAAAAATTAAGCGAGTATTCTCAGTTTAGCTCACATTTTAGTGCTATTATCCCCTATTCTGCAAAGCAAAAATTTTATAAAAAAATTCTTTTAGATGAGATGATTAAGTATTTGCCTGAACATCCGTATTATTTTGATCCTGAGTTTATTACTACTACAAATGAAAAGGATATTTATAGAGATTTTATCTTAGAAGCTATATATGAAAATTTAAGTGATGAAATTCCTTATAGCACTGAAGTAAAAATAGAAAAAATTAAAGAACTAGAGCAAATTTATTATATCAATGCCATTATCATTACAGATAGTAATTCTCACAAAGGAATGATATTAGGTAAAGATGGTGCTACAATTAAGCGTATAGGTAAAGAAGCTAGAGTGAAAATAGAAAAATTAGCACAAAAAAAGGTAATGCTAAAATTATTCGTTCAACTTGAGAAAAATTGGCACAAAAACGAGCAAAACCTTAAGAAAATCCTTTATGATGAGTAAGAAAACTATTCTAAAAGATTTTCTTGCTTATGAAAAGCTTTTATATATTAAATTTGCAAATCCTATTAACGAAGATGAAATTTTAAAAAAGAGCTTTGAGGAGCTTGGTCTTAAAGATGATTTTTCTTATAAGCTAAAGTATTTTCAAGATAAATCTTTTGCATATGTATTCTTGTGCAAGTATGAAGATATTTTAGATATCGATTATATAATACCTGAACCCCTGCTTTTTGAAGTGTATTTTAAGAACGATGTAAATAGTGAAAATCTTGCATTATTGTTTAAAGAAAAATACATAGTTTTAGTGGAGTATTTGGGGTGTGATTTTCAAAATTGTAAAGTTATACCATTAAATGTTTATGATAAAATATATAATGAAAAATTAAAGAATACCTATAAGCACATTATAAGCATAGATGATACTCAAAATCTTAGTAGTTTTGATAAATTTAATAGTAATATTTTTTATCAAAAATTACTAAAAAATTGCGATCAAGTCAAGATTAATTTTACCAACAAAGAAAAAATAAATCATTTAAAATCTTTTAGTTTTAAGATTTTATTGGCTTTTGTTTGTGGAGTTTTACTAGCTTTAGCTTATCCTTTGTATTTGTATACACAAAAATCATTTTATGAAAATGAGAAAACAAAATATGAAAATTTAATAAAAAAACAAGATGATATTTTAGAACAGGTAAAAATTAATCAAAAGCAAAATCAAGAGTTTAAAAAACTACAAGAAGAAAATGAGTTAAAGGTTGATTTGTTGCAAAAATTTTATACAAATACACTTTGTTATAAAGATTTTTATAATTTTTTAAAAGTTTTAAATTCTCATCAAGCTTATATAGAGGCTTTGCATGTTAAAAATAATGATTTTATTATAGAGCTTAAAAATGACTATGAATTTTATGAAGATTTTAAAAAGTATCATTTTGTATTAAAAAATAAAGAAGTTAATAATGGAAAAATCACTCTTGTTTTTGAAAAATCTTTATAAAAATTTAGAAAATATCTTTGCTAAGTTATCTGAGCGTGAATTTATATTGTCTTTGATAGTTGTTTTTGTTTTTGGTTTTTTCATGGTTTATATGGGTGTTTTTGACTATTTTGAAAAACAAATGAAGTTGTCAAAAGATGAACTATATATTTTACAAACAAAATACGAGCAAAAACAAGAAGTGATTTCTGATTTAAAAGAAGATGAAAATATATCTTATAATGATCACTCGTTTTTAAGCATAAATAAAGATTATCAAAGTATTTTAAAGGATATAGAAAAGAATCTTAATGGAGTTCAATCTTTGCAAATTCAAAGTTACAAAAGTCAAGATGAATATTTTGCTTATTATGAATTAAGATTAAGTTTTGTTGGCGATTTTATTTTTTTAACGCAGTTTTTGCAAAAATTAGATCCTTATATAAAAGTTAAAAATTTAGAACTTGTAAAATATGAAAATAAATTAAAAATTACATTAAATCTTGTTTTTGCTCTGGTATAAAAATATTTTTTTTGGTAGAATTTCTCTAAACATGGCAAGCGATCGCTTCTTTTTGAAGAGGAAAGTCCGAGCTGCAATAAGACAAGGATTCCATCTAATGGATGGCTAGGGCAACCTAAGGGAAAGTGCAACAGAAAGAAAACTACCATATTTTATATGGAAAAGGTGAAACGGTAGAGTAAGAGCCTACCAGTAGCTTTGGTAACAAAGCTAGCTATGTAAACCCAATCTGCAGCAAGAAGGGGTGGTTTTTGTCTTATAATATAACCCTTCGCTTGAACTTGTTTGTAAAAACAAGTCTAGATAAATGATCGTTCTTGACAGAACTCGGCTTATAGCCATGTTTTACTTTATATAAGCAGAAGCTTTTTTGAGTTTTTGTAAATTAATAGCTATTTCATCTTGCTTTTTTTTCATAAAAGCTATCGCTTCATTAGTTAGCGCTAAAGCCTCATTGGGGCAATCTTTATAATCCGGTTTTTCCATAAGTTTAACTATTTTTTCTACATCTTCAGTATAAACAGCTAGTTTAAACTCATCAATCCATTTTTTTTCACTCATTTTTGGTGTACTTCTCTCCAAGCTTCTAATAAGCCTTTTACTACATTTATTACTTCATCTACTCTTGCTTCACTGTTTTCTATGTTTGCTAAAGAAAGAAGTTGTAATTCTCTAGTGTATAAGCCACTTAAATAATGTGCTACTTCACCGCCCTTATCATAATCAAGACAATTTAACAATTCAATAAAAATAGCACTAGCTCTTTTTACATAATACACTCTTTCTTCTATATTTTCATTTTGTATAGCTATTTTTATCCTACTTGAAAAGCGTAAAATCCCACTATATAGCATTTCTATAAGTTTCTCTTGGGATTCTACACCAGTTTGATTTTGTGAATATGCGCTATAAACTGCACTATTTAGCATTTAAACCCTTTCTTTATTTTAAGAATTTTGATTATTTGCTGCATTAATCATATTTGCAATAACACTTGCTTGGTTATTTAGTTTTGCAATGATACCATCATATGCTGCCCATCTTGACCACATTGTATCATATCTACTTTCTATGGAAGCTTTGGTGCTTTCTATGGTTTCATTTAGATTTTTTGATTCTTTTGTTAAAGATTCTTTATAACCTCCAAATGAACCTTCAGAACTCATTATTTCACCCATGGTATTTTTTAGCATACCAAAAGTTCCAGTTTCTTCTTTATAAACTGAATATAAGGTTCTAGAACTTAAACCAAATTTTTTCAAAAATTCATTATCACCTTGAATTTCTAAGTTACTGCCTGAAGTTCCTTTGATTTTAAATTGAATTTGTTGATTTTGATTACCTTGGTTAATGATTTCAAAGCTAGCCTCTAAACCTTCTAAGCCAAAACTATTTATATGATCAACCAAATTTTTAGCTTTTTCAATATCATCTGCACCTGTTAATACAAAAGGATCTCCATTTGGAGTTTTGCTTAAATCTATGGTTGTATCATTATAAGTGATAGTAAAACTACCTTCTTTAAATTCTATATTTTCACTGCCAAGATTACTTACTCTATCACCAGCTAAATCAATATCTTCAAAACCATTACTTCCTACGAAAAATTTTTCAGCTAATTCAGGATCTTCGTTAAATTTAGAGTTAAATTTTCCTGAATCAAAAGATAAAACACCATCGTTTAGCGTTAAGCCATAATCAGCCAAAGATAAACTTACTTTAGAGGAAACTTCAATCCCTTCTGAACTTTCACTATCACCAACCGTAACAGTTCCATCTACTGTTATAGTTTGAAGTAAAATATTGTTTATTTCAGATTTTATATTATAAATTTCGCTAACACCTACGAAATTTCCTTTTGTACCTGCATCGGGATCATATTTTGTTGCTGCGTTAAGATTTATCATTAAATCATTATAAGCAGTAGCTAAACTTTCTAAAGATTGCGCAAGTGCTTCAGTGTCTTGAGAAACGTTAAAAGTTATCTCTCCTTTTTGTTTTAACTCTAAGGTAACATCTGGAGCTATATCAGTGATAGTATTAGTTGGTCTTGTCATTTTAACACCATCTACACTAAAGATAGCATCCATACCTTTTTGGATATGATTTTCATTGTTTGAAGCTACATTGTAGCCTTGTGGAGTGCTAGTATCTAGAGTAATGCCAAATTTACTACTTAATAATGAAGTAGCTTTTTCATCTCTAGCATAATTAGCTTGGTCAATATTTCCTTCAGCATCAGTTGCATAACCACCATCAAATACGCTTAATTGTCCACCATTGGTAGCTCTAAACCCACCTGTTTTAAGATCGAGTTCAACTTTTCCATTAGTTTGTTTTTTTAAATCTTCTGCTAAACTCTCATAGGTTGTCTGATCATTTATATCAATAGTAAATCTATCATATCTTTCACCATTTTTAATAACAAAAGTTAAAGAAGTTTTTTCACCTTGATTTAATAGTTTTTCTTGCTTTTTATCTTCTAAAGAACCTATAGTTCCAGTTATTTTATCTTTATCAGTATCTCCAGCACCTGTTGGTCTAAAACCATACAAACCACCAGCGCTAATGCTATCTTTATCAAGTCCCCAACCCATAGCATTTAATAGATCTTCATCACCTGAAAAAGAAATATTGTTTTTAGTTCCTGTTTCAGTGCTTTGTACTACTAAGCGGTATGGATTATCTCTATCTCCTGTATTGACTATTTTAGCTTCTACTTTTCCACCTGTTGCGGCATTTATTTTTTCTGCAAGCTGAGATACAGTAGTGCTTTCATCAATATCGATTTTATAATCTTTTCCATCTTGGGTAATA
Source organism: Campylobacter sp. IFREMER_LSEM_CL2127 (assembly GCF_025771745.1). Classification (NCBI taxonomy): domain Bacteria; kingdom Pseudomonadati; phylum Campylobacterota; class Epsilonproteobacteria; order Campylobacterales; family Campylobacteraceae; genus Campylobacter; species Campylobacter sp. IFREMER_LSEM_CL2127. The sequence goes on from NZ_JAKMQV010000001.1 coordinate 61,926, forward strand.
GTAAAAGAAGTTTTACCATCTACACCTTCTATACCTAAACTACCCATTACAGTAGCAGTTTTATCTTTAAATCCATTACTTTGATATACGTCTTTTTGTGCAAGTTGATCAACAATAACTTTCATGTTTGTAAGGTTAGATAAAGATCCTACTACTAAGCTTGCAGCAGCGCTATCTCCACTTACGCTAGGTGATACTTTTTTCTTGTTAAATTGTGAAGCATCACCTAAGCTATTTACGGCTGTTTGAAACGCAAGTAGCTTAGCTTCAAGTTCTGCTAGGTCTTTTTGTCTTGAAGTATTAGTTTCAAGCTGTGAGTTATAAAGACCTAAATGTGCATTCATTTCTGCTTCTTTTAGCTTGTTTAATGTATCGCTTGTTAAAACTCCTGAGCCTATTCCTAAACTTCCTAAACTACCTACTGCCATAATTAACTCTCCTTATCAAAAATAGTGCCAATAACACCTTGAAAATGTTCTATTAGCTTCATAACTTCCTCGCTAGGAATTTTACGTATTAACCTACCAGTATCTTTTTCGGTTACACTAACATACATTTCATTGATTTTATCATTATATGCAAAACGTACGTTTGTTTCTAGTGTTTCCATTTGATTATTAAGTTTTTCTGTTGCATTTTTCAATTTTTCATTTAAATTCTCATCTTGATTATTTAAATTAGTTTGCTGTTGATTTTCTTGAGATACTTTTCCAGTATTTTTTGTATTAAATTGTGCTGTGTTTGCATCCCTTTGAATATTTCCAATGTCCATTTTAAACTCCTTTTTAAAAGACTTTAAAATACTCTATCGACATAATTTTAAAAAACTTAATATTTAGATTAAAAATCTCTATATTATTAATAAGCAAAAAGTGTTCTCAAAAAGCTTAAAATTAAAAAATTTCAAACTTTTTGAATAATTTTTCATCATTTGGAAGTAAATTTCTTGTAATAAGTCTATCTATGACTTCTTTAGAGCAATTTGTCATTAAAGGCCATTCTTTATGATAATCTTCTAATGATCCTTTATTTGTTGCATCAATCGCAACGCAATCTTTTTTGATAAATATATCTCTTTTTGCATCTATATTATTTACCACACGCCAAATTAGCATATAAGGATTTTCTAAAATAGCATCTGTATCTAAAAAAACTAAAATTCTAAAATGTTTTTTATAAGTTTGTAATTTTTCAAAAACTTGAGTTATTTTTTCTTTTTTATCTATCAAAATCACGCAAACTGGAGCAAAGGTTTGAGTGTAAAATTGCTTTAATTTTAAAATACTTTGATCTTTTTCTTTAAAAAGTGAAAGTAAAGCCTCATCGCTTAGAATTTCAAGTTCAACTTTTTTCTCATCACCACATGCATCAAGCCCTGCTTTGCCACCATAACAATAAGTGCTTGAAGCATGGTCGAGTTGATCACAAATTCCTTCGCTAATAAGTAATTTTTCTTCATCAAAGCGATTGAGTATATAAGGTATGAGTTTGTCATAATCTTTCAAACAAGGCGCATTTTCATCAATAAAAATAGCATGTTTTACAAAACTCATTTGTCCTACTCCCCAAAAAGTATGCATGACTTGTTTTGCATGAGCTGGGTATTTTGCTTCTATTTTAGCCAAGATTAGATTATGAAAAACCCCATTTTCAGGCATGTTATAATCTATCAAATCAGGAGCATTTGTCTGAAGTAAAGGTAAAAAAACTCTTTCTGTTCCAAGTCCCATGTATTTATCTTCTAAGGGTGGTTTTCCTACAACAGTAGCTTGATAAATCGCATTTTTTTTAGCAAAGATTTTTTCTACTTTTAAAATAGGACAAAGTTCAACAGGGGTATAAAAACCTGTATGGTCTCCAAAAGGTCCCTCAGGTGCGAATTCATTTGGATCTACAAAGCCCTCAATTACAAAGTCACTATCATAAGGTACATAAAGATGATTACTTTTGCATTTTGCCAAAATGGCAGGTTTTTTCTTGATAAAGCCATAAAGTAAAAGTTCAAAAATTCCTTTTGGCAAAGGCGCTTGAGCACACCAAATATATAAAGGATCTCCACCTATGGCTATGCTTACTGGCATTTTTTGATTTGCTTTTTTATACTCATGGAAAAAATGGCTCGCATCTTTGTGAATTTGCCAATGCATAAGCAAGGTTTTTTCATCAACTACTTGCAAACGATACATTCCAAGATTATTTTGCTTTCCATCTATACTTTGAGTATAAACTTGTCCCATGGTGATAAAAGGCGCAGCGTCTTTTTCCCAAGTTTTTAAAATAGGCATATCATATAATGAATTTAAACTTTTGTAGTTAAATTCTCCATCTTTTTTAATGCGTTTTGGTGGGATATTTTTTAAATCAAGTAAGGTTTTGAAAAAATTTAATTTTGCACCAAAGCTTTGTGGTATATGCATTTTAAGTAAAGAACTAATTTCTTTAGCTATATCTTCATAGTCTTTTTCAAATGCTAATTTTAAAGCTTTTTCATTACAAAAAGTATTTAAAAGAACAGGATAATCGTATTTTTTACCATTTTTGACTGCATTAGTAAAAAGTAAGGCTTTTGAATCTTCTTTTTTAACTTCTATATAAGCTAAATGTGCCATTTCAAGATCAACATCAATGGGCTCATGAATGGTTTTTAATAAATTATTTTTTTCTAAAAGCTCTATGAATTTTTGCATTTATATCATACTCTCTGCTTCTTTTAAAATTTCTTTTGCACCTTTTGCTATCATTTCTTTAGCTAAAAGCTCGCCCACTTTTGCGTAATCTTGCTTATCAATCATTCTTTTTTCTTTGAGAATTTTACTTGCATCAGGTAAGCCTACTATGGCGCGAATTTCTATTTTTTCATCAATGATTTTTGCATTAATACCTATAGGTACTTGGCAGCCACCTTCTAGAGTTTTTATAAAATCTCTTTCTATATGGGTTTCTATAAAGGCATTTTCATCATTTAAGCATTCAAGGTATTTTAAAATTTGTTTATCATCAATGCTTTCTATACCTAAAGCTCCTTGGGAAGCTGCGGGTATCATCTCATCAAGCTCAAAAGCTCTAATGTATTTTATTTCTTTATCTAAACCTAAGCGTTTAATACCAGCTAAAGCCAAAATAATAGCGTCAAATTCTTTAGCTTTAAGTTTTTCTAAGCGCGAGTTGATATTACCTCTTAGAGAAATGATGTTTAAATCAGGCCTTAACGCTAAAAGTTGCATTCTTCTTCTAAGGCTTGTAGTGCCTACTTTTGCACCTTTTGGGAGGGCATTTAAGCTCTCATAATACTCGCTTAAAAAAGCATCATTTACCACTTCTCTTTTGGAAATAGCAGCCAAAACTAAACCTTTTGGGAAAAAACTAGGCACATCTTTTAAGCTATGTACAGCTAAATGCGAATCACCCCTAAGCATACTTTCTTCAAGTTCTTTTGTGAAAAGTCCTTTTCCACCTATTTTAGCCAAAGGTGAATCAAGTAAAACATCGCCTTTAGTTTTAAAACCCTCTAAAGAAATTTCTAATTCAGGATGTGTTTGAGATAATTTATTTTTTACATACTCACTTTGCCATAATGCAAGTTGGCTTTTTCTTGTTGCGATGATTAATTGCATTTTTTATGCTCCTGTATGATTTCTACATCTATGATTTCTTCTTCGTTGTTCGTTTGATGATATTTTCTTTTTTGTTTTGTAAATAATTTTAATATCATCATGAAAAATAAGAGTAAAATTCCTAAAAATGTACTTAAAATTCCTGGTATTAAAAGCAAAATTCCTACTATAGTTAAAGAAAATAATTTAATCATACCAAATAAATTTGTATTGGTATTTTGCATAGTGATGAGATTTGTCCAAGTCTTTGCTAAAAACATTGCTCCTAAAAACATACTTGCAAAAACTATCATAAAAAAATTTAAAAAACCAAAAAAGGCTATAAATAAAATACTAGCAATTAATTCTAAAATCAAAAATGCACTTAAATTTGTTTTTACCATCATAGAATTTTCTCTAAGTGTGAAATTACTTCTTGGGTTTTCAAAACTTGTTTTTCTAAGGTATTTCTATGGATCAACTCTACTTCATCATTTTCTAAGCCCTTGCCTACAACTAAAGCATAAGGAAAGCCCATTAATTCAAAATCATTAATCTTTACACCAAAACGCTCATTTCTATCATCAAATAAAATCTCTTTATCACTAAAATGTGTGTAAATTTGTTCAGCAAATTCCATAGCTTTTGTGTCTTTTATATTAGAAACGATAATATCTAAAACAAAAGGAGCTAAAGTTTTATTCCAAATACAACCTTTTTCATCATGGCTTGCTTCTGTAGCAACAGCTACTAAACGGCTCACTCCCATACCATAACAACCCATAGTGAAAAATTGAGCTTTACCATTTTCATCTAAATAGCTTGCATTCATTGCTTTTGAGTATTTATTTCCAAGTTTAAAAATATGGCCTACTTCAATACCCTTGCTTTGCTTAAGCTTGTGCTGACATTTTGGACAAAGATCATGTTCTTTAACTGCTACAAGATCTTTAAAGCGTTCTTTATTTAAATTTACAACATTGATTCCGACTAAATGATAATCTTTTTTATTTGCACCAATAATCATATTTGTTTCATTTTCAAGCTCATGATCAATATAAAAATCAACGCCATTTAATCCTACAAAGCCGATAAATCCTGGCACTAAACCTGCTTTTTCTAATTCTTCTTCACTTGCATCAACTAATTCTAGTGCATTTGCTGCATTTAGTGCTTTAACTTCTTGTAATTCATCATCACCGCGTATAAAAAATACTACAATTTTTTCTTCATTTTCATAAATAGCTTTTTTAGCAATAGCTTTAATAGTATAGTAAGGGTTAATTTTAAAAAATTCCGCTAATTCTTCTATAGTTTTTACATTTGGAGTGTGAAATTGTGTAGCAAAGTCAGCTTCTGGCCTTTCATCTTCACAACTTTTTTTAGCTCTTTTTGCTGCTTCAATATTTGCAGCATAATCACAATGCTCACATAATAATATATCATCCTCGCCATTTTTAGCCAAAACCATAAATTCTTTTGAACCACTGCCACCAATAGCCCCGCTATCAGCTTCAACAGCTCTAAATTCAAGTCCTAATCTTGTAAGAATTTTACTATAAGTTTCATGCATAAGATTAAATTCTTTGTCTAAATCAGCTTCGCTAGTATGAAAGCTATAGCCATCTTTCATTAAAAATTCCCTGCATCTTAAAAGTCCAAATCTAGGTCTAGCTTCATCTCTAAATTTAAGTCCTATTTGGTACAAATGTAAAGGAAGTTGTTTGTAAGAATTTACTTTATTTCTTACTAAAGCTACCATAGCTTCTTCATGGGTTGGCCCTAAAACAAAATCATTTTCTTTTCTATCTTTAAAGCGTAAAAGCTCTTTACCAAAAACATTAAATCTCCCACTTTCTTTCCAAAGTTCAGCTGGGGTATTAAAACTTAAATTTACTTCTAAAGCCCCTGCTTTATCCATTTCTTCTTTGATGATATTTTTAATCTTATCTAAAACTCTTTTTCCTAAAGGTAAAAAATTATACAAACCACTTCCAATTTGTTCTACAAAGGCACCTTTAACTAAAAATATATGACTTGGTAAAGTAGCATCTTTTGGATTTTCTTTTGTGCTTATGGCATAAAATTTACTAAATTTCATGATTATTCTCCAAATTAAATTCACATTTATAAAGGTTTAAACCTTCCATATTTTCATTTTTTAAATCAAACACATAACGCATAGCATTAATTACTGAATCATTTTGCATAGTTCCGCTTAGTTTTTTTAAATTTACGCTAGGATGATGTAAAAATGCATTCATTACTTGTCTTATAAGCTTTCTTGCTTCTTCATGGTTTGAGTGCTTTAAATATCCTTTATCTATAGCCTTTTGTAATTGTTCTTTAGCGATTTCATCAGCTTGTAAGCGTAATTGCTTAACTAAAGGCAAGGTTGCTAGTTTGCTTAGATGTTGAAAAAACTCATTTGTCATAGTACCTACTATGGAATAAGCAATTTGGGCTTGGTGTTCTCTTAGAGTTAAATTTTTTCTTACAACTTCTTCTAAATCATCAACAGCATAAACTATATTTTTTTCATTTGCTTTTACATCAATATCCCTAGGCACTGCTATATCAAAAAAATATCTTTTATAATCTTTTTCTTCTAGTAAATCATTGGTTATGATAGCATGTGGAGCGTTTGTGGCGCTAAAAAATATCTCATATTGATTTAATGCTTCTTTTAAATTTGCAATACTTTCATAGCTTGCATTTTCACCTAAATCCTCGCAAAGCTTTTGGGCATTTTGTATATCTCTATTTAATATCAATACTTTAGCCTTGGCATTTAATAAATGCTTACAGGCTAGTTCGCTCATTTCACCTGCACCTACTACAACAGCAGTTTTATTTTCTAAATTTACAAGTTCTTTAGCTTTTGCCACCGCCACTGAAGCAACCGAAATAGGATTTTTAGAAATTTCAGTTTGATTTCTAACATTTGCCGCACATTTAAAAGCATAATGCACTGCTCTAGTTATATGCACACCACATCTTTGCTCTTGCAGAGCAAATTTATAAGCATCTTTTAATTGTCCAGCAATTTGTGTTTCACCAATAACCAAGCTATCAAGCGAACTTGCCACAGAAAATAAATGATGGATGGCTCCGCTATCTTCATAAAAATCAGCCTTGATGCTTAAATTTTCTCTATCAACTCCACAAAGCAAACTAAGTGTTTTTAAAATATGCTCATTAATGCTTTCAACATCCCCAACAAAAAGAAAAATTTCAACCCTATTGCAAGTACTAAGCACTAAGCTTTCTAAAATTTTATTATTAGTATGGATTAGCTTTAGTAATTCTCTTTTTTTATCTTCATTAGAAAAGGAAAGTTTTTCTCTAGTAGCAATATCTGTATTTTTATGTGTAAAACTGATGCAGTAATAATGCATTAAAATTCCCTTTCTATCATGCTTTTAATAATATCTTCTAAATCTTTTATATTGTATTTTTTTATAGCTTTTAGTGCATTATTTGCATAAGTGTTTAGTTCTTGGCCAACTTGATTAAAAATTTCATGCTCTTGCATTTGCTTTTTAATCCAAGCAAGCTCATTCACACTTAAATCTTTCTTGTAATAAGACTTAAGTATTTCTTGATCTTGTGGATTTAATTTTTCATGTAAATACATATAAGCAAGAGTGGTTTTACCTTCTTTAAAATCATTCATAGCAGGTTTACCTAAAGTTTGCTCATCACCTTTGATATCTAAAATATCATCTACAATTTGAAAAGCTAAACCTAAATTTTTACCATATTCTGCAAAATCATCTTCATTTAAATTAGCAAGTATTGCCCCACACCTTGCACTAGCTTCGATTAAAATGGCTGTTTTATTATATATCATTTGTAAATAAGCGTTTTTATTAGTATTGAAAGTTTTGCTTAAATTTACATCCATTAATTCACCAACAGAAAGCATTACAACGGCATTAGAGATAATTTTTGCTAATTTTAAATCAATCAAAGAAAGTTCATAGAAGGCTTTTGAGTATAAAATATCTCCAAGCATGATAGCATTTTTAGCTCCAAATTGTGCATTGATAGACTTTACACCTCTTCTTAATTTTGCTTCATCAATCACATCATCGTGCAATAAGCTTGCAGCATGAATTAACTCTATAATAGCGCAGATTTTATAGCTAATATCACTTTCCCCAGCTATTTTTAAAAGTAGTTTTGAGCGTAATTTTTTACCACCTTGAAGTTTTGAACTCATGGTTAAAATAGGCTCATAATTTAATTCAGATAAAAATTCATGCATATACTGATCGATCTTTTGCACTATGCTTTCCTTAGTTTTCTTATAATTATATTTTATTAAATTTTACTTTAGTTTTGATTAAGAGTGGCTTTTCTAGGGTCTAAAAATTCTACTTCTAATTTCTTATCTCTATCTTCTATATACACAGTAAAAATAGCCTCACCTTTTTTAAAATCACTAAATTCAAGTATCAATCTTGCTCTATCTATATGAGGATTTTTATAATCAGGCACTAAGGTTTGATCAACCCAGTTTAAATTTCTTCTTAAAGACATCACAAATTGTCTAGGGTATTTTTTATACTTTGAATGAACAATGATATTAGTTTGATCAAATAAAGTCCATGAGAAGTCAAAATAATAAATCTCATCAGGATAGTCAATTTCTTTTATTTTTACACTTGCTTTTTCATCTTTACTCAGGGTAAATTTATAAGTATAATCAAAAAATACTTCAGCCTTTAAAAAGTTAAACATCAAAAATAAAGATAAAAGTAAACGCAAAATCAACCCTCATGCCCTAAAATTTCAGCACTTAAGCCTATGTAAAAATCATTTTTTCTCTCATCTATTAAGAGTGAATTTTCCATTTGAAATTGCGCTACATCGCTTTCATTTAAATTATTTTTTTCTAAAAGCTCTATCATAGCGATATGATCGGCTAATAATTTTTCTAAAACATTTTCCAATGCACCTAAATTTGCATATTTTATTGTTTCAATAAATTTTTCTTTAGGGCTTTTTGCAAACATTTCATCAAAAATATCCATTTTTTTAACCTTTCATGTGAGTTTGAATTTTTTCTATTAAAGTAATTTTATCGTTAACTTCATCTAAGTCTTTAGTTTCTTTTTGCCAAGAAATATGTATATAATCCATCTTAGCATTTTTAGCACAAAGTCTGTCTTTTAAACTATCGCCTATAAAAATACTTTTTTCATATTTTGCTTCATCTGCAATTAATCTTAGCATCATAGGATCAGGCTTAGCTTCTATACCATAACTAACACCTAGTATTTTATCAAAATATGAAAGAATATTTTGTTTTTTTAAAATAGGCACCAAGCTTTCTTGAGGTGCATTAGTAGCTATAGCCAGATAACAATCGTTTTTTTTACAAAATTCCAAAACCTCAAGCACACCATCAAAAAGCACCACACTTTGATCATAATGCTTAATAAAATATTTCTCATAACCTTCTTTAAAACTAGTATGTGAGTAAGTATCAACCCCATAAAAAATCTTAGCATAATTTTGCCCAGGAGTATTGATAGTATCTAAAATAAACTCTCTTTTTAAAGGTTCTAAATTTAAATCCGCTCTTATTTCATTTACCGCACATACTATAGCATTAGCACTATCTATAAGCGTGCCATCCATATCAAAAATTACATTTATCAATATTCATCCTTAAATTTAATTTTATGTTTGTCTTTTTTATAACTTTGATTATTTTTTAGCTTATATAAGGCATTGGCTTTTGAAGTTAAGGTTTTTTGATCCAAACTCTCATCTAAACACTCATTTACAAAAAGCTCTAAAGCCTTAGTATAAGTAGAATCCAAAAACACCGCTTGAACTTTTTCAAAGATTTTAGCATTTTTTTGCATTCTTTCTCTAAAAAGTGTTAAATCAAAATCTTCCCTTTTTAAAGCATTCACAGCAGAGTTGGTAAATTTTTCTAAAGCTCTTACATATTTAACTCTCAAAGCTTTTTCATCATTTTTCATTCTGCTGCACTTGTATTGATTCTACATTGTAATGCTTCTTGTACTAAATTTCTAGCTATTGAAGCTTCAGCATCTACAATGTGTAAATGTTTATCAGTGTGTGGGAAAATGATCTTAGCACCTGTACCACTTGTTTTTAAAACCGTTTGTATGGGTTTATTGAAATTAGAAAGCACTTGATAGAGCATATCAAGTTTAGCTTCATTGCTTATGGTTATAATAGCAACTGAGCATTCTTCTATATTAGCTACCTTTAGTGTTTCTACTTGCGCTACACTAGCAAAAAAAACATTCTCATTTCTGCTACGCCCAAGTTCAACTAAATTTAAATCACTTTCTAAAACTAGATATGGAATACCTGTTTTTTTGATCTTTTGCACCACTTCTTGACCTAATCTTGTATAACCAAAAATGATAAAATGATCTTTCATTTTTTGATCACATAGATAAAATTTAGCCATATCATTTTGCTCACCTTCGGCTGCGTTGGCTATTTTTCTAAGATTATTTAAAATAAAAGGTGTTGCAACCATAGTGATGATAGAAACTATAATAAAAATTTGTGCTGTTTTTTCATCTATAAGCGAATTTACTTGCATTAGTGAAAACACCGCTAGAGCAAATTCTCCAATTTGAGAAATACTCAAAGCAGTTTTTAAAGCTACTCTTTTTCTCGTATAAAGGATTAAAAGACCATAAATTACTACAAATTTTATCAATAACACCAAGCTTACAAAAACAAAAATCAAAAACCAATTTTCAAAAACTATATGAAAATCAATTTGCAAGCCAACACTGATAAAGAAAAACCCTAAAAGTAAATCCCTAAAAGGAACCAAATCTGCTTCTATTTTATGTTTATATTTAGTTTCAGCTATCAAAGCTCCAGCTATGAATGCTCCAAGCGAGTAAGAAAAACCAAAAGAATGCGCTAAAAAGCTTGCTCCTATTACGGTAAAAAGTATAGTAGCGATGAAAATTTCATTTGCATTGGTCTTAATGATAAATTTTAAAACATAAGTAAAAAGGTATTTGCCTATAAAATAAAGCAAAACAAGTAAAATCACAGCACTGACTAAGGTTGTAAATAAAAGCTTTGAAATATCAGCATTTTGAGAGCTAAATATATCAATCATTAACAGCAGTGGTATCACAGCAATATCTTGAAAAAGCAAAATTCCCAAAGCTTTTCGGCCATATTCTTCATTGATATCGCCACTATCATTAAGTATTTTTAAAACTATAGCTGTAGAAGATAAAGCTAGAGCAAAACCTGCTATCATTGCTATATGGTTTGCTATACCTAAAATATAAGTTACAAGCAAAGTACAAACCAAGCCACAAGTTAGCATTTGCAAACTTCCATTTAAAAACACTTCTTTTTTCATTGCTAAAAGGTGTTTAAATGAAAATTCAAGCCCTATGGTAAACATTAAAAAAACTATACCAAACTCAGCCACATGGATAATGATTTCATTCGTGCTAAAACCATAAAATTCACGCACAAACAAACCTGTGGCTATATAGCCTATAATGGTTGGAATTCCAAATTTTTTAAGTATAACATTAAGTACGACAGCAACTGCTACTGCAGTTAAAAATAAAGTTATAAAAGCATCCACTCACCAACCTTTTGTAATGTTTTATTATTTTATTTTTTCTAAAAAAATTAAGTCAAAATTGCTTCTGTGTTTTACTACTGCTCTTGATTTTGAAGGATTATCTCTTCTATCAAGTTCTAATCTTAATTCTTCAATGGTATTTTCAAACTCATCAATTTTTGTTTTTAGTTTTAAAATCACATCAACACCAGCTAAATTAACTCCAAGATCTCTTGTTAAGCGTAAAATCATTTTGATTCTATCTATATCTTTTTGAGAATAAAGTCTCATTTTGCCATCGGTTCTACTTGGTTCAACCAAACCTTCTTTTTCATATTGTCTTAGAGTTTGTGGGTGTATGCTTAAAACCTTTGCAACAACACTTATAAGATACACTGGTTCATCATAACTATGCTCCATTGCATACTCCTTTTAAGGTAATTTTTCTTCTAAAATTTTTACAAATTCAGGATCAAGGCTATTAATATCAGGTATTTTTACATTTAAAATTAAATACATATCTCCATAAAGATCTGTTTTTCTATTTTGCACCCCATAGCCTTTAAGTCTGATTTTTTGATTGTTTTTTGAATTTGGTGGTATGGTGATTTTAACTTCTTTTCTTGGGGTATGTATGCTGATTTTATCTCCAAAAAGTGCTGTTTTTAAGCTAATTTCAACTTTTTTGTATAAATCATCATCTTCTCTTTCGTATTCATCACTTTTTTCAAGCTCTACCTTTAAAATCAAATCTCCTTTTTGTCCTTGAAAGCTTTTTCCCTTACCTCGTATGCGTAGCTTTTCGCCATCTTTTATACCATGTGGAATTTTGATTTTAACTTGTTCGTTATTGATATTTATAGTATGTTCACCACCTAAAATTCCTTTTTCAAAAGGAATTTTAACACTTGCTTGTAAGTCTAAATCCTCTTCAAAACCCCCAAAACCCCCAAAACCACTTCTAAAATTATTACTAGAGCTAAAGCCTCTGCCAAAACTCCCAAAGCCTCCGCCAAAAATATTATTCAAAATATCATTGATATCAGCTCCGCCTGCATTTCTTGAAAAATCATGAAAACTTTGCCCACCAAACATAGAATCACCATATCTATCATATTGAGCTCTTTTTTTCTCATCACTTAAAATTTCATAAGCGGCGTTAATTTCTTTAAATTTTTCCTCAGCACCTGCTTCTTTATTGATATCTGGGTGGTATTGTCTTGCTAATTTTCTATAAGCTTTTTTTATTTCATCTGCGCTAGCATTTTGCGAAACACCTAGTGTTTCATATAAACTATTACTCATTTTTTTATTCCTTATTTTTTATAAGATTATACCATAAACTTTAGTCTTAGTCAATCAAGTTTTATAAGTTTTAAAACTAAAGGTTTTATTTACAATTGCGTAAAAATAAAATTTTATACTTGTGTAAATTGATTTTACAAAGGATAATACATGAAAAAAACTATGGTTCTTTCTTTGGCATTAGCAACTAGTCTTTTTAGTGCTAGTATTGATTTTAAACAAGCAGATGATAATGTAAAAAGATCTTTACCAACTGATAATCAAAATACTATACTTTCTTACCATGATTCTATACAAAAAGTTAAAAATTCAGTTGTGAATATTTCAACTTCTAAAACCGTTCAAAGTAATTCCTTTGGGATTGATGATTTTTTCAATGATCCTTATTTTAAACAATTTTTTGGTTTTGATTTTCCACAAGCTCCAAAAAGTAAAAAAAATAAAAAAGAAGTAGTAAGTTCGCTTGGATCTGGTGTAATTATTTCAAGCGATGGTTATATTATAACAAATAATCATGTTATAGAAGATGCTGAAAAAATTACTGTAAATTTACCTGATTCTAGCACTGAATATAAAGCTAAATTAATCGGGGCTGATCCTAAAACAGATTTAGCAGTGATAAAAATAGAAGCAAAAAACTTACCTGCTGTGATTTTTGCTGATTCGGATAAATTATTAGAAGGTGATGTAGTATTTGCCTTGGGTAATCCTTTTGGTGTTGGAAGTAGTGTTACAAGTGGGATTATCTCGGCCTTAAATAAAAACAATATAGGTTTAAATCAATACGAAAATTTCATTCAAACGGATGCTTCAATTAATCCTGGAAATTCAGGTGGGGCTTTAGTAGATAGCAGAGGGGCTTTAGTCGGGATAAATTCAGCCATACTTTCAAGAAGTGGTGGAAATAATGGCATAGGCTTTGCAATCCCTTCTAATATGGCAAAATCTATTGCACAAAAACTTATAGAACATGGAAAAATTGAAAGAGGATATTTAGGTGTAGTTATAGGAGCTTTAACTCAAGATATTAAAAAAGCTTATACTAATCAAGAAGGAGCTTTAATAACAGAAGTTCAAAAAGACTCAGCAGCTTATAATGCGGGATTAAAAAGAGGTGATTTGATTATAAAAGTAGATAAAACTGCGATTAAAAGCCCTATGGATTTAAAAAATTATATAGGAAGTATTGATCCAAAACAAGCTATAGAGGTAACTTATGAAAGAGATAATAAAGTTAAAACAGCTAAATTTATGCTAAAAACAGATGAAAAATCGCTACAATATGAAAAAGGTTATATTGATGGTTTAAAATTAGTAGAGCTTGATTCTAAAAATAAACAACAATACCGCATACCTGAAAATATTAGTGGTATTTTAATCACTGAAGTTACTCCAAAATCAAAAGCAGAAAAAATAGGCTTTGAGCAAGGTGATATTATTATAGGTATTGATCAATATGAAGTTTCAAATTTTAAAGAATTATCTAAGGCTTTAGAATTAAATAAAGGCAAAGAATATGTTAAAATTTGGATTAATAGAGGTGGTATGGTTAGAGCTTTACTTTTTTAAGAAAGGAAGAAAATGACAAATATTTTAATGATAGAAGATGATTTAGAATTAGCTGAGATTATAGCTGAATATTTAGAGCAATTTGATATGAAAGTAGATATTGCTCATGAACCTTATATAGGTCTTTCAAGACTTGCTTTAAATCCTTATGATTTAATCATTTTAGATTTAAGCTTGCCTGGACTTGATGGACTTGAAGTGTGTGAAGAAATTCGTAAAAAATATGATACACCTATTATCATTTCAAGTGCAAGACATGATATTAGTGATAAGGTTACAGCTCTTGATTTGGGTGCAGATGATTATTTACCAAAACCATATAATCCTCAAGAGCTTCAAGCAAGGATTAAAAGTCATTTAAGAAGAATTTCAAATACAAAAACCGCTCAAGCTCAAGTTAAAAAAGATCTTGTATATGATAAATATAAACATACTATCACTATGAAAGATCAAGAAATTAGCTTTACCAATGCTGAATTTGATATTTTGAGTTATTTAATTAAAAAAGAAGGTGGAGTGGTGAGTCGTGAAGAACTTGTGTATAATTGTAGCTCTATTAGTGAAGATTCTAGCAATAAAAGTATAGATGTAATCATTAGCAGAATCAGACAAAAAATCGGAGATGATCCTAAAACTCCAAAATACATTCATTCAATCAGAGGTATAGGGTATAAATTAACTCAATGAATAAATCATCAATTTTTTATACCATAACCTTTGTTTTTTTGCTTGCTAGTGTTAGTGTGATTTTGGCATTTTTATGGCTTATAAAATATGATCAGCAAAATTACACTAATGAGCTTAATGCGAAATATTCTTTTATAGCTAATGCAAGATTATTGTATTTTAACCATGTAATTAGCGAAAAAGAATTTTATGAGCAAACAAAAAATTACAAAATGATAGAACTAACAACCCCATCTTCTATAAGAAAAATCATCTACAAAGCTGAAACCATAGCACGCGCTCAAACTAGCACAGGTGTAGTTGAAATCATTACTTTAGAAGATAATGTATATTTAAAAATCATTTTTGATGGTAAGCTTTATTTGTACAAAGATTTAGAATATCAAGGTTATCGTTATTTTGTGATTAAGCTTATTGCTAGTATAGTGGTAATGGTTTTATTGATTTTATATATTTTTATCATTAGAAAATTAAAACCACTTAGAGCTTTAAAAAGACAAATAGATAAATTTGGCGAAAATAAACTCAATGAAATTCAAAATGTCAGTAAAGGCAATGATGAAATTTCTCAAGTAGCAACAGCCTTTTATGAGTCTATTTTGAGAATTCAAAAACTAAACACTTCAAGGCAATTTTTCTTAAGAAATATTATGCATGAGTTAAAAACACCTATTACTAAAGGTTTAATTACTTTAGAAATGCTTGAAGATAGCAAATATAAAGAAAGATTAGTGGGTGCTTTTAATCGTTTGGAAATTTTGATTAATGAATTTGCAGCCATTGAACAAATTACTTCAGGTGCTGGTTTGATTAATTTAAAAAAATACAATATCTTAGATCTTTTAGATGAAGCTAAAGATATAGCTATGAGTGATGATGAAAAGGTAAAAATTAGTATCAAAGAAAGTTTTAGCGTCAATGTGGATTTTAAACTTTTTACTACTGCGATGAAAAATATGATAGATAATGCAACAAAATACTCTGATGAAAATTGCGTTACTATAGAAATAACTAAAGATTATCTTTGCTTTAAAAACAAAGGAAAAGCCTTAGATAAAGACTTAAAATACTACACTCAAGCCTTTACGCAAGGAAAGAAAAACAAAGATAGTTTTGGACTTGGATTATATATTGTTAAGACTATTTTAGATTCTCATAAACTTACGCTTTATTATGAATATAAAGATGGTATCAATCATTTTTATTTTAATGATATACAAAATATAATTTTAAACTAGGAAGCTCATGCCCTTATCGCGTTTAAATGAAGAACAATACAAAGCTGCTAGTGCTCCTTTTGGGCACAATCTAATCATAGCAAGTGCAGGCACAGGTAAAACTTCAACCATAGTTGCAAGAATAGCCTTTTTACTTCAAAATGGTATAAAGCCTGAAAAAATTATGCTTTTAACCTTTACAAACAAAGCTAGTAAAGAAATGATAGAAAGACTTGGCAGGTATTTTGATAAAAGCATTACTTCAAAAATCACAGCAGGAACTTTTCATAGCACTGCTTATTCTTTGCTTAAAGAATTAAATCATGATATTATTTTAAAACCTGCTAGTGAGCTTAAAATTCTTTTGCGTTCCATTTTTGAAAAACGTACTTTTCATCATTTAAGTGATACTAAACCTTATATGCCAAGTTATTTGTATGATGTGTATTCTTTATTTCAAAATACTAATGCAAACTTAGATGAATTTTATAATTGGTTTTGTCAAAATTATGATGAACAAGCTGTTTATGCTGAAATTTATGAAGATATTTTAAAAGAATACGAAGAAGAAAAAGCACGTTTTAACTATGTGGATTTTAATGATTTATTGATCAAATTAAAACATGTTTTAGCTTCACATCATTTTGAATTTGATGAGATTTTAGTAGATGAGTACCAAGATACTAATACTTTACAAGGTTCATTAATTGATGCTTTTAAAAGTAAAAGTTTATTTTGTGTGGGGGATTATGATCAAAGTATCTATGCTTTTAATGGAGCTGATATTTCTATTATAGGAAGTTTTAAAGATAGATTTGTCGATGCAAATATTTTTACTTTAAATAAAAACTATCGTTCTAGTAAAAATATACTTGCGCTAGCTAATAAGGTAATCTTAAACAATGAAAGATTATATCCTAAAGAATTGATTGTAACTAGAGAAGGAGATTTTAAAGCGCCAAGTTTGCTAACTTTTAATGAATTATTTGATCAATACTCTACCATAGCAAAAATAATCTTACAAAGTGGGGTTAATCTTGATGAAATCGCTGTTATTTTTAGAAACAATTCTAGTGCAGATGGAGTAGAAGTTGCCTTAAGAGAACTTGGTATAGCAAGCAAAAGAAAAGGTGGGGGAAGCTTTTTTGAAAGCTTGGAAGTTAAAAACTTTTGCTCTATGCTTGCAATCGTGCTTAATCCAAAAGATATCATGGCTTTTATACATTTACTTGAATACACCAAAGGGGTTGGTGGGGTTTTAGCAAAAGATATTTTTGACGCTTTATTAAAACTGGGACATTCTAGTTTGATTAAAGGTTTTTTAAATCCTGATAATAGTGTGAGTTTAAAAAAATACAAAAAACAAAGTTACCAACTAGGACTTTTTGATGATATTGAGGAGCTAGCCTCGCCTTCAAGATTTAATCTAAAAAGTGAATTTAACACCCACCCTATTTTAAGCCTTCCTAAAATCAACGAGCTTTGTGCGAAAAATCTTGAAAAAATTTATCTTTTTATTAAAAAAGCAAGCGAGTGTAAGGTTTCAACTCAGCTTGTAAATTTAATCTTAGAAAATGATTATTTTAAAGAAATTTGTGATATTTTAGCAACCAAGAGAGCGACTAATAAAAACTCCAATGTTGATTTAAATAAAAAAAATGAAATTTTAGAAAAAATCAATGCAAAAATGTTTGTATTAAAAGAACTTGCTAAAAATTACAGTGATAATTATAAATATTATAATTTTCTTACTCTTGGTGCTAGTGAAATGAGTAGTGGTAGCGGGGTTAATCTTTTAAGCATACATGCTAGTAAGGGGCTTGAGTTTGAGCTTGTATTTGTAATTGATCTTGCACAAGGAAGATTTCCTAATCAAAAACTCATGAGCATGGGTGGAAGTTTGGAAGAAGAAAGAAGGCTTTTTTATGTAGCTGTAACTAGAGCTAAGGATACTTTATACTTAAGCTATGCAAAATATGACAAGATTAAAAAAAGCAATTATCAACCCTCGTGTTTTCTAATCGAAGCAGGTATATGCAAAGAAGAACAAAAATAAGACTTTATTAATCTTTTTATATTATGATTAATAAAAATCATTCAAGGAGAAAAGATGAATAGTGTATTATTCAAAGGAAATAAAGTAAATCTAAAAGGAAACAACATCCAAGTTGGCGATATGGCTCCAAATATCACCTTAAAAGCTAAAGATCTTTCAGGTGTTGAAATTGCCCCAAAAGGCAAAACTCAAATTATTATCAGCGTACCAAGCCTTGATACTCCAGTATGTGCAACTGAAGCTAGAGAATTTAATAAAAAAGCAGCAGCAAGCGGTGTAGAAGTAATTGTAGTTAGTATGGACTTACCATTTGCTATGGGTCGTTTTTGCTCAACTGAAGGTATAGATAATTTAACTGTTGCAAGTGATTTTGTTTCTAAAGAATTTGGTGAAAAATATGGTGTTTTAATGGCTGATGGTCCACTTGAGGGAATTTTAGCTAGAGCAGTGTTTGTAGTTAAAGATGGTGTGGTTGCTTATAAAGAATTAGTAAATGAAGTAACAGAACTTCCAAATATGCAAGCTTTAGAAAGCTTCTTTGGTCAAAGTTGTGGATGTGGTGGTTGTGGTTGCCACTAAAATTTAAAAGCCTTTTATAGGCTTTTAAAATTTAAAAACATGAAAAATTTTCTTTCTCGTTTTGAAATAGAAAAACAAGATCTCAAACTTATACAAGAGCACTTACAAATAATAAACATCGAAAAAGACTTTAAGGTCAATGATAAATGTTTAGGATTTATAAAAATTTTAAAAGGTGAGCTTAGAGCTTTTATTTTAACCCCAAATGCAAAAGAAATAACACTTTTTCACCTTAAAGAAAATGACGAATGCGTTATTTGCTCTGAGTGTAATATGGATGGCATATCTTATGATGTTTTTATACAAAGTACTCAAAATACAAGTATAGCCATCATCCCCTCTTCAACTTTTCAAATTTTAAAAGAAAAATATCCAAAAATTAATAATTATGTTTTAAGTTTAATCACCAAGCGTTTTAATACCTTAATCAAAGTTCTAGAACAAGCTTTATTTATGCCTTTATCTTCTAGAATTTGTGATTTTTTGAAAGAAAATGCTAGCAACAATACTTTAAAAATTACCCATGAAGCTTTAGCTAATCACTTAGGAAGCGCCAGAGAAGCCGTTTCAAGAATTTTAAAAGAATTAGAAAAAGAAGGTAAAATCAAACTTGAAAGATCTAAAATAATACTAATTTCTTTGTAACTTTATCACAGAAATACTTTTAAAATTTATTTATAATATCAACAAAAAGGAGAAATTATGAGTAAATTAGAAAGAGTGCTAAGAATAGCTTTAGCCATAGTGGCGTTTTCTTTAGGAGTTTATTTTTCAACTTGGTGGGGATTATTGGGTTTAATTCCTTTATTAACAGGTATTTTTGCTGTTTGTCCTATAAGAGTGCTTAGTGGAAAACAAGCTTGTCCACTTGGGGTTTGCCCTATTTCTAAAAAGAAAAATTAGGAATGATTTACTAGTTTTTCTAGCTTTGGTGTAATAACAAATCTACAATAAGCTTGGCTGGGATTATTTTTAAAATATTTTTGATGATAATCCTCAGCCTTATAAAATTTTTCTAATTTTAAAATTTGTGTAACTATGGCTTTAGTGTAATATTTTTGTACTTTTTGTAAAAAATCACTAATGATTTTTAACTCCTCATTAGTTTGATAAAAAATAACTGATCTATATTGCATCCCTTTATCAGCACCTTGTTTATCTAGGCTTGTTGGATCATGCATTTTGAGAAAAATTTCTAAGATTTTTTCTAATGAAATTTGTTTTTCATCATAAATTATCTTAGCTACTTCTATATTTCCATCGCCATTTATCACGCTTTTATAACTTGGATTTGGCTTACCACCGCTATAACCTACTTCTGTATAAACTACACCTTTAATTTCATCAAACACAGCTTGAGTACACCAAAAACAACCTGCACCTAAAATGATTTCTTTATTTGTCATTGTTTTCTAAATCCTCGTTTTCTTTTAAAACAAGTTGCATAAGATAAAGTTCTTCCCCATCTATGATTTTTAAATCTTTATCTTCGCATTTTGGGCACCAAAAGATATTATTTTCAAGCACTCCACTAAAATGGCATTTTTGACACTCAACTACTACTTCTTGAATATGCATAATAAATTTAGCATTTTTACATAAGGGACTATTTTCTTTAAAAGTTTCAAAGCTTCTTTGTAAAAGTGGAGGCTCAACCCCACTTAAGCGCCCTATTTTAACATGCACTTCTTCAATAATTTTTCCTTGAGCATATTCTTCGCAAAGCTCTAGTAATGATTCTGTAATACTTAACTCATGCATTAGCAAATTCTTGGTAAAAGTTCGCCTTTTGGAGCCTCTAAAATGCGTTTTGCTCTATAAGCATTTTCTAAAACCACTCTTGCTTTTTCATTAGCTGTGATTTCACCTATAATAGCTGCATTAGCATTGAATTGTTTTAAAATTTCTAATGCTTTTTGCTCATCTTTTTTATCTACACAAATAATAAAAGTTCCTTCATTTGCAAGCTCATAAGGCTCATATCCAAAAAGCTCACAAACCCCTAAAACTTCATCATAAACTGGAATTTTTTCTTCATATATTAAAAGCTCTAAATTACTTAATTTAGCCCATTCATTTAAAACCGCACTAAGTCCACCACGCGTAGCATCACGCATTGCTTTTATAGAAATATCTGCATTTAAAAGTGTTAAAACTTCATCTTTTAAGCTTTTACAATCACTTTGGATATTTGCCTCTAAATTATTTCTTTCAACCAAAACCGCACAACCATGAGCTCCAATATCCCTTGAAACTAAGATACTACAACCACTTTTTAATTCTTTGGTATTGATTTTTTGTATATTTTTACCTATACATGAAGTATTAATATATATTTCATCGCCTTTATTTTTAGGAACAACTTTAGTATCCCCACAAACTAGTTTTACTCCTGCTTTATCACATTCTTCTTTTATAGATTTTAGTATAATTTTTAACTTTTCTATCTCAAAACCCTCTTCTAAAATCAAAGCTAGTGATAAATATAGCGGTTTTGCTCCCACCATTAATACATCATTTACGCTACCACAAACTGCTAATTTTCCTATATTTATATCTTTTAAAAAGATAGGATTTAGTACAAAAGAATCGGTGCTAAAAGCTAAATCATCTAAAATAGCAGCGTCATTTGCTTCTTTTAAAACATCATTTTCAAAAATAGAAAAAATTTCATTTATCAAAGCATTCATTTCTTCGCCACCACCACCGTGGGCTAGAGTAATTTGTTTCATTTTATGCCTTATCTTGATAGTATTTATAATAAGCCGCACAAGCTCCTTCACTAGAAACCATACAGCTACCTATAGGATTTTTTGGAGTGCAAGCTTTTGCAAACACCTTACAATCATAAGGCTTAGCTAAGCCTCTTAAAATTTGACCACAAATACAAGCTTTACTCTCATCTTTACTTTGCACTTTACAATCAAACACTTTGCTAGCATCTAAGTGCGCAAATTCATCTTTTAAACAAAGCCCACCATTTACAATCACTCCAAGACCTCTAAATTCAAAATCACAAGGTTTAAAGTATTTTTCTACTAAAGCCTTAGCTTTTAAATTTCCTTCTTTACTAACTACTCTGTGATATTCATTATAAACTTCAAAAGTATTTGCATTCATTTGCTCTACTATATTTAACACACTAAGCATTATATCAACTGGCTCAAAACCACTCACTGCTATAGGAGTTTTGTATTTTTTAGCAATAGGTTCATAAATGTTTGACCCTGTGATAACGCTTACATGAGAAGGCCCCAAAAAGGCGTCAATTTTTACATTTTCATCTTGCATGATAGCTTCTACTGCAGGTGGAACTAATACATGATTAATATGAAAAAATAGATTTTTTAAATTTAAGGCTATACTTTTTTCTATAATCACCCCACTCATAGGTGTAGTTGTCTCAAAACCTATGGCAAAAAAGATTATATTTTTTTCAGGATTTTTTATGGCTATATCTATCACATCCAAAGGTGTATAAAGTGCTCTAATATTAGCCCCTTTAGCTCTAAGATCAATTAAGCTTTCATAACTTCCTGGCACTTTAAGCATATCGCCTAATACACAAAAGATAGCATTTGGCATACTTGCAAGCTTTAAAGCCACATCAATACGCTCTCTTGGCATAACACACACAGGACAGCCTGGGCCATGAACAAAATTAATTTCTTTGGGTAATAAATCAGGCAAACCAAATTTCATAATACTATGCGTATGTCCACCACAAATTTCCATGATATTAATAGGCTTAGTAATTTTAGAAGCAATAAGTTCTTTTAGGGCTAAAATTCTTTCTTTATCTCTAAAATCATTAATTAAATCCATTTTTTAACCCCATATCGCCTTCGTTTTCATCAATTTGCCCATTTTGCATTTTCTCTGCTATATCAGTATAAATTTTTAAACTCTCTTGCGCAGCTTGAGTGTCGATTTTTTCCATAGCAAAACCCACATGTATAAGCACATAATCGCCTACCTTTAAAGGTTCGCTTATCAAGTCTAAACTCACCCTTCTTTTAACCCCTAAAGTTTCTACTATAGCTGAATTTAGCTCATCAATTTCTAAAATTTTAGAAGGTATAGAAAGACACATTAGCTAAGCTCCTTTTTCATTTTTAGATAATTTATCCAAAGATCAAATCCTGTTTTTGTTTTGCTATCTAAAATCATAATATCTATTTTAGGATTTAGTCTTTTAGCAGCCATAGAAGCTGCTTTGAAATCAAAGTCAAAATGCTGAGCTAAATCGGCTTTAGTAATGACTAATAAATCAGCCTTTCTAAACATCACTGGATATTTTTCTACCTTATCGCTACCTTCTGTTACTGAAAGTAAAACTACATTTAAATGTTCGCCTAAATCATAACTTGCAGGACATACTAAATTTCCCACATTTTCAACAAATACTATATCAAGTTCGCTAAGTTTAAAATGATGTAAAGCTTCATGCACCATAAAAGCATCTAAATGACAAGTTTGTCCTGTGGTGATTTGATGAGCTAAGCCTCCTGCTTTGATAATGCGGTTTGCATCATTATTAGTCTCTAAATCCCCTTCAACCACGGCTATTTTTAAATCACCTTTTAAAGTTTTTATAGTTTCTTCTAAAAGTGTTGTTTTACCGCTTCCTGGAGAACTCATTAGATTAATACAAAGAGTATTATACTTATTGAAATGCTCTCTATTATGAGCTGCTTGATGATCATTTTTTGATAAAATTTTACTAATAACATTAATAGTTTTTTCATCTTTTAAAGCTGGATTTTCATGATGGTGATCATGATGATGTTCATGTCCATTAATAGAACAGCCACAATCTTTACACATAATCTTTCCTTTATATTTTTATTTTATTGTATATAAAAAAGTATTAAAAAAATATGAGTTTTATTAAGTTTTTAAAGATAAATAATGCACAAGTTGCCCAAGTGCAATAGAGCTATCATTGCAAGGAAATTGCAAAGAAGTCTTATAAGTGAATTTTTTTCGATCTAAAATTTCAAGTAAGGTTTTATTTTGAAATACCCCACCACACAAAAGCACTTCTTCTTTAAAATCTTTTGAATATTCTATAATTAAATTTGCAATGCCATTAAGTAAACCTGTGCTAATTTTAATTTTATCTTTATCTTCTAAAGCTTGCAAAAAGGCATTTTTAAAGCAAATTTCTTTTTCATGGATATCAAATTTGTAACTATAATCAAGATTTTTATCATAATATTTTTCCATCAAAAGTCCAATTTGTGCTTCATAATCAAGCTTTTGTATATCAAAAGCAAAAGCGCCAAAAGCATCGATGATCCTGCCAAGAGAACTCGTATATAAAGAGCTTTGAGTGTGAATTTTTTTAAGATTGTTTAATTTTACTTGAGAAAAATTAGCTAAAAACTCGCTAGCTTTGTTTTCCAAATTAAAATCAAAAATCAAAGCTAAAGCTAAATTTGTGATATTTTTAATATCTGCATTAATTAGTTTGAAATTTTTAAAATGATTTAACCTTTCATAGTTTTTTAAATTCGCTCTAAAAATCTCACCACCCCAAATTTTTCCATCATTTCCATAACCTGTTCCATCAAAAACAAAAGCTAAAACATCATTTTTGTAAATTTTGTGTTCAAATAAACAAGCACACAAATGTGCATAGTGATGTTGCACGCGAAAATTTTTATAATCTTTAAATTCTTTTACATAGTTAAATTGTGGGTGTTTATCGCTTAAAATCTGATCAAAATTTAGTTTATAAGAGTTTTGAAAGAAAGTTAAAATTTTAAAAAATCTCTCTTGTATGTCTAAACTTTTCATATCGCCTATATAAGGAGAAATGAAAATTTGATTTTTAAAAAAACAAGCAAATTCGTTTTTTAACTCACTTCCTAGAGCTAGAATATTTTCTTTTGCATTAAAAATATCTGCTGTATTGATATAAAGTGGGTTAAGACCCCTTGAAGTCCTTAAAAACATTACTTCTTTACCAATAACTTGAGCAATGCTATCATCGCTTGAATTGTGTATTGCTCTATCATAATCAAGATAAAAATCAAACACATCACTAAGTTGCTCTAAAAGTTTTGTTTCTTCATAAATAATGCTTTGTGAGCTTAAATTGGCACTTGTTGCAATGATAGGTTTTTTAAAATGTTCAAAAAGCATTAAATGCGTTCCCATATAAGCTAACATAATACCTATTTTATTAGTATCTGGTGCTAAGCTTTTATGGATATTTTTGCTATTTAAAATAACTATGGGTTTTAAATTTGAAGTTAAAAGTTTTGCCTCAGCTTCATTAATAAAAGCTAATTCTTGAGCCATTTTAAGATCTTTTACCATAATAGCAAAAGGCTTTTTAGAGCGATTTTTACGTATTCTAAGTTCATTTATAGCATTTTCATTTGTACTATCACAAATTAAATGAAACCCACCCATACCTTTAAAAGCTATGGTTTTACCTTCTTCTAAAAGCTTTGCAAGCAAGATAAAAGCTTTTTCATCTTTGGCTAAAATATTTTGATTTTTATCTTTTAAAAAAATAGTAATTTTACATTTTGGGCATGAGAGTGGTTGGGCATGAAAACGACGATTAGTAGGATCTTCATACTCGCTTTGACAAAAAGAACACATTTTAAACTCATCCATAGTCGTATTAACTCTATCATATGGAAGTTTTTTTATAATAGAAAATCTTGGCCCACAATTTGTACAAGTGATGAAAGGATATTTAAAACGCGGATTTTTCTCATCATAAAATTCATTATAACAATCCTCACAAAGAGCAAAATCACTTAAAATCGGGCTAAATTTTTCACTATCTTGTGAAGTACTTATACTAAATTCATTATAAGTTTTTTGAAGTTTTTTATAAGAAAAGCTAAAATCATCTATCCTAGCTAAAGGTGGTAAATTAGCAAAAAGTTTTTCTTTAAAAATTTCTAATTCATCATTGCTACACTCAAGGATTATAACAACGCCTAAGCTATTATTATAAACTTCACCTTTTAAATTAAGCTCTTTAGCTATATTAAAAACAAAAGGACGAAAGCCAACGCCTTGCACTAGCCCTTTAATGTGAATTTCATATCCAAAGTGGGACATCGCTTAACTTAAAAAATGGTATGTGTTTAAATACATTTTTACTAAGGCTTTTATGTTCAAACAAGCTCCCACTAAGCACGGCACAATCAACTTGCTCTTTAGCCTTTAAATCATCAAATAAATCTCTTAAAAAATACGCCAAACTCTCAACAACACCTAAGGCTATGATTTGATTTTCTACTCCAGCAAGCTTAAAACTCATCACGCTTCTTAAGGTCTTAGTATAATCAAATTCTTTTTGCTCATTAAGCTTAAAATCTATCCTAACACCTTTTGCCATTTTACTCTCATCTGCTAAAGCTAAAAGCGCTAATGCTGCTTTTTTCTCGTCTTCACCAAGCTCTAAAATCATCCCTACCATGCCAAAAAGATTAAAAAAATTATTAGCCATATTTAGTTCTTTTCGCACTAGGATAAATTCTTTTTCATAATTAGCTAATAATCTCTTAGCAACATCATCTTGACTTATAGTTTCATAAAACTCATCAAAGCTTTTTGGTAAATTTAGTTTTAAAAGATTGATTTCTTTATCGAGTAAAATAATATCATCATATTTTTTACTAAGTTCTAAAAGCAAAGGCTTTTTGTCTTTAAAATCAGACAATATACAAGAAATTCTTGCAAAATTTTTATCTTCTTTTTGAAAAATCAAATTTTTAAACTCAGGTAAAATATAATCATAACCCCTACAAACTACTAGCTCATTTTCGATTAAAGCCACTTCAAAATCATCTTCAAAATGTTCTAGCTTTTTAAAATTTAAAAACTTAATTCCTTCTTTTTCAAGCTCAAAACATAAGGCAAATAAGAAAAGATTATCATATATTTTTATTTTAAAATATTCATGATTTAATTGATGATTTTGTCTAAAAATAGCATTAAATTTAAGCTTCATTAGAGGTTTTTCAACCCCTGCTAAAATTTTAAACTGCTCGTTATTACAAGAAAAAAACACATTGATATGCTTTGGATCGCTTGGCATTAAAAAATCATCTAATGCTTCATTAAAAATTTCAAAAGCATATATTCCTTTTGAGTTTTTAAAATATATTTTTTCTTTGTTTTTTAATTTTTCCAAGGCTTTTTTTAAATTATCGCAGAAATTTTCTTTAGTGATTTTTATAAAATCCTCTTCTATCTTAAACTCTTCTTCTACAAAAACATCCCATTCATTTTCTACAAGCTCGCCATTAGTATAAGCATTTGCATTGAGTCTTGTTAAAAAACTTCTTTTGGTGAAAGTTTTTTCTTTTTTTATAGGTGTAAAATCTTCTTCTATAACTTTTAAGTCAAATTTGTTTAAAAAAACACTATGGCTGATATTTTCTAAATTAGAACAAAAGGCTTGAATTTCATCTTTTTCGCCTTTAATTTTAATGATGATTTTTTCATCTTTTTGCTCATAATCATACACATAATCTTTAGCATAATAAGCTAACAAATACTCAAAAATATCGTTTTTAGATTTATAATCAAAAGTAATTTCTAAAAGCAAGTTAAAAACCTTAAAATTAAATTTTTTAAAGCATAAATATAACAATTTTAATTCTAAGGAAAGCTTAAACAAGCTATCTAAAATATAGATAGCTTATTATTTTAGTAGTTAAATTCAGAACCGATAGCGATTTTTTGAATTTCTTTTTTGTTTTCAAGTTTTAAAAGTGGAGCATTTTTATCCATACCTAAAACTTTTGCTTTTTTGCCATCAAGTAACAATGCAACACCTTCAGGCAAAGCATAAACAACTACTTTAGGATTAACAATCAAAAACTCTTCTAATCTTTCCTCACGACTTTCACCATTATGTCCTACTGGCTTACCTGAGATAAAATGTGGATTGATTTGATGAGGGAAGATATTAAAAGTGTTGAATGATTTTGGTTCAACTATAGGCATATCATTAGTTGTCATCATAGTTGCACCTGCTACATTTGAGCCTGCTGACCAGCCAACATAAGGCACACCCTCGCTTACTCTTTTTGCAATGAGTTCAACTAGGTTATTATTGTAAAGTTGATTTACAAGTTCAAAAGTATTTCCGCCTCCTACAAAAATAGCATCAGCACTTTTAACAATATCAACAGCATTACCTCTATGTACACTAATTATTTGAAGTCCTAAACTTTCTAAAGCTTTAGCAACTTGTGCTTCATATTGTTCATAAGTTTTTCTAACACCTGCATAAGGTATAAATGCTACTTTTTTACCTTTTAAGTTATTTTTTTCAACAAATTCTTTAAGCCAAGGTAAAGCATGGTTTAAATACCCAGTGTCTTTATAGCCTGAACTTGAGAGCAATAAAGCTTTTTGCTTATCTTTTGGAAAATCAACCACATCATTAGCATTTAAAGCCACACCGCTAAAAAGCATAGCAGCTAAACCAAGAGCACCTACTTTTAACAAATTTCTTCTTTTCATTGTTTTTCCTTTAAAAGATATTTAAAAACAATTTATTTTAATAAATGATTTTTTAAATTAAAATAAATTTTTGTTAAAAAATAAGACTTTTTAGAAAAACCTCTCTTGTCTTGTAATCAGGCATAAATTTATATAAAAAATCATAAAATTCTTTTTGATGATGTGGGTAGATTAAATGTGTAAGTTCATGTAAAATCACATATTCTATAACTTTTATAGGTTTTTGCATGAGTTTTAAATTTAAGTTTATATATGCTTTTTGATGATTGCAAGAACCCCATCTTGAAATCATTTCTTTAATACAAATTCTTTGTACCTTTCTCTTGTGGATAAATTGCCATTTTTTTATAAGATATTCAAAAATCACCCTAGCACTACGCCTTAAAAAAAGATCTAAGGCTTTTTGATTTTTTGCAAAGATTTTATCTTTTTTTATGAGAACTTTTTTATGATTTTCGTTAAAAACTAACTTGTATTTTTTACCTAAAAAATACAACTCATCACTTGCTAAAACTACTCTTTTTAAAGAAAGTTCTTTTTCTTTAGCTCTAATCCAGCTTTCATTTTTTTCTAAAAATCTTAAAACATCTCTTTGTTCATAATATAGCGGTATGCTAAGTTTGAAATTTAAATCCCTGTCTATCCTAAGTCTTAGATATTTAAGTTTTTTCTTTTCAAAAGCAAAACGAAATTCTTTAAATTCTAAAATTCCTTTTATACTAGTGCTTTGCCTTGCCATTTTTTACTTTTCCATCTATATGAATTTACTATACCGCGCAAAAACTCATCTGCACAAAAACCTATCCAAACTCCTAAAATTCCAAGTCCAGCATAAAAACAAAGCACATAGCCAACCGGTAAAGAAACTCCAAGCATAAATACAACTCCACTTAAAAACGGAAACCTCGCATCACCACTTGCTCTTAGTGAATTCACCATGACTATATTAAAAGTTCTTGAGATTTCTAAGAAAATTGAAAGAGTAAAAAGTGGTATCATAAGTTCTTTTAAACTTTCTTCAAGCTTTACCACACCCATGGTAAAATCTTGCAAAACATAATTAAGTAAAGCTACAAAAGCACTTGCTACCACGCTAAAATATAAAGCTATCCATGTATGTTTATAGGCCACATTTAAGTATTTTGCGCCGACTAATTTACCTATGATAATTTCATTGGCTACGCTTATAGCTTGCCCTACTAGCATGATAAGTAAAGAAATTTGAAAATAAATCGTTTGAACACTTAAATTTTCTTTGCCCAAGCTTGCTACAAAAGCAAAAGCTATGGTGTATTGTATAAACCATATCAAATGCTCTCCTGCTGCAAAACCACCGATATTAAAAATCTTTTTAAGTACCACTTTTTCAAGGTTTATCATCTCTTTAATTTTAAGATGAATTTTGAGCTTAAAACTAAGTATTGCTATAAGCATGCTAAAGGCTACCAAACGCCCAAGTATATTACTAAGTCCTACTCCAAAAAGCTCTAGCTTAGTAAAATGTAATACATAAAAATTTCCTATAAATATCACAACATTCATCAATAAGGTAGTAAACATAACCCAATAAGCCATATTATACACCCTAATAATAGCAGCCAAAACTATACCCATAGCATCAAAAAACAAACAAATTCCAAGCATATGCAAGTAAATTTCACTGTCTTTTAAAAGTTCATTTGGAATTTGTAAAAGATAGAGTAAAAACTCTCCATGCCATAAAATCAAACCTCCACACACAAAACCAAGCAAAGCATTTAAAAATAAACTTTGATGAATTGCCTTTCTTGCTAGAGTATAATCTTTAGCCCCTAAAGCTTGGGCTATCACTACACTACAACCCACACTTAAAAAGCTAAAAATGATGATAAATAAATCTGCTACTTGATTACCCGCACCCATAGCTCCAACTAAAAAGTTAGAATACTGCGAAACCATAACGGTGTTGATAATCAAAGAAAAATACCTTAAAAACATTTCAAGTAATATAGGCATACTAAGATGTTTAAGCGAAAGTTGTTTGTTTGCCATAAATGCTCTTTTTGTTAATATTTTTTTTGAAAGTAAAAAGTAATTTTACTTAAAAATTACTTTTTTAAAGATGAATATATTTTTAATTTTGCTGATTTCAAGAATAAACAAATGTATTTTAGAAATTTTGATTAATTATATCATCAAAATTTCTAAATAAATAAAAATTATCCAAAAGCTCCATTTAAATAAGATTTTGTTTTTTCTTCTTTAGGATTTTCAAAAAATTCCTTACTCTCTCCAAATTCTACAAGTTCTCCTAAATGAAAAAACGCAGTATAATCAGCCACGCGCTTACCTTGTTGCATGTTATGTGTTACCATAATCATGGAAAGATTATGACTTAATTCTTTAATAAGCTCTTCTATAATGCTTGAAGATATAGGATCAAGTGCAGAAGTTGGTTCATCTAAAAGTAATAATTTTGGCTTTATAGCCAAAGCTCTTGCTATACAAAGGCGTTGTTGCTGACCACCTGAAAGTGCTAGAGCATTTTGTTTTAGTTTATCCTTTACCTCCTCAAAAAGCCCTACTTTTTTAAGACAATCTTCCACCAAAGCATCTTCTTCATCTTTGTTTTTAATCATCCCATGAAGTTTTGGAGCATAAGAAATATTATCATAAATGCTTTTTACAAAAACATTAGGTTGTTGAAATACCATTCCGACTTTTTTTCTAAGCACAACTAAATCTTGATTTTTAACATCTTTTCCATCAATCTCAACAAGACCATAGATTTTTGCTATTTTGTCATTCATCCTATTAAAACAACGCAAAAATGTGGATTTTCCACAGCCTGAAGCACCTATTAAAGCTGTGATTTTATTTTTTTGAATTTCCATATTTATATCAAACAAAGCTTGTTTTTTACCATAAAATAAATTTAAATTTGTTGTTTTTGCTATCATTTTATTTTCCTTGAAAATATCTTCTTAAAAGTATTGCTGCTAAATTTAAAATCACCAAAAGAGATAAAAGCACTATAATCCCTGCTGCTGTTCTTTCTAAAAATGCACGCTCTGGCATAGCTGACCATGAAAAAATTTGAGCAGGCAAAACACTTGTTGGTGCAAAAACACTATTTACCACATCAGGTATAAAAGCTATCATACCTATAATCATCAAAGGTGCAGTTTCGCCAATAGCCCCTGCTAGAGTTAAAATAGAACCTGTTAATATCATAGGCATTGCTAAAGGTAGCATAATGCCTTTTATCATTTGAATTTTAGTCATTCCTAAAGCATATGCTGCATTTTTCATATTAATATCCACGCTTTTTAAAGCAGCTTTGGTTGAAACAATAATAATAGGTAAGCTCATAATAGCCAAAGTCAATCCCCCAACCAAAGCACTAGAACGAGGCATGCCAAAAAGATTAATAAACACTCCAAGACCTAAAAGTCCAAATAAAATACTAGGAATGCTAGCTAAATTATTTATACATACTTCTATAAAATGCGTAAATACATTTTGCGGAGCAAATTCTTCTAAATAAATAGCTGCTCCAACTCCTATTGGGATACTCACAGCCATACATACTAACATTACAAGCAAAGTTCCAACCACAGAAGCAAAAATTCCTGAATTTTCAGGTGATTTAGAGTCTCCATTAAGGAAAAAATTTGTATTAAAACTTAGTTTAATTTCTTGCTTTTGAACTAATTCATCAACTAATTTTTTTTGTTCATCGCTTAGTTTATTGTAATTTTTTTTCATATATTGATCAACTTCAGAATTTGCTAAAAGCCAAGATTTTTCTTTGATTTGACCAGTTCTTATTTTCCTTTGTTCAGCGCGCGATAAAAGCTCATATGAAGGGCTATTTCTATCAGCATGGGCATAAATGTAAGTTTGCTTAAAAGCTCCTATCCCAAGATACCCTACACTTGATAAAAAAATACAAAGAAAAATAAGGTTTATATAAAGCCCTATTTTACAGAATCTTTTGAAATTTTTTGAAGCTTTTTTTCTTTGTTTAAAAAGTCTTTTCATAAATTTTTCCTTTTATGGAAGCGATTGATCAAATAAACGCTAAAAATATTAATGATTAATGTGATAATAAAAAGCACAAGCCCTAAAGAAAATGCACTTAAAGCTAAAGAACTATCAAAAGCTTGATCACCACTTAATGCTTCTACTATTTTTACAGTCACTGTTGTCATATCTTCTAAAAAATTCATTGTTAAATTTGGACGCAATGAAGCAGCCATAACAACAATCATCGTTTCACCTAAAGCTCTTGAAAGTCCTAAAAGACAAGCTGCAACTATACCTGGCATTGCTTCTGGTAAAATTACTGCAAATACGACTTCTTTTTTAGTCATACCTAAAGCATAAGCTCCATTTATCCTTTTTGAACTTACAGCTTCAATGCAATCTTGTGAGAGTGAAGCTACTATAGGAACTATCATAATACCCATGATAAAACCTGCACCTAGGGCGCTTTGAAAACTAGCTTTGATACCAAAAAGAGAAAAAAACCACACTATAAAAGGAGCTACAACTATGGCTGCGAAAAATCCAAAAACTACAGTAGGAATTCCTGCTATGATTTCTAAAATAGGTTTTAAATAGTTTTTAGATTTTTTACCTGCAAATACTCCAAGATAAATAGCACACATTACACCTAAAGGTAAGGCTGTTAGCATTGCTATTAATGAAATATAAAAAGTTCCCCAAAATAAACTCAAAGCACCAAAAACCCCATGCTTACTACTTCCATCAGCACCTACAAATGCAGCATCTGCTGCCCACTGACTTGAGAATAAAAAAGTTAATACACTTTCTTTTTGAAAAAATTTTAAAGCCTCGATTAAAATCGTTAGCATAATAGCAAAGCTTACTACTACGCTAACAAAAGCACAAAGAAAAAGTGTTAATTTTATTATTTTTTCTTTTATCAATTTTTCATCCTAAATCAAAAAACTTTCCCTGCTTTAACAAGCTCATCAGTTAATAAACCTTTTTCTTCTATATGTTTTTGGGTTTGTTTTAAAGTTTTTTCATCCAAAGGAACTAATCCTATTTTTTCTAATTCTGCCCCGCTTTTAGCTAAATCATCACTCATGTAAATTTTTGCAAATTCAAATACTTCTGGATTTTTCTTAGCATTCATATATATAAATAAAGAACGAGCTAGTTTATATTTTCCTTCGGAAATATTCTTCTCATCAGCTTTTACACCATCAATGTAAGCAGCATTAATTTTATCATCATTGCTAGCTAAAAATCCGTATCCAAAAAGCCCAAAAGCTTCTTTATCAACAGAAAGTTTTGAAACAATTAAATTATCATTTTCACCGCTTGGTATAAATGCTCCATCTTGGCGTATAGTTTTATATGCACCTTTGTATTCAGGAATTTTTTTAGAAATATCTACCATTACAAGCTCTTCTATACTATCTCTTGTCCCTGAACTTGATGGAGGACCATAGATTGTAATTTTTCTATTTGGTAAATTTTTATTGATTTGTTGCCAATTTGTATAAGGATTTGGGATTAATTTTCCATCTTGTGGAATTTCTTTGGCCAAAGCTAAAAATAACTCATGTAAGCTTATATTTAACGGTTCATTGATTTTATTTTGAGCTAAAACTATGCCATCATAACCTATCATAATACCGACTATATCACTCACACCTGATTTTTTACAAGTTTCAAATTCACTTGGCTTAATTGCTCTTGAAGCATTAGAAATATCAGTAATTCCCTCGCAAAACACTTTAAAACCACCGCCTGTGCCAAGACTTTCAACTATAGGTGTTTTTGTATTTTTTATAACAGCATATTCTTCAGCAACAAAAGAAGTAAAAGGATAGACAGTAGATGAACCTGCTATTTTTAATTCTGCTGCGTTTAGACTAACAAAAGTAGCTACACTTAAAGCCAAAAGTTTTTTCATTTTTTCTCCTTAGTTAAAAAGTAATGAAAATTTAAAAAAACTTGGAAACATTTTGGATACATGTATTTTTTGATATAATTTTATATGCTAAATGTTATTTTGATAGAAGATGATAAAGATTTAAATGAGTTAATTAGTTTAAAACTTAGTCAAGAAAATATAAAAATTTATAGTTATTTTGATTTTTTTGACTTAGAAACCTTTCTAGATACAAACGAAATAGACTTAATCATCATGGATAGAAATTTACCAAGTGGCGATAGTGTAGAGATGATAAAACAATTAAGAAAAAAAGGTTATATGGAGCCTGTGATTTTTCTTAGTGCAAAGACTTTACAAAAAGATATTTTAGAAGGTTTTGAGCAAGGCTGTGATGATTATATATGCAAACCTTTTGATTTTAATGAACTTTTATTTAGAATCAAAGCTGTAACTAAAAGAAATAAAACTCCAAAAGAACAAATTTCTTATCAAGATTTTACTTTATATATAGAAGAAAGAAAATTAATTTATCAAACAAATACATTTGAAAATTTATCAACCCTAGATGTAGAACTACTCAAGTGTTTTTTTAATCACAAAAATCAACTTCTAAGCCGTCAATTTTTAAGTGAGCAAGTATGGAAAAATGACACAACAAGCGATAAGACAATCAATACAGCTATTTTAAGATTAAAACAAAAAATTCCACAAATTAAGGAAAATATCATTTCAGTGCGCTCGGTGGGTTATAAATTGTGCTAAAAATAAAAACATTTTTCCTTTTTACACTTGGATTTTTTTGTATTGCTTTTTTTATATTGTTTTATTTTTTCAATGAAAGCTATATCAATACTACGGTAAAAAATACTTATGAGCAAAAACTAAAAACACTCAATGATGTTTTACAATTTCAGTTATTAGATACACTAAATTCCAATAATATCAAGCAATTTTCTCAAAATACTAGAGCAGATTTTATCATTAAACAAAATGATGATATTTTTTCATCATTAAAAGATTATTCTTATTTTCTAAAACATTTTAAGTCTAATTTTACCCATGATTTTTATAAGCAAAAAGAAATTTATTTTAAAGCTTATGCTTATAAAAACTATCAATACATCATCATTGTATATCCTAAAATACATTCTTTAGTGCAAAATTTTTGGATTAAAAATATTATTATTTTTTCTTTCTTTTTACTTGTACTTGTTGTGTTTTATTTTGTTGTGTTTTATTTTTTCAAAAATTATTTTCAAGAATTATTATTGTTTGTTAAAAGTATAAAATCAAATACTAATTTCATTTTAAAATATAATTTCGTTTATGAATTAAAAAATTTAAATTTACGCTTATTGAAAATTAAAAAATTACTCATCAAGCAAGAATTAAAAAACAAAAAACAAGCTAAGAAAATTCAAACCAAAAACACCCAATTAAGCAATGTAATCAGCGCTATATCACATGAGCTTAAAAACCCTATAAGCGTTATAGATTTGAGCTTGCAATCTTTAAAAGAAACTAATGATGGAAATATGAAATTATTTTTACTTGAAAAAATTCACAAACAAAGCGTAAAAATCAACCAACTAACACATAAACTCAATTTTGTTTTTAATCTTAATTTTGATTCTTTAAATTTAGAAAAATTCGACCTATATGCTTTAAGTAAAAATTTATTAGAAAGTTTTAGAGATGATAGGTTGAAAATTCAAGGCCAAACAAGCTTTATCATAGCGGATAAATTTCTCATAGAACAAGTTATCATTAATCTAATAGACAATGCCTTAAAATACAGCAAAAAAGAGGTGTTAATCATCATAAAAAATCAAAATTTTACTATCATAGACCAAGGTGTAGGCATAGAAGAAAAACACCTTAAATTTATAACAAAAAAATTCTACAAAGCAAACTCAACACAAAATAACTCTTTTGGACTAGGATTGTTTTTAGTTAAAAAAATACTCACATTACACAAAAGCTCTTTAAAAATTCAATCTAGTCCACAAAAAGGTAGCATATTTTCTTTTAGTATTAGCCAATCACTCTCTTAAAAAACCATATTCATAAATTTTTGGTTCGATTTTTTTAGCTAAAACATCCAAAGCTAAATTCAAATCACTAAGTAAAATTTTATAATGCTCATCTTTTGCTTTGCTAGGCATGTTCATTTTTCCCTTTTCATCTCTACCTTGAAAAAATTCTTTTATATCATACAAAGAAGCATTTACTAAATACCCTGCCTTTTCTTTATGTGTGTGATAATACTTAAAAAGCTCTTTACCTGCTTTTAAAAGTTCTTTTGCTTCATTAGAAAATTCCACCTTGCCTAGTGTATCATCAAATAAAACATCTTCATTTTTTATCTTGCCATTTATAAATTTATACATAAAATCACTCTTAAATGCTTCTTGGGTAATGCCTAATTCTTTCTCGCTAAAAGGTATGAAGTGATTTACACCTTCTTTTGCACTTATGCGATTTTGCCCATGAAAAAGCATAAAAGCTAAGCAATCACTTTGAAATTCTTTATCGTTTTGATATGCTTTGTTTGGGTATAAAAACTGATCTCTATCGTTTATCCAAGTAGCAGGTATAACATGACGCACAGATAAATAAATGGAAGTTTGTATCAAATTTTGATAACTAATTATATTTGTATGGTTGTAATTGTTTAGTGTTGTAATTCTAATATAGTTAGTGTTTTGAAAATCATTGCCTCTTGTATTCATGATAGCTATTTCATTATTTTTAACATAAAAATTTTTATACCACTCATTTAACTTTTTACTTTTCTCGTAAGAATAAAAAATTTTCTTACCTAAAAAATTTCCATTTTCATTAAACACATCAAGCCTTACCTTTTTAAGCTCATCTTTTTGACTCATATCCCATATTAAAAATCCTATAGGAAATTTTCCTTTTACATTATCAAAAGTATAAGAAGGTGCTATGAAGCCTTTTAAAAATTTAGCCTTAAAAGTTTCTCTAAATTTAGAAAAATTAGAACTATTTACATATTTTAAAGTAGAAAAAGTAGCTAGTACAGCTCCATCGATCTCACAATATATTCTTATATAAAATTGTGCAAAAAGTTCGTTGTTAGCTTTACCTAAGATTTCTTTGTATTTTTCACAAATTCTATTTTCTCTTGCCACTTTTGCTTTATTTTTTCCAGTTTTTGTAATTTGAGTTGAAGTGGCCGCTTCTGCATAAGGTGGATTTATAAAAATGATGAGTTTTTGCGTTTGTTTTCATCTTTTAAAATTTCTTGTAAATTTGAAGGTAGTTTTGATTTATAAATGACATTGCCTTTATCATCTACTTTATCAAAAAATTCATCATTTAAAAAGTCAAATTGAAAAACATGATTTTCAAATAAATTTGCACCATTTTTTATACGCTCATGTATCACATCAACATCTGCTTTATCTATGGTAGAGCAAAAAACATTTTTTGCATTTGTGAAATTTGCTAGTAAATTTCCTGTCCCACCAGCACAGTCCCATATATAGTATTTCTCTTCATAGTCTTTGCCTAAAGCCTTTGATAAATACTCACAAGCCTTATCTACCCAAATTCTTGGAGTAAAAAACGCCCCCTTTCTTTCTCTAATGTCTTGATCTACAAGCAAATCCCTACGCTCTATCATATAATCCCAAAATTCCTCCAAAGGCGGACGCTCATAAATAGCCCAAAAATCTTTATGTGCTTTTTGATTGTCTTTAAAGCCCGTTTTTTCTGTAGCGATAGAGCCTAGATCTGTCTTTTTGGCATTAAATTCATAATGATCTTTATTTAAAATAGCAAAAAGCTTTTCTACTATGGTTTGATTTTCGTTTGAGAGTAAATCAGCTAGGTAAAAGTCCGCATCGATAATGCCGTTTTTCTTGGCTAAGTCCCAATCTATACTTATGCTTTCTTTTACACTTTTGCTCCATTTGTGATATATGCTTACAAAGTTGTTTTTGTCGATTTTAAATTTGCTTATGTTTTCGTTTGTTAAATTTTCTTTTATGAAATTTTTTAATTCTTCATCATTTTTCTCATAGTAAAAAATCAAAGCTTCGTTTAAAATTTCATCTAATTCTTTTAAAAGTTTTAAAAACTGCTCGCTTGTGTGATCACTTGGCATTACACTCCAATCTATGTCGTTTTTATAAAAAACTTCTTGAATTTTAGAAAAAGATAAAAATGCGATTTTTTCAGCATCAAATGCACCTATTAAAGCAGGTGTTTGCTCGGCGTGAAATTTATGCTTTCCTATGGTTAAAATAAGCTGAATGAATGATTTTTTAATATCACTTATGCCTTGCTTAGCTTCAGCCCAAAATAAATTAATCTCGCCTAAGTCTTTGTGCTTTTGCGTGATGATAAAATCTATCTTAGAACCAACTATAGAAAATTTTGAAAAATACACTTCACGCACTTTGTTTTTTAAAGTTTCTTCATCTACTTTTAACCATTCTTGCATTTTTAACCTTTGATAATAAATAAATTTGCAATTTTAAACAAAAGAATATTATTTTTCAACATATCCTCTTGGATTAATATACCGCAAAACTTTTTTTTGCAAGTCATTTTTATAAAATTCTATAAGCTCTTTTTGTTCATCAGTAGAATTTTTAAAAGCTTCTTCGATCATAGTTTTTAGCTCACTATAATTAGTAAAATAATCTGATAAGTTTTGACTTATATATTTTTGACCACCATCTTCCTTTCTCGCAAATTTTTCCAAAATCAAGAAAAATATTTTTGAATTTTGTACAAAAATTTTAAAAGTATTTTCAAAATATTTGTTATATTTTTTCTCACAAACACGGACATGTGTTGATATTTTTTCTTTTACTTTTTCACTATCTTCTTGAAGTAATTTGTCTAATAATATTTTTAATTCTTTCTCACATAAATACTCTTTTTCTTTCATAAAATAATTGTAACTATATATAAATAACATTCTTGCATCTAGTGAGTAGGTATCATCAAGCAATTTATCGCTAACTATATTTTCCTTTTCTTTAAGAATAAAAAATATCTCCAAATAAGCTCTGCATTTATTAAAGTAATAAAAATCTTTTTCTTCATAAAATTCATCAAAAATACTCCAAAGATAATAAATAAATTCACTGCTTTTAAAGTCTTTGGCATAAATGCTCATTTTAAAAGTTAATTGTTTAAATCTTTCAAGTTCTTTTAAATCATACTCATTAAAAATATCATCATACTCTTGGTGTGAATTTGCCTTTAAAATTTTATCTATTGTTTCTTTTCTAATAACATTTTCTGCAAAATTTAACACAAAATAATCTTGAAAATGTTTCCGCGAAGCTATCCTATTTTTGTATGTATATTCTACTTCATTTTTTGAAGTATAAAATCTATTGTATAACTGCTCTATTCTAGGAAATACAAAAATTAATAAATTTTTAACAATTTCTTTATTTAGTTTATTTAAACTTTCCATTTGTTCATCAATCATTTTAACATATATATATTTTTGTTCTTCTCTGTCGATCTCATAACTAGCTAAAGCAGTTCCAGCAAAAATCTCAAAGTGATTATAAATAAACCCATAAAATTTTGGTTCAAAAACTTTAAACAAAGTAATCACGGCAAAATCATACAAATATAACTCTTGTTTTATAGCGCTCATTTCAAATTTTAAAACATTTAAGTATCTATTGATATCTCTTATATTTTCAAAAGCACCTACAAAATTATTTGTATTTAAATTCTCTATAAATTCATTCTTATCGAATTTTTCATAAGTAAAGTTAAATTGTTCGATTTTTTGCATAAAAATCGCTGTTAAATTAGCTTTATTTAATTTAGGTAGCACTATAGGAACTTGCACTATTTTTTCTATATATCTTTCGCCTTTATCTTTTTGGATTTTGTCTAAGGCTTTAGTGACTATTTCATTATCATAAGCAAGAATATACATGGTGTTTTTAAAATCTGCTATAGATCTAACAAGTTGAAAAATTTCTTGTATATCTGTATCGGCTAATCTATCAAGATCATCTATAACTATAATAATTTTTTTATCTATTTTTTTAATTGCATTATTGATTTCTTCTTTGGTGGTATCTAAATTTTTTTCTGCCATCTCAGCTATTTCCTGAAGAGCATTGCTAATATTATCACTTATTTCAGAAGCAATGCTAGCAAAAGCATCTAATCCAGGTATAAATTTAAATGGTTTAAATGTATAAGATAAAACTTTTAAACCATTGCTCAATTTTTTATACCGCTTAGAAGTATTTTTTC
This sequence comes from Campylobacter sp. IFREMER_LSEM_CL2127, assembly GCF_025771745.1. Taxonomy (NCBI): domain Bacteria; kingdom Pseudomonadati; phylum Campylobacterota; class Epsilonproteobacteria; order Campylobacterales; family Campylobacteraceae; genus Campylobacter; species Campylobacter sp. IFREMER_LSEM_CL2127. Next base: position 102,223 of record NZ_JAKMQV010000001.1, read on the forward strand.
TTCCAATTTCAATAGAAAGTTTTGTAAAAAAATCACTAATGAGCTGTTTTCTAGTGGAAATATTCCAAGGGTTAAAATTTATTATAATGAATTTTTTATCATCATTAAAATCTTCTAAAACCATATTTATAAATGAAGTTTTCCCGCTACCCCAATCCCCTATAATACCTATAGAAACACTGTCTTTATCTTTATAATATTTTATAGTTCTTGCTAACGCCATGGCGATTTTTTTTCTACCAAACAAGTCTTCATTTTTGCTTGTGATAGCTTTATCAACTTTAAAAGTTTTATTTTTCATTTTTACTCTTTATTTTTTAGCGTAATTATACATAAAATATAAATTTAGTATAAATTAAACTTTAAAATATATCATTATAAAATCATTATTAAAAAAGGAGAAAAAAATGCTATCTAAAGAAGTAGTAGCTTTATTAAATGAGCAAATTAATAAAGAAATGTATGCAGCAAATTTGTATTTGAGTATGAGTTCATGGTGCTATGAGCATAGTTTTGATGGTGCTGGGGCATTTTTGTTTGAGCATGCAAGAGAAGAAAGTGATCATGCTAGAAAACTCATCACTTATTTGAATGAAACTGATTCTAAAGTAGAATTAAAAGAAGTTAAAAAACCTGATAATGATTTTAAATCATTGCTTGATGTGTTTGAAAAAACTTTTGAGCATGAGCAAAGCATTACCGCTTCTATTAATAATCTTGTAGATTTTATGCTTTCAAGTAAAGATTATTCAACTTTTAATTTCTTGCAATGGTATGTAAGCGAACAACACGAAGAAGAAGCACTTTTTAGAGGTATAGTAGATAAAATCAAACTCATAAGCGACAATGGCAATGGCTTATATATGGTAGATCAATACATCAAAAGCTTAATCAATAAATAATTTTTTAGCTTCCATGAATTTGGAAGCTAAATATCTTTTAATTTAAAATAATTCTTGCAAAATAAAAGTAAATTTGCTAAAATACTTTTTATTTAAAAGGATTTTTATGCAAATGAATGAAATTACTGATAAACTTAAATTTATACTCCAAAAAGAAGGCATAAAAAATGCCAAAGATTCTGATGTAGCCAAAATGCTAAATATCAATCCTGATACCTTTTATAGTATGAAATTTAGAAATTCCATACCTTATAAACAAATACTTCATTTTTTAAATGAAAGAAATATCAATATCAATGCATTTTTTTATGAAGACTCTCTTGAGAGCAATACTCCATCACTTGATCTAAACTATAATGTTTTAAAATATTATGATGTTAATGCTTCTATGGGAGGTGGGGCTTTAAATGATAATGTAAGTTTTTCTGAAGTGATTATAGATGAAAAACTCAGTGATTTTTTTGGCTCAAAAGATTGTGATATCATCCCATGTATAGGCGATAGCATGGAACCTGAAATCAAAGATGATTCTTTGTGTTTAGTAGATAAAAGCAAAAGCTTTAAAGAAGGTGGGGTTTTTGCAGTAAATACTAGAGATGGTTTATTCATCAAACAAATTTTTAAAAGCAATAAAGGCGGAGTTTATCTACACTCTTTTAATCTAAGTTATGCAGATGTACATTATCAAAATGGCGATTTTTTAATCGTGGGTAAGGTAGTGGGGACTATAAGTAGAATTTAGTATGTAGCAAATATCTTCTTTTTCTATATGATAATTTTTATTATTTAAATTAATAAAAAATAAATATAAATATATTTTAAGTTAATTTTTATTAAAAAATAGTCACAATTATACTTTAATAGTTAATAGATAATAAATAAGAGTATTTTTATCTTTTAACAAAACACGCGAAAGGGAAGTTATGAAACACAAATTAGCTAAGGTTGCTACCTATGCCTGTTTAGCCTTAGGTATAAGTTTAAGTTCGCAAGCTTTTGCTTCTTCAGAGCCTAGAACTCTTGATGGTTATGTAGCTCAAGAGGATGCATTTTTTGACTATCTTTACAAACATCACCCTATTTTTAAATATGAAAAAGAAGGGCGTTTGGTAGGTAAATTTACTCATAGTGATAGAACAGAAAACTGGGTTTTAAATCAAAATGGGGCTAAATTTGCTACTGAGCATGATTTAAAACAAGCTTCTATTACTTATCACTTGCCTTATGAATCTTTTTTGGATTTTCCAAACAAATTTGTAGGCCCAAAAAAATGCGGTGAGTGTCACCCTGCTCAATATGCTTCTTGGGAGCGTTCTCGCCATGCAAAAACCGTGCGTTTTCCGCATGAAATGGAAGAAGTTGGTGGAGCTGAAGGTTTAAAAAAACCTATGTATAACTCTCAAGCTACTATTTTACCTGATGGAATTTATCCAAATGATGTTTATGCTCTCATTGGAACACCAAGAACAAAATATGGTTTTATAGATAGATGGCTTGTGCGTGGAACCTACCATGTTGAAGATGGAAATTTGAGTGATTTAAGTGGTAAATTAACCGCTGGAGGCAATCAATTTTCAAGACTTTGGAGTGAGTTTTTAACTCCTGAAATGGCACAAAAAATAGCTGCATTTGCACCTGGTTTTCCTACCAAAATGGAAGATTTTGGAGGAAATGGTTCTCAAGTATGGGGGACAAACTCTTATGCTGCAACTTATAAAGAAAAAGCAGTTTTCCAGCCTGCTACTGCATATTGTGAAACATGTCATACTTTTAAATTTGACTTTAAAAGCAAGGAAGAATTTTACAAAGCACTAGGTAATCCAAAAGAACTTCAAAAACATACCATCTCAAAAGGTATTACTTGCGAAGAATGCCACGGAGCTGGAGCACATCTTTATGGAGCAAGAGGTGCGGGGATGCCATCAAATTGCGAAAGATGTCATCAAAGATTTTCATATAATGAAACCGATGCTAAAATCAATCCTAGAAAACCTTTCAATGCGTATTTTAAATCAAGTTGTCCTGCATGTGGTACAGAAGGTGCTCAAATGTATTCTTCAGCACACTATGATAAGGGTATGAGATGTAATACTTGTCATGATCCACACGAAGTAACTTTTAATGATTGGAAAAGCGGTTATACTAAAACAAAACTTAAAAAAACTTGCAAAGATTGCCATGAAACCCAAGCTAGTTTTTTTAAAAAAGGTGGAATTCACGCAAAAGATAGCTGTACAGCTTGTCACATGCCAAATATGATGAGTTGTGAAAACTTTGGAGCAGTTCAAAACCCTGACAAAGGTGGTTTTGATAATGTTAGAGCTTCACATATTTGGAATATCAAAGTAGACAAAACCGCAAAAACACTTAACCCACCAGAAGGCAAAGAAAGATCACCTAAAGTTGGTGGTTGGACTATAGCTAGAGATGATGAAGGTAGATTTTTCCTTGATTTAATGTGGAGTTGTGGTAGAACTAGTTTTAGTGATATTAATCTAATGGGTCCTGGTGCAAGTGGTTGTCATAGCCCTGTGCAATCAACCTTGCCTGAAAAACTTCACTTTAGCAATCAAGAAATGATTTATGATAAAGTAATGCAGTGGCAAAACCCTGTTAAAGAAGGCTATGAGAAAATCAGAAAAGGCATAGCAAATATTGATAAAACTTTTGCTGAAAAAACCAAACTTTCAGTAGAGCAAAAATCAAAAGTGCTAAGCTTAACTAATCAAGCTCAAGCCATAGCTGATAGACTAGAAAAAGATGGTTCTTGGGGTGTTCATGGACCTGCTTATTCTAAGAAAATCATAGAAGAAGCTTTAATTTACATCCAAGAAGCACAAAATATCCTAAATGGTAAATAAAAACAAAGGAAGAATGAAAAATTCTTCCTTAAAATAAGGAGCTAGTCTTGAAAAATTTAATCACTCGACTTTTTATTGTCCTTTTTACTCTTTTTATGCCATCAGGATTTATTTTTGCTGAGGCTAATGGAGAAATAGGCTCAATAGAAGGTGTAAAAAGCATTAGCTTAGCGCAAGCTCAAGAAATGCTAGATCAAAACAATACTTATTTTTTTGATGTCAATTCAGAGCAAGATAGACAAGCTAATGGCTATATACCTAATTCCATATCAACCTATGTGGAAAATTGGCAAAATTTACTACCTAATGATAAAAATGCAAATTTAGTATTTTATGGTTTAAATCGTTTTAGATTTGAAGCTTCTCAAGCTGCTGCAGTTGCTATAGAACTTGGCTATAAGAACTCTATTGTAATGCTTGATGGCATTGAATCATGGATAACTTCAGGTAGAAAAGTTGAAAAAATAGACACAGTTAAATGGGAAAAAGCTAAAGAAATTATCGAGTTTAAAGATACTATTCACTCAAGATTTAAATTTAGCAATACCCCATCTTGTCGTGATTGTCATGCTCAAAAAGGCAAAGGCATTAGAGTTGATATTGCAGCAAGTAAAAACTTAATCAATCAAAAATGTGCAACTTGCCATGAAAAAGCAAGCAATGCTTTAGCAAAAAGCGCTCATGGAGTGCAAGAGTTTTTACCTGCTCAAGATATGCAAAAGAAAAAAGAAAAACCATCTTGTGCGACTTGTCACTCTATTCATATTACCCCAAAACATTCAGGAATTTATTCACAAAAACAATTAGTCGATCAAAAATGCGCACAATGCCATAAACAAAAAAGCGCGACTTTTCATATGACTTTCCATGGTAAAGGCATGTTTTTAAGCACTCCAGGTGAAACTCCAAGTGTTGCTACTTGTTCTGATTGTCATGGCAAACACAATATTTTAAAATCAAGTGAAAGAAGCTCAACTCTCTCGCCAATTAATCGTGTTCAAACTTGTAAATCATGCCATCCAAATGCAAATGAAAATTTCGTAAATTGGATGGCACATGCTGATCATAGCGATGGCGAAAAATATCCTGGGTTGCATGGTGCTTATATATTCATGACTATTTTGGTAATTTCTGTGTTTGTTTTCTTTGGAGCCCATACTATACTTTGGTGCTTGCGTTTAATTGCTATGCGTATAAAATATCCTAAAGAATGGAAAGAAGCAAGAAAAGCAGCACATGAAGATAAAGTAAGAGTAAGAAGATTTAGCACTTTCCATAGAATTCAGCATTTCTTTATGGCAGCTAGCTTTTTGGGTCTTGCATTCTCAGGCTTACCGCAAAAATTCTATGATTCAGCGTGGGCTAAGCCTATGATTGATTTAATGGGTGGAGATATCATTAACGCAGCAACCATACATCATATTTCAGCCATAGTAATGTTTGCAGTATTTTTCTCTCACATTGGAGAAATCATCATCGTAAATTGGAAACGCCGTGATATAGCAAGGGATCCAATCACTGGTAAAATAAGCTTTATGAAAGTTTTAAAAGCTACTTTTGGGCCTGATTCTTTAATGCCAAATTGGCAAGATTTTAAAGATATGAAAGATCATTTTAAATGGTTCTTTGGCTTTGGTCCAAGACCGCAATTTGATCGCTGGACTTATTGGGAAAAATTTGATTATTTAGCAGTATTTTGGGGTATGTTTATCATTGGTATTTCAGGGCTTATTTTATGGTTTCCTGCTTTCTTTGGTAAATTTTTACCAGGTGAAGCAATCAACTTAGCAACCCTACTTCACTCTGATGAAGCTTTACTTGCTACAGGATTTATTTTTGCAATTCACTTCTTTAATACACATTTTAGAGCAGATCGCTTCCCTATGGATATGGTGATTTTCTCAGGAAATGTTAGTGAAGAAGAGATTAAACAAGAAAGAAGCGTATGGTATAAACGCTTAAAAGAAAGTGGAAAATTAAGCACTTTATATGAAAATAAAAGTAACTTCAAAGCATATCAATGGCTAGCTAAACTTGCAGGATTTGCAATGCTAATCACTGGTTTGGTATTTTTATTTTTAATGCTTTATACTTTCTTTAACACTATCTTATAACCTTATTCGCTATAATAGCGAATAAGGACTTTTCCTAACTTTTTCAAGGATTTTAAATGTTTAAAACAATACTCACACTTAGTTTTTTAAGTATTTTTTTTATAGCTTGTTCTAATGAAGAAAAACTTGATTCTAATTTAATCTCAAGTGGCACACAATTTTCTAAAGAAAATTTGCAAAAAGCAAATGATTTAGATAAAAAATCTTATGAAGAAATAGCTCATTTATTTAAAGATAATACAAATATAAAAAGTGATGATAAAAATATTTTAATCATTTTTAGCGCAAATCACTGCCTTTATTGTGATAAATTAAAAGAAGAAATTAAAAATGATAAAAAAATACAAGAACTTATAAAAGAAAAATACAGCTCATATTATATAAATATAAGCTATAAAAAAATTCATACATTTTATAAAAACCATAAAAGTGACTTAAGTACAGCTGAACTTTCTAGTATTTATAATATAGTAGCCACCCCTACCATTGTAATTTTAAACAAAAACAGCCAAACTTTGCTAAATTATCCTGGTTTTATTAGCGCAAAAAGATTAAGCGCTACAATGGAGTTTTTAAACCAAAAAGAAAATCAAAATTTAGATGAAGCAGCCATAGCGCAAAAACTTATACATTTTTATAAAGAAAATAATATTTAAGGGTTAAAAATGCAGTATTTTTTTTCTTTTGCAATGAGTTTTTTGCTAATGAGTATATACGCCATAGCTTGTGCTGTGGCGACCTTTATAGAAAATGATTTTGGTATTAGCGCGGCTAAAGCTTTGATTTATAATAATGCTTGGTTTGATATGTTACATTTATTACTAGGTTTAAATTTAATCGGAGTAATATTTTATAACAAGCTTTTTCAAAAGAAAAAATACTCTATCTTGCTTTTACATTTATCTTTTATAGTGATTTTAATCGGTGCTGGACTTACTAGATATTTTGGCTTAGAAGGTGGAATGCATATAAGAGAAAATCAAAGCTCTAACACCATAGTTACTAGGGAAGAATTTATAAAAATTACTGATTTTGATACTAATGCTAGTTTTGAATTTCCTATTAGCTTTACCCCGCTAACTCAAAAGCATTTTGAAAAAACTATAGACTTAAATGGTGAAAAATTAATCATAAGCTCCATCAAATACACTCCGCAAAAAGATTCTATTACACCTGCTAGCTTAAAATTAAACATTAATTATCAAAAAGCAAATACACAAATAATCTTAAATCCAAATTTTACAAACAAACAAGCAATGCATTTTAACTTACAGGGAAAAGATTTTACTATCAATTGGGGGCCTAAAGAAATCAAACTTCCTTTTGCATTACACTTAAAAGATTTTATACTAGAGCGTTATTTAGGCTCTATGAGTCCATCTTCTTATACTTCAAAAATTCAAATCATAGATAAGCAAAACAATATTGAGTTAGATTATGATATTTTTATGAATAATGTTCTTGATTATGGTGGATATAGATTTTTTCAAAGTTCTTATGATCAAGATGAGCAAGGCACTATACTCTCAGTCAATAAAGATCCTGGTAAAATCCCTACTTATATAGGTTATACTTTATTGATTTTGGGATTTTTATGGGTTTTATTTGACAAAAACTCAAGATTTCATCGTTTAAGCATTTATTTAAAAAAAGGCCAAAGTTTTGTATTGTTTATTTTGCTTTTTGCAAATTTACAAACTTCGCTTTTTGCACAAGAAAATAAAAATGAAATTTTAAATTTAATCTCAAATTTGCAAAAAAATTCCTATGAACATTCTTTAAATTTTGCAAGATTACTTGTGCAAGATCATAATGGTAGAATCAAACCTTTAGATACTTTGGCAATGGAATTTGTTTATAAAATCACTCAAAAAGAAAAATTTTTAAATCTTCACTATGATCAAATTTTTCTAGCAATGATGATTTATCCTAAAGAATTTAGAAAAATCAAAATGATAGCTACAAAAACAAGCAAGCTAAGAGAATTAATAGGCGCAGATATAAATGAAAAATACATAGCATTTGATAATGTGTTTGATAATGGAGTATATAAACTTAGTAATTATGTTGAGGAAGCTAACCGCAAAAAGCCCTCACTAAGAACTAACTTCGATAAAGATTTGCTAGCCTTAGATGAAAAAATAAATCATGCATATTATATTTATAGCGGTCAAGCTTTAACTATTTTTCCTGATATTAATGAGCAAAGTTTAAAGTGGTATTCTCCGGTGCAAATTTTACCTTTTGCAAAAGAAGATGTAGAGCGTTTACAAATGCTTTTAGTTAGCTATTTTTTACAAGTTCGCAATGGTGTTGAAAATAATCAATGGCAAGATGCAAATGAATTTTTGCAATCTTTAAAAGATTTTCAAAATCACTATGGAAGTAGTGTTTTACCGCCAAAAGAAAGATTAGATCTTGAAATACTGCTTAATCATTATAATATCTTTGATAATCTAACTTTTGTTTATATTAGCTTTGCATTAGTGTTTTTCTTTTTAAGTTTTTATACTATATTAAAAAATATCTCTTTGTCGACTTTTGTATATAGATTTTTTTACATCATTTTAAGCATGTGTGTAATCATACATGCACTAGCTTTAATCATTCGTTGGTATGTAGGTGGGCATGCTCCTTGGAGTAATGCTTATGAAAGCATGATTTACATAGCTTTTGCTTGTGCGATAAGTGCTGTGATATTTTTTAAGAAATCACTCTTAGCCTTATGTGGTGCGAGCTTTTTAGCAGGCATTTCGCTTTTTGTAGCTCATCTTGGCTTTATGGATCCTCAAATTGGAAATTTAATACCTGTTTTAAAATCATATTGGCTTAATATTCATGTTTCTATTATAACAGCAAGCTATGGATTTTTAGCACTTTGTTTTATTATAGGGATTTTGAGTTTAATTCTTTTTACTTTAAGAGGTAAAAATAAAAATATAGATTTAAATATCACCAAACTACACTGCGTTAATGAAATGTCTATGATAATAGGACTTGCAATGCTTACGATAGGAAATTTTTTAGGCGGAGTTTGGGCTAATGAAAGCTGGGGAAGATATTGGGGTTGGGATCCAAAAGAAACTTGGGCTTTGATTTCTATTGTAGTTTATACCATGGTACTACATTTAAGATTTATTTTCAAAACTTATTTTATTTTTGTTTTTGCAAGTGCTAGTGTTTTAGCCTTTTATAGTATATTAATGACTTATTTTGGAGTAAATTTTTACCTTTCTGGGCTTCATTCTTATGCAAATGGCGACGCCTTCCCTATACCAACTTTTATATATGTTTTGATTGTGCTTAATTTTGTTTTAATTATTAGCGCAGGAAGAAAACGGGATTTAAATACGCCTAGTTTCTAAACTAGGCTTTGCTTTTTTCTATTTCTTGAAGTGCTAGGATAAGATCTTTTAAATTTTCATAAGGAATATGAACTTTCCAATCTATTCCATTTTCCTTTTTTAAAGCCACACCTATACTTAAGACATCATTGCTTCCTATACCATAAGGATTAGAAAGATTACAAAGGCTTATTTCTCCACTTTTACTACCATGTAATTCTATAGTTTTAAATACTTTTTTACTCATGTTTATCCCTAAAAGCTGTGATAATTTTTGCTTGAAATTTTAACCAATCTTTTTGAAGCATGATAGGAAAACCACCATAAACCCTAGCACCTTCTAAATTTTTAGTGACCCCGCCTCTTGCGGCTATGGTTGCAAAATCTCCTATTTCTAAATGCCCGCTTGTAGCACTTTGTCCACCCATAGTGACATTTTTACCTAAAATACTTGAACCTGAAATTCCACTTTGAGCTACTATAAGACAATTCTCCCCTACTTCACAATTATGCCCTACTTGAACAAGATTATCAATCTTTGTGCCTTGCTTTATGATAGTGCTTTCAAAAACTGCTCTATCAATAGTCGTACAAGCTCCAACTTCTACAAAATCTTCTAAAATAACATTTCCATTATGATAAATCTTATAATGCTCGCCATTTTTTGTATGCGCATAACCAAAACCATCACTACCTATAACACAATTTGCCAGCAAATGGCATTTTTTACCTATTTTAGTGTCATTATAAATCACAGCATTTGGATGGATTATAGTATATTCACCTATACTTACATTATCGCCTATATAAGCACCTGCCATTATCACTACATGATCAGCTATTTGGACATTTTCGCCTATATAAACATTTGGCATAATCTTAGCACTTTTAGCGATTTTAGAATTTTTCTTTTCACTAGAGATTAAAGGTTTAGCAAAAAGCTTACTTAAAAGCGCAAAAGATAAATGTGGGTTATCAACGACTAACTTAATGCAATCTTTTGAAACTAAATTTTCAAATTCTTTTGAGATTAATATAGCCCCAGCTCCACTACTTGCGATTTTTTTAGAGTTTTTTTCTCCATCACAATAACTAAGTTCAGTAAAACTTGCATTATTTAACGAATTTAAAGCTGTAATTTCTATATCTTCTCCACAATATTCTATACCTAAAAATTTAGCAATTTCACTAATTTTCATTTTACCTCCATTAAAATAGAACCACTTCTAACTACACTAATAGGATTATACTTTTTCATAGTTTTTAAAAAGTTATCGATATTTTTTGCATCATCACTTGCCATTACTATAATAAACTCATCATCACTATAAGTCACACTGCCATTATAAGTTTTTAATATAGCATCTAAGCCTGCAAAATTTTCATTTAAAGCAATCTTTACCAAAGCTGTTTCTTTTTCTATAAAATCACTAGAATCAATTACCTTATAAGTAGGTATGAGTTTATGAAGTTGTTTAATAATTTGCTCAAAAACTTTTTCATCGCCTAAAGTAACGATATTTATCCTTGAGAATTCTTTATCATCAAGTGGTGCAACTGTAAGAGACTCTATATTATAACCACGCCCCGAAAAAAGCCCAACAACGCGTGATAATACCCCATGCTCATTTAATACAATGACAGAAATTACTCTTCTTTTCATTTTTTATCCTTGTTTTTATAGCTAGGTAAAATCATATTATAAATAGCTCCACCTGCAGGCACCATAGGTAATACATCTTCATAACGATCTATAGCCACATTTAAAATGTAAGTTTTTTTAGATTCTAAGGCTGCTTTGAAAGCTTTTTGAAATTCTTCTTTGTTAGAGACATTACAACCCTCGCAATGAAAACCTTTAGCAATAGTAATAAAATCAGGTTGACTTGTTAAATCTGTATTAGAAAATCTTTCTTTATAAAACATACTTTGCCATTGTCTTACCATACCTAAAAAAGAATTATTTAAAACAATATTAATCACTTTAATTCCATAAGCACTTGCTGTCATTAGCTCTTGTATATTCATTAAAAAAGAACCATCGCCTACGAAATTTACCACCACTTCTTCACCCACAGCTAATTTAGCTCCAAGTGCAGCTGGTAAAGAATAACCCATAGTTCCTTGCCCACCGCTTGTTGCAAGTTGTCTTGCATAATTAAAAGGATAAAATTGTGCTACCCACATTTGATGCTGTCCTACATCAGTAATTATCCTTGCATCAGGAGCTAATCTAGCACATTCTTCTATAACCCATTGAGGTTTTAAAACTTCATCACTATCTTCATAGATTAAAGGATATAACTGCTGATATCTTTGTAAAGTTTTAAACCATTCTTGGTATTTTGTATTATCAAAACTTTCTTTTTTTAATTCTTCTAAGGTATCTAAAATAACACTTTTAATATCCCCAACTATAGGAAAATGCGCTTCGATGATTTTAGAAATAGAGCTTGGATCTATATCAATATGAACGATTTTTGCACCCTTAGCAAACTCACTTGTTTTACCAGTAATCCTATCATCAAACCTAGCACCCACAGCAATAAGTAAATCACACTCACTTAAAGCGATATTTGCACAATAACTCCCATGCATACCTGCCATTTTTAAATTAAGTTCATCATCACTTCTTAAAGTCCCTAGAGCCATCAAAGTTTCAACTGCAGGAATTTGACAAAAATGAATTAATTCTCTTAAATCATCACTAGCATTAGAAGCTACACAACCTCCACCTAGGTAAAATAAAGGTTTTTGAGCATTTTTAATCAAACTTACTAATTTTTTAATTTGCTTAATATTTCCTTTATAGGTTGGCTTGTAAGTTTTCATAGAAATTTCTTTAGGATAATGCCATTCACCTATAGCTGCAGTAACATCTTTAGGTATATCAATATGCACAGGCCCTTTTCTACCTGTTGTTGCAATGTAAAAAGCTTCTTTTAAAATTTTAGGTAATTCTTCAATATTTTTTACTAAATAATTATGTTTTACGCAAGGCCTTGAAATACCTATAGCATCGATTTCTTGAAAAGCATCGGTTCCTATTAAAGAATTTGCAACTTGAGCTGAAATTAAAACTAAAGGTATAGAATCACTATAAGCAGTAGCCAAGCCTGTAACTGTATTGGTAAAACCAGGTCCACTTGTAACTACTGCCACACCAACCTCACCACTCATTCTAGCATAAGCATCAGCACTATGTAAGGCTGCTTGCTCGTGTCTAACTAGGATATGTTTAAAATGAGTTTGCTTATAAATTTCATCATAAATATTTAAAGCCGCACCACCAGGATAACCAAAAACTACTTTAACATTTTCTTCTTTTAATGCTTCACAAATCATTTGCGAGCCATTTAGCTCTTTCATTATTTTACCTTTTTGCTTAAAATGGAAAATATTATAACGATAATTTAATAAATATTATTTTATAAGGAGAGTTTCTTGAAAAATCAAGAAACTACTTGTGCTTTTTTAGCGTATTCTATACCTAAATCAAAAGCTTTTGCATTTGCTTCTTTAGTTTTTGCAGGTACCATATCAAGCATAGTTTGTTTTAATGCATCAATATCAATACATTTGCTCATATAAGCAGCTATAGCTAAAGCAACAACTGATTGAGTGGCTACATTCCCTACTTCTTCTTTAGCTATAGTAATAATAGGAATTTCAAAAATTTTCCATCTAGCATAATCTTCTTTGCTTGGATGAACTAAATTTGGCTCTACAACTATAACACCGCCATCACAAACACCATCTTTGAAACTATGATAACCCTTATCAGCAGTTGAAAGCATAAAACTAACTTCACCTTCTACTGCATAAGGAAAAAAGATTTCACTTTCATCAATGATAATATCAACCTTAGTTGGTCCACCTCTAACTTGAGAAGTATAAGTAGAAGCTTTAAAAGCATTGCGTCCTTCTTTAATGGCAGCTTTAGCTAAAATTTCACCTGCAGTGATAACCCCTTGTCCACCTTCGCCGCAAAATCTTAATTGATATTTCATTTTAATGCTCCTAAATCAACCATTCTTTTTTCTTTTAAAGCTCTTCTAACTTCTTCATAAGCCTCACAATATTCTGCCTTGCTTTCATCTTGATGCAAAATTCCTGTAGGAAATTTATCTGCTCTTTGTTCATAGTCTAATTGTTCAAATTTAGACTTTTCAACACAACGATTTTTAATCCAATCAAGCATACTTACAGCTTCGCCCATTTTATTTTTTCTACCAAGATTAATATGGCAGTTTGAAAATACATCTACAAAACTATAACCTTTGTGTGATAAGGCTTTAAAAATGATATTTTCAAGTTTATTTGCTTCAATAACATTTGTTCTTGCTACAAAAGAAGCCCCAGCAGCTTTAGTAAGTTCACAAGCGTCAAAATTTGGATCTATATTACCTGCTTGAGCAGTAACAGTGTAAAAGCCTTGTGGGGTAGTTGGTGAAGTTTGTGAGTTTGTAAGACCATAAATAAAATTATTGATTAAAATATGAGTTAAATCTATATTTCTTCTACATCCATGGATAGTGTGATTTCCACCAATTGCTAAAGTATCACCATCCCCACTTACTACGATTACATGTTTTTTAGGATTTGCCAGTTTAATCCCTGTTGCATAAGCAATAGCTCTACCATGGGTAGTATGCACTGTATTACAATTTACATAAGAACTCATTCTACCACTACAACCTATACCAGAAACTAAGCAAACATCATCCATATTCCAACCAAGTTTTTGAATAGCCCTAATAATAGCTTTTAAAACAACTCCATCCCCACAACCCCAGCACCATTGTGTTGGAAGTTTATCCACTCTTAAATATTCATCGTAATTAAAAGCCATTTTACATATTCTCCTTTACTTTAGCAATAATTTCACTTGGGGTTATAGGGCGACCATTTGCACGGTGTAAGCTAATAAAATCATCTCTTTTGCTTACTCTTTGAATTTCTTCTAAATATTGCCCCATATTAAGCTCGCTAACCATAACTTTTTCAAATTTAGATACCACTTGAGCTATTTTTTTCTCAGCTACTGGATAAAGCGTGATAGGTCTAAAAAGCCCTACTTTTACACCCTCTTCTCTAAGTCTTAAAATAGCTTCTTTAGCAGATCTTGCAACGCTTCCATAAGCAATGATTAAAAACTGCGCATCATCACACATAAACTCTTCATAAGTACAAATTTCATCGGTATTATTTTTAATCTTACCAAACAATCTTTTCATATTTTTATCTACTATCGCTCCATCTTCGGTTGGAAAACCTATATCTCCATGATGAAGTCCTGTGATATGATAACGATAACCTTCAAAGAAAGGATTTAGTGTAGCAGCTTCATTTTCCCCTGCCGCATAAGGTTTATAATCTTTTTTATCTCCTGTAAATTTTTTACGGTTAATAATTTCTAATTCTTCTAAATCAGGTAATTTAGCCTTACCATTCATATGTCCTATGGTTTCATCTAAAAGCAAAAATACCGGAGTCATGTATTTTTCAGCTAAATTAAAAGCTCTAATAGTTTCAGTGTAAGCTTCCTCTAATGAAGCAGGAGCTAAAGCTATACTTGCATAATCTCCATGTGTTGGAGCTTTTGCTTGAAACAAATCTCCTTGTGCAACTCTTGTTGGAAGACCAGTGGATGGACCACCTCTCATAACATTTACAATTACTAGTGGAATTTCAGCTATAAAACCCAAACCAATTTGCTCAGCTTTTAAAGAAATTCCAGGTCCACTACTTGCTGTCATAGACTTAACACCACTCATAGAAGCACCCAAAGCCACACTAATACCTGAAATTTCATCTTCCATTTGTATAAAAGTACCATCATTTTTTGGTAGCATATGGCTTAATTCATGTGCTATTTCAGAACTCGGGGTAATTGGATAACCACCAAAAAATTTACAGCCACAATCAATCGCAGCTTTTGCTACTAAAACATTACCTGTTGATATCACTTCTCTCATTGCTTTTCCTATGCGTTTAATTTTTTATATTTATTTTCTTTAACAGCTTGTGCTCTTTCTTTGGCTTCTGGCGTAAGCTTTGCAAATTTAAACTCATCTCTTTTTGCAACAAAAATTGCAAAATCAGGGCAGTGACTTTCACATTCACTACAGCCTATACAAGAATCAGGATGAACCACTTCTATCATCTGTCCTAAAACTGCACTGATTTCATCTCTCATTGCTAAAACTCCAGCTGGACAATAGCTAACACAGATATTACAAGCTTTACATCTTGCTTCATCAACCCAAACCGGTGTATTTTCTGGGGCTACCATTAAAATTCCTTTCTAATTTTTTGTTATTTTTAATGATTTTTTATCAAAAGTTATTTTTAAAACAAACTTTTTATTATAGCGAATTTATAGCATGAGTAAATATTATTTAAAATATAAAGTAAAACAAATAGGTATTTATAACGCAAAGTAACATTAGGAGTAAAAAACTCCTAAAAATTATTTATAATTATATTGAATGAGAGAATTTTCTAATGCAATTTGTTCTTGATCGTCTAATTTTAACTCCAAAATTTCAAGCACCCCATCAAGACTTATCCTTGCCATAGCACCAAAAGCTTTTTCTTTTATGCCGTATTCTCCATCTAAAATCACACATATTGGTAAAAATTCTCCACTTTTTAAAGCCTCTATCATCCTCACACAAGCACTTGCAGGGGCTAAATATGCTGAAGTTTTTAAATATTTTATAATTTTAGCACCACCTGTTTTAACTTCTTGTTCTATTTGAGCAAGATCATATTCATTTAAAACCTCATTTAATGCTTTGTTTTGAATTTTACTTTGAGATTTTACTAAAACCATGCTATCATTGTGAAAACCTATAAGCTTAGTATCTATATAAGAAGTTTTTATATTTAGTTTTTTACCCACTTCATATTTAAATCTAGCATTATCCAAAACGCCTGCCATAGCAATGATTTTCTTTGATGAAAATAATTTACTTTCATAAAGAGCATCCAGTAAAAAATCTACAGGATTGCTTACTATAATAAACAAAGGATCGTTGTTAAATTTTTTAATATTATTGGCACACTCAAGCATAATTTTAGCATTAATAGCAAAAAGCTCATCCCTACTTTGACCTTCTTTTCTAGCTACTCCCGCACTAAAAACAACCACTTGAGAATCTTTTGAGTGCGCATAATCATCCGTGCAAGTTATTTTAATATCAAAATTAAAAGCAGCTATGCTCTGACTTAATTCCAATTCTCTAGCAAAAAGCAAATCTTTATTAATATCAATCAAAACAAGCTCATCAACCAACTCTCTTAAAATCAAAGCATAAGCAGTACTTACACCAACATTTCCTGCGCCTATGATAGTGATTTTCATTTTTTCTCCTTTTTGCGTTTATTTCACTAAATTAGCTGGTAATTCAAAAATATTTTTAATTAAATGATAAGGAAGTTGCAAGCTTTGTGCAATAAGCTGGGTCTTAAATTCAGGTTCATCCACTGTTCCGCTTAATTTAATTTGTGTACTAATTTGCCTATCTTTGCCCAATATAATTTGATTGATAATTGGAACTTTGGAAATAACCGAACTGGCTGATTTTAGCGTTCTAAGTTCTAACAAACCATCCACTTGATTGCTTCTTAAATTGATTTTAACTTGTCCTAACACATCTGCACTATCACCATTAAAATTAAGTGCGTCTATTTCAAAAAGATCTTTTTTACGATTAAAACTTATACCAGCATTTTCAACACTAAAGCCTTTTTCATTAAAGGTAGGTGCCTTAAATAAAATTAAACTAGGTATGGTATCAATAAAGCTTAAAAGCTGTTGATGAAATTTCAAATCTTTTAAATAAGTATCTTTAAATAAGAACTTACCTTTGAAAAAATCAGTACTATTGCCATCTACATAAAGATTAAACTCACCTTTTTCAAAAACATTTTGACGCATAAAGGTGTTTAGAAAATCATCATCCATTTTTAAAGCTCTAATTTGCATTTGATTTTCTTTAAGCAAAAAGTCAAATTTAGATTCATTTCTATTTGCCCAAGCTTTCACATAATCTTTTTTAATTTTAGCGTCAAATTGATCAAAATCTAAGGTTTTATTAAAATCTTTTAAAATCAAATCTATATTTTTACCACTAATATTATAAGTTGAATTTTCAAGAGTATCTAAAGTGTTTTCTGTATCTTGTTGAGAAATCAATAAATTAATATTATTTAAAGTAATATTTACATCATCATTGCCTTTTTGTGCAAAAATACTACCACTTACACTAGTTAAATTAAAATCATTACCTTTTATTTTTATATTAAAACTATCATATTCATAAGGATTATTATCTTTATAGAGCAAAAATGATTCAAAAGTAGTATTATTAATATCTACATTAAAATCTTGGAAATTTAAAGTATTTAAAGATAATTCCCCATCATGCACTTTATTTTTTTGCATTAATTTAGAATAATTTTTATATTTTGCAAGTTTTTCAACATAAACAGACATACCTTGATCAAAATTTAAAGTTGTGGTAAATTCTTTATTATATAAACTAATATTTTTATCAAAATCAAGGCTTAAATCAAGAAATTTATTTTCCATTTTTAAGCTCTCTTGTGGTAGTTCTAAGTTTGTTATAAAGGTTTTAAAATCACCTTTTTTTTGCTTCAAATCAACACTTGCATTAAAATCACCATTAATCATACTACTTTGCACGCTTGCATTTTGTATATCTAGCTTATCTTTTTTTAAAGTAAGATTTGCTTGAGTTATCTTAAAATCACTTATATTTATATTTGAATTAATAATATTAAAACTACCATTATAAGTAATTTTCTCAGGATGATCAAAAGGAATTTTCAGTGTTAAATCAGTCTTTGTGACACCATTATTTTGCAAAAATGGTAATTTTATATCATATAAAAGCAAAATTTTATTAACCCTATAATCAGCTCTAGCATTATCACTTTTAATACGTATATAAATTCCTGCTTTTTCATTTAACATATTATCTATATAAATTTGACTTTGAGTTAAATCATAATTATTAAAACGCAAATCATCATAAATAAAATCAAGTCTTTGTTTAGCAAATTCAAGTCTTACAAAAGGACTTACGATAGGATCTATGCCTTTATCTAAAACTACTTTTAAATTATTTACATAACCTTTGGCATTGATATCGTTTAAATAATATCTATGCTTTCCAAAGTCTGCAAAACCGCTTAATTTTTCTATAAAATAAAAATCAGCCTTTACCTTACCACCCACCCAAAGAGCAAGATTAGAAGGCAAATGTACTCCATTTTCTACTAAAATATCAAAAATTTGCGAAATATTATTTGAACTGATATTTTCTAATTCATAAGCAATCTCTTCTCTTTTGAGTGAAAATTTAACATCACTTTTTAAAAAATCACTATCAATTTTACCTTTAAAAGTATAAAATTTTGTCTTAGGATTAATAAGCAAGGAGCCAATTATGCTAAGATTATGATCTTTTAAAAGAAAATTATCAATATTAGCTTGTATATTTTTATCACTAATTTTTAAATTCACTTTTACTAAAAGATTTTTACTGTTTACAAAAAATAAATTATTTTTATAAATTAACTCCACAGGATAGTTATTGACAAACATTTCATCAATATTGATTTCTTGAAAAAACCAATAAATATATTTTACATCTTTAATAAGCTGCACAGCTTTACTTGCGCTAGTTTCATTTTGAGCACTTTGACTTTGAGAATTTACTACGACTTTTTTAGCATTTAAAATGAGTTTTTTATCTAATTTAATATATAATTTCTCTAAATTAATAGAAGAAAATTCTAATTTTTCTATGTAAATTCCATTTTTGAGGTAAATAAACAAAGCAATGAAAAGTATCATAGGTAATGCTAAAAATTTAAGAATTTTTTTAATATGTTGTGACTTGATTTTAATTTTTCTTTTATCCATTTTTTATTATCTACTTTTACCTATAAAAACAAACTCTGTGGTTTTTATACCACAAGGTTCTGTTAGCAAGATTATAACGCAATTAGATAAAAATAACTATAAAATGAGCAGTATCGATAAATATACTTTATATTTTTTGGGCCATCCACAATCTGGCTGGATAAATATAGGCACAAAAGAACTAAATAGAGCTGAATTTTTACATAAGCTTACCGTCGCTAAGGCAGCGCTTGAAACTATTACTTTAATTCCTGGAGAAACGACTGAAATTTTCTTTGAAGAATTAGCACCGAAGTTAAATTTAAATGTTAAAATCTTAATGCAGGAATTTTACAAACAAAGTCCTTTTAAAGAAGGTATGCTTTTTCCTGAAACTTATAAAATTCCAAAAGGTATCACAGAAGAGCTTTTGGTAAAATATCTTTTGGCTTACTCTATAAGTGAATTTAAAAAACTTTCTTATAAAATTTTTAGAGAATATAATGAAAAAAAATGGCATGAGTATATCATCATAGCTTCCATTATACAAAAAGAGGCAGCGAGTAATGAAGAAATGCCTATAGTTTCATCTGTGATTAGAAATCGTTTAAGAAAAGGCATGAAGCTTCAAATGGATGGGACATTAAATTATGGAAAATACTCTCATGAAAAAATCACTCCACAAAGAATAAGATCAGATAATAGTTCTTACAATACTTATAAATTTAATGGCATACCAAAAGAAGCTGTATGTAATGTTTCATTTGAAGCTATTAAGGCAGCTATTTTTCCTGCTAAAACAGAATATTTATACTTTGTAAGAGATAAAAAAACTAATAAGCATATTTTTACCTCTACTTTAAAAGATCATAATAAGGCAATAAGAAATTAATTATAAAATTTCTCTTTGTCCTTTTGCATCAGGTTCGCTTAAAACACCTGTTTGCGAAAGTTGTTCTATGATATTTGCTGCGCGGTTGTAGCCTATTTTCAAACGTCTTTGCAAATAAGAAATACTAGTTTTTCTATCTTCTAAAATCACAGTCTTTGCTTCTTCATAAAGTTCATCTAAATCCCCATCATCAAATTCACTTCTTTTATAAGCTCCATCTTGACTGTCATCTTTTAAAAAACTCTCATCATATTCTACTACTTGTTGAGCTTTTAAAAACTCTACTATATTTTCAATTTCATTTTCGCTTGCAAAAGGTGCGTGCAAACGCACTAAACCACTCATACCAGGAGGAGTAAATAAACAATCTCCACGCCCTAATAAACTTTCAGCTCCCATAGAATCTAAAATAACCTTAGAATCTATCTTTTGTCCTACTTTATAAGAAATTCTACTTGGTAAATTTGCTTTTACAACCCCAGTAACAACATCCACTGAAGGGCGTTGTGTAGCTACGATTAAGTGAATTCCGCTTGCTCTTGCCATTTGCGCTAAACGACCTATATAAAACTCTACATCCTTACCCGCAGTCATCATTAAATCAGCCAACTCATCAATAATCACTACAATAAATGGTAAGATTTCTCCACCTTGTTCTTTGATTTTTTCATTGTAATTTTCTATATTTTTAGTTTTTGCTTCAGCCATCAAACGATACCTGCGTTCCATTTCAGCTACCATATTTGATAAAGCATTTACCGCCTTTTTAGGATCAGTAATTACCGGTGTAAGTAAATGTGGAATATCATTATAAATACTAAATTCAAGCATTTTTGGATCTATCATCATAAGTCTTAAGGTTTTTGGTGAATTTCTATAAAGCAAAGATAAAAGCATAGAGTTAATCCCCACACTTTTACCACTTCCTGTAGTTCCTGCTATTAAAAGATGAGGAAGCTTTTTAAGATCTGTGATGAAAGGATCACCTACTATATCCTTACCTAAAGCTATAGTTAAAGGTGAGCTAGAATTTTTAAATACCTCACTTTCTAAAATTTCTCTTAAGTAAATCGTATCGATTTTTTCATTTGGGACTTCAATTCCTACTACATCTTTACCTGGAATCGGAGCTTGAATTCTTATAGTTTGAGCTTTTAAAGCCATAGCCAAATCATCTTGTAAAGATAAAATTTTACTCACTTTAACATCTGCTGCTGGACGAAATTCAAAAGTAGTTACAACAGGACCTGTGTAAGTTCTAACTACATCGCCACCTATTTTAAAACGTCTTAATTTTTCCAATAAATCATAAATTTTTCTATCGATTTCTTCTTCATTGATTTCACTTTTGCCTTCTTTTGGCATGGTTAAAAAATCTAAAGGTGGTAAAGAAAAATCTTTTGGTTTTTCAAAATTTCCAAAATCAAGATCTTTCAATAAAGCTTTATTTTCACTCACTTCATTAGTGATAGAATGGTGTGTTTTATTTTCTATTACTTCTATTATAGGCTCTTGGGTAATTTCAAATGGAACTTTTTCTTCTTTAACTTCAATTTGCACTTCTTCTACTACAAAAGGACTTTCATAGTTTCTTTTACTTCTTAGCTCTTCTATACTAACAGGCTTAGCAAAATCATCTTCACTAAAATCAAGTTCTTTTACTTCATTTTGCGGAATAAAATCTTCATCTTTAAAATCTTTTACCCCTAAAAAGCTAGTTTTATTTTGAATTTTTTTAAACTCAGCTTCTTTTTGTGCTTCTATAGCATTTAATTCTTCAATTTTTTTAAAATCCTCATTAAGTTCTTCTAAAATTTTTTCTTTTTGTAAAGCTTTATACTCTTCTAGCAATTTAGCTTTTTGCAGCATTTGCTCACGCTCTTTAAGCTCTTTGGCAAATAAAGAATTTTCTTCTATCACTTCTTCTTTGTTTTCATTTAAGTCCATATTACGTCTTTTATAACTTGGCTCATCTAAATTTTTACTTTTTAAAGTTTGAGTATAAATATCTTCACTATTATTTTTATATTTTGATAAATACTCTTCAGGGGTCATTTCATCTTCCTTTATATTTATTTGACTAGCTTTTTGAGCAAAACTTGCAATAGGCTCTGAAAGCTCATGAATATAACTTGAGCTTAATTTTTTATCCTCTTCACTAATTATCACTTCTTCTAATTCTTGATTTTTCAAATCTTCAAGATTGAATTTTTTATTTTCTTGAGTCTCTTGTTTTGATAGATCTTCCTTTTTAATGGACTCTTCTTTTTTCTCTTTGATTAAAAGCTCTTGCTTAAGCTTTTCTTGCTCTTCTTTGGTTTCATTTTCATACTTATCGCCACCAAAAAAGCCAAAAATTTTATTTTTAATTAAAGTTTCGAGTTTTAAATAAAAATCAAAATCAAGATCTATTTTAAACACTTCTTTGATAATTTGCGGAAAAGAAATACTAAAAGCAAAAGTTAAAAGCAAAATCACCAAGATTAAGCTACCTATTTTTCCAAAAAGTCCATCTAAAATCACAAACATAGCAGAAGCTATATAACCTTTATCTTGCAAAAATGCTGAAGCAAAAATAAGCGAAGCAAAAATGCAAGTAAAGATAGCTACACTAAATCTACGCTCAATAAGTTCAAAGTTATAATCATTTTTATATAAAAGATAATTAAACCAAAAAAAGACAAAAGGATAAAATTTAGTCAATGAGCCAAATAAAAAATAGCTAAGTTTTGCTAAAGAGTATCCTATAATACTTACTAAAGCTTGATCAGGTATCAAAGCACTTAGACAAAAATAAAAAATAAAAACATTAGAAATGATAAAAATAGCTTCTTTTTTTATAACACATCCTTTTATAAAGAAAAAAGCTATTATATCAAAAATTATAAGTAGTTTAATAAACTCATTTGAGAAATTTTAGAAGTAGCTGAAAGCATAGCTTGATAAGAAACCATAGTTTGCATAAACATCATATATGTTTGCCCATAATCAGCATCAGTCACTCCGCTTTTTATAGAAGCAACATTAACATTTAAAAAAGTCATTCTTTTGTTTGTTTCTTCTATATTGTTAGTATAAGCTCCTATGGTTGTTTGCATTTTTCTAACATGATCTTGTAAATGATCAATCCTTTCTAATGCGCCTTGTAAACCTGTATTTCTAGGATCACTTCCTTCTGAATCAGCCCTCATACTACCATTTAAAACTGCATCTATCATTTCATCTAAATCTTTAATCAAATCAATATTTGGATCATCGATAGTTAAAGAATTATTTGCACTAAATACAAAACCTGAACCATTGCTTACTTCTCCTGCTGGGGGAAAGCCGCTATTTGAATTTGAATCTTTAATGGTAAGACCTATATTTGTATTAGTTGAAAATTTATCAGTAATACTTATACGACCTTTATAGTCCATACTAACTTCAACAAAACCCTTAGAATCAGCTATGTCTTGTTGGATAGTTTGAAAATCATTATTATTAATAGTTCCGTTTGGATTTGCATTAATAGTTGCTGTAGGAACATTATCGCTTGCAAACATACCTATAATATCATTTAACTGACCATAAGTAATATCTTCAGGTCTTGTTTGCATGCCCACTGAGGTTCCAGTTGCTTCATTATATTGAGAATGAGTAATAGGAAAACTTATGGTTTGACCCGGATTATTTGGATCAGGATAACTTACAGTAGAATTTTCTAAATCAATAGTTACATTATATTTTTGACCACTTCTAGAAGTGATTTCCATTTGAAGTTGTTGGCCATCCATGCTACCATTAGCATTTGCAACGACTTCACTTAATTTTGTACTATCAGTAGCATACTCACTAGTGCCTTTAATCACTTGAGAAACATTTCCAAAAACAGTATTGCCATCTTTTTCAAAAGGCACATCAAAATCAGCTCCATTGGTTTTATTGCCATTGATATTGCTTTTTATAAAGTCTGTTTTGTAAATATCAACAGTAAATTGCTCACCACCAACTTCCACAGTTACTGGACTTTTAGTATTATTTAAATCTCCATTATGCGCTGCTTGCATAATGCGATTGGTAACTTCGTCCATGCCGATGCCTTCTCTTTGAGCAGCCTCACTTAAGGCTTTAATTTGCTCTGCGTCTTGAAGTTGTGGTGTCATGGCAACTGCATGAAAATCTAAAGAACTACTTCCTTCTTTTAAACTCTTTATTTCTATTTGGCCACTATCATTCAATGCGACCTTAACAACTTCATTTCCCTCTGTATTACCATATAGCTTTCCAATATTTTCTAAAACATCTTCAATTTTAGCGTCAGGATCTATATCCAAAGTGGCTTTAAAACTTGTTCCATCGGGTCTAACGCCTTGAATATACATTGATGAGTGTGGAAAAGGAAGTTTATCATCATAACTATCGCCAAAATGCTCGTCCGGCTTAAGTTCTCCATTTTGCACATAATTTTGTCCTATTAAATGCGAAAATTTGGACTCTCCTGTTAAATATTCTTTTTTATCTGGATAGCGAGCATCAGTGAAAGAAACATTTGTTGAAATGATTTTATTTATATTTGAATCAGGTTTAAAAAATAAATCCCAACCAGGTATATTATAAGGAATTTGCGTGCCAGCACCACTAACTACAAAAATATTATCTTTATTGCCAGTATAGTTTCCATATTTATCAAAAGGCATATTAGCACTATTTGATCCTGCAAACAAATACTGCCCATTAATGCTAGTATTGGCAATATTTATAATAGAATCTCTCACAAGTTTAAGTTCTTTCGCTATAGCTTCTCTTGATTCTTGAGAGTTACCATCGCTTGCAGCTTTTGTTAAGAGTGTTTTAAATTTTTCCAAAAGTTCAGTGATATTTTTTAAAGCCGTATCTGTGTTTTTTGCTAATTCCATAGCTGATTGAGTTCCTTCAATTACCTGACCTATATTAGCTAGTTCATATTCTAATCTTGAACCATTAATATAAGTATTGGCATTTTCCCAAGAGTGCTGTATAAGTTGACCTGTTTGTAATTGCAAATTATATTTATTAAGTAAAGACTGACCATCCGTGTAGTTTTGTATAGAAGTGTAGTAAGTATACTGGTTACTAATTCTCATTATATTGCTCCACAAATAAATTTTTTAATTATTTACAAGCAAAAAAAGTTCCAATTTTAAAGATATTTTAATTTACTATATAAATATTTTTATATTGCTTTAATTTTTTTTTAGTATAATTTTACATTCTATATTTTTAATCTAAAATCTTAAAAAAAGCCCGAGTGGTGAAACTGGTAGACGCGCCAGACTCAAAATCTGGTAAGGGCAACCTTGTGTCGGTTCGAGTCCGACCTCGGGCACCATTTGTTTTTTACTCCCAAGTGTTTTTTTGGCAAATTATATTCAAAATATTAAAAAAGAGTTTTTATTTTAATTAACAAATCACACCTGCTAAATCTACCATTTACTTACTTCAACCTCACATTCATAATCATATTAGATAAAAAGATACTATCTTTATCAAAGCTTTTTAAGTTATATTCTAGTTTTAGGTATCTTTTTTGTATATCTTGCATTAAAGTTGAAAGATTGTATAAACTTAAACTTTCTAATATATTTATAAGTTCTATCTTACTTAAAGTATTAAAATCATTTAACAAGCTAAGATAATTACTTATAATAGAAGAAGAATTGATATTATGAAATACAATTTTATTTTTTATATCTTCTTTAATAAAAAATTGATTATTTTTTATATACAAATAATCTTTAAGATGATGATTACTTAATATTTGATTATAAAAACTTAAAGGCTTTCTTTGCTATTTAAGTCAATAAAATTTAAAAATATATTTTCTTTTAATAATATTGTTTTAAGTTTTTAAAAGCTTGATTTATACTAGAAGTATTTTTTAAAGCATAAATGATATTATCATCTTTAGAAATTTTTCTATTTATATTATATTGCAATAAAGGATTTTTATAAAGTGTATCACTATTGATTAAGATATTGATATGAAAAGATTCTTTACTTTTATTAGTTAATTGAAATACTGTGTTAAATAAGTTAAAAAGTTTGTTTGGTATAATTGTATTAAGGGTGCAACGCCAAAGGGGCGCAACCCTTTAGCGTTAATTTACCGCCCAGAAGGGAGGTGAGTTAAATGCTCAACATTGTTCTAATAATTATACTCTTAATGCTTTGCTATGTCAAGGCTTATTGAGCATCCCCTGCTTTTGCAGGGTTTAGAACAATCCCTTTGGCTTTTACCAAAAAACTTTTAACTAAACTCCATCTCCTTTCTATAATTTTATTTTCTTTTTAATTAGTAGGTTTTTTTATTAAATTCTCAAGATTGCTTTCAATCTTTTCTTGTATTTTTATAGAATCAGCTTGTATTTTACCTACATCAATACTTCCAACAATATCAGCAATAAACTCACTTAAATCTATTTCACTAAAATCCAACTTTTGAAATTCTTCTGGAGTAAATCCTCTACAATCAGGACTTTTTGGAGAACCCCAACCTCTTCCAATTTGTGGGCGTCCTTGTTCATTAAATATTCTTGCTAATTTTGAGTTAAAACAACAGTGTGTTTTTTTATGCTGAATACAACCTATGAATTTAATTTTTTTAGAGCAATATTCACCAACTTCTACACATCTATTTTGCTTATTGAGTTTAGCTAGCTTTTTTCATCTTCTTTACAAGGTACAAGCCCTATAAATACTTTATCTTTATCACAGTAACCACCACCAGTTAAACCAAAAAATTTGTCTTTAGAGCGACATCTATTATCTTTTCCATTAAAGATAAAAATTTGTCCTCCACAAGAACCATCATCTTCCCAACCATTATTATTTTCATCATTAATACCAACTTGAGCATCTTCATCTTCGATATGGCTAGTACCCTCTATTGCAAGGAAACGGGGAACATTGATACTTATTATCTGTTAAAACCATCATTGTTAGAATCTATCGCTAAATTATCTCTTAAATTTTGGAATGGTAATTTCAATAAATGATATATTGTCACAACATATACTAAAAATCCAAAAGAAAGTAGTATATTATAATGCAACATAACACTATTTAAAAAATTTTCAACTACATTTTTTATACTTCATTTAATATTTGCACTTTTTGAATTTGTATTTTGGTTAATACTTGTGTTTTGCTCCCACAGCCTATCAAGCATAGCATTAAAATAGTGGTATTAGTTTCATTGCTTTTAGATATATAGTTTTTAACATCATCAATCCTTGTTTTGATTTGATTTTTTTGAGTATTTGCATGAAAGAGTGCTTTTAGCTCTTGTTCGTGTCTTGTTTTCAACTCCTGAGTAATTTTTGTGAGTTCATTGTTTACACTCAAAGCTAAATTTAAATCACTTTGACTTTTTTCTAATTTTGCTTTAGTGTTATCAAGTCTTAGATAAAAATATCCTGCTAAAATTGCCATTAGAGCTAACTTTGTGTTTTTAAATAAAAGATTTATCATTTCTTATTTTAGAAGTTTAAGTAAGATTTGAGTATAATCTAAAAGGGTGGAACACCAAAGGTGGCCGCCTTTGGTGTTAATCAACACTCAGTTAGGTGGTGATTAAATTGAACCATAAAATTCTAGTAATAATTATACTACTTTGTATAATTATAGTCAAGGCTTATTAGCTTTGATTTCCCCTTTAAAAAGGGGAGCTAGAATACCACCTTCGGTCTACTTAAACTTTTATCTCCTTTCTAAAATTTATTTGTGATTTCTAATTTTATATTTGATAAATCTTGTTGATATAGCAAATCATATAATTTTTTACAAGCTTGTCTGCTTTGTCTTATACTTTCATCACTCTTAGTTAAACCTAGTAAAATACAATCTTCTGTATTCTAATAATTATATATTTATCATCTTTTACTCTCAAATATTATTTTCTAAATAAACTTTCATTTCCAAACTATAAGTTTTACAGCGTTTATAAACTAGACTTTATTTGTTTATAAAGCAATTGTTGTTAATATTTTGAAAAAATTTAGAGAAAAATCATGAAAGATCTTAAAAAATACATTGCAAATTCCAAACTAACACGCCTTGAAGTTTTATATGAAAAATTAGTAAAGTCTGAAAATGGCATAACCATAAAAGAACTAGCCCAAGAACTCAATGTAAGCGCTAAAACCATAAAAAGAGATATGCAAGGGGTTTTTGAGCCTATGGGGCTTATTAAAAATGGAAGAAAATGGCGTATTGATACAAGCAAAGACATTCAAGAGCAAGATGATGAAAAAATAATCCTTGAAGTGCTTGATACCATGGCAAAAAGTGCTGGAAACAGCTTTTATGCTAAGGCTCACCCCCTACTTTCTAAGCTTTCTCAAAATATCTCTAACCCCATCCATACTAGTTTAGATGCAGAAAAGCTAGAAGAAAAAGATTTAAGCAATTTTCAAATCCTTGAACAAGCTATCAACACCAAAACACAAATTGTCTTTAAATATGAAAATAAACTTTTCCAAGTAAAACCTTTAAAACTAGCCTTTTTTAGTGGGTTTTGGTATTTGCTTGCTTTTGATATGAAAAAACGTGATATTTTCAAAAAATTTTATTTAAAAAATATCCAAAACATCACCCTAACCCAAGAGCATTTTCAAACCGATGAAAGTTTAGAAGTAAAACTTCAAAGAGTAAATTCTATATGGTTTAGTCTTGATAAGCCTTTTACAGTAAGGCTTTTAGTAGAAGAACCGATACGAAAATACTTTGAAAGAAAGCCTCTAAATTCACAAATCATCACCGGTAAAGACAAAGATGGCTCCATAGAAATAGAGCTTGAGATAACTCATGAAATGGAAATTTTACCTTTGGTGTATTATTACATACCTTATGTAAAGGTTTTAGAACCTGATTTTATAGCAATTAAAGTCAAAGAAGTAGTTGGAGAATACCTTGATCAAATAAGCAAATGATTGCTTATTTGTCAGGATTTTAATACTTCTTTGGCTTTTTTAAAGCTTTTTTAATCATGTCATTTTCTATAAAATTTTTTATCAATTTCATTGTTTTTAACTTTATTCTCGCATACGCCTATACAAGCATTAATCCACTCTTTTATCCATTTATAATCCATTTTTAGATAAAAACTCATTTTTTTATTAGAGCTATCATATATAAGATCATCATTTATTTTAAATCCATTTTTTGTGCCTAAGCTATATTTGCTAGGCTCGATATCTTCATTTTTATGCAAATAAATAGTCAGTATATTTTCATGAAAATCATCTATGTTTTTAACTTTTTCTTTTATGTGTTTTATGTAGTCTTTGAGTTGATCTGGTTGATCTTTTGCATAAAGTTTATTTTCTATGATGATATATCTTTTATCTTTTAAGCCTATGAGTATATCGATCCTTCTATTATCTTTAGCACAAGCTTCTGTTTCTACGCTTTCTATGTCATGGGCTGTAAGATTTTTAAATTTCTTAGCTTTTGTGTATCTTCCAAGTTTTTTTAAAAACTCATTTGCAAAAAGCTCTTGATAATGATCACCATGCGGATCGATCAAATAAGCTATAAATTTAGAATGATAGTTTTCTTTATACTCAACTCCCAAAGCTTCAAAAATATTTATATCGCTCATGCCTTTTTTGATATTTTCTTTAAATTTATCATTAATACTTAATAATTCTTCAATAAAATTTTTCATTCACAATGTCTTTAAAATAATTTTCACAATTATACTACAAAAATATAGACTACCATTGTCTGCTTTTTTTAGATATGATTTTTCAAATCATTCAAAAAGGATTAAAAATGCTTCAAACCATGAAACACATCCTAACTCACACCGATGAGACTTTACTTGCAAAGAAATTTGGTTATAACAATGTAGAAAAATTTACCAAAACAAAAACTTTGTTTTTAGAATGCGAAAGCATACAAGAATGGCTTTTAAAAGGACATTATGATATGGTAAATTCCTCTTTAGAATTTATACAAAAATTTGATTTTATCTTAGATAAAGAAATTTTAAATTCAATTTTAGAACAAAGTATTTTATTAAAAGATAAATACACAAAATTACAAGAAGCAAAAGCCATCATAAAAACAAATTTTAAACGCAAAAGCGAGCCTTTGCATACCTTGATGTTTTTATCTCATTTACGCGTGCTTAAATTTCCTATTAGCAATGATATGCTCTATCTTGATAAAACACAAATCATGCAAAAGCTCAAAGAACTTACTATAAAGCATTATGAAAATTCACAAGGCAAATTAAAACTTTGGGGAGATATCTTACAATATGACATTATTTATGATGATGAGTTATTAGTTTTAAGAATGCAAAAGAGCGATAAATGATAGCTATTTCTACACTTTTATCATCAAAACATAAAAGAATTTATCAAAATCTTGTGCGAAATTTTAC
Organism: Campylobacter sp. IFREMER_LSEM_CL2127; assembly: GCF_025771745.1. Classification (NCBI taxonomy): domain Bacteria; kingdom Pseudomonadati; phylum Campylobacterota; class Epsilonproteobacteria; order Campylobacterales; family Campylobacteraceae; genus Campylobacter; species Campylobacter sp. IFREMER_LSEM_CL2127. Next base: position 132,684 of record NZ_JAKMQV010000001.1, read on the forward strand.
TAAATTTAACATCGCTTTTAAAGAAATACCAAGTAATGATATATGGTTAAGAGATTTCATGCCTTTAGTGTATGAAAATACGGCAACAAGCTATATTTATGATCCTGATTATCTTAGAAATTATCCACATTTAAAAACCACTATAAAACCTCTAAAAAATCACTTAAATTTAATCCTTGATGGAGGTAATTTCATAAGAAAACATGATATTGCCTTTATGTGTGAGAAAATTTTTAGCCAAAATCCAACACTTAGCAAGGAAAGCATTATCCATACTTTAAAACAAAGTCTAAATTTAAAACACATAGTCTTTTTACCAAGACTAGCTTATGATAGATACACACATAGCAATGATATTAATAATTATTCATAACTAGACAACTAAAGTCTAGTTATTTTGTTTATAATTGCATTATATATCTTAGTTTAAAGGTTTATAATGCAAACAAATACTTCTACTCTTACTCACATTGCGGATTTTGATTACTACTCACATAATGTAAAAGTCATCTCACTACACGCACAAATGCTCTCAAACAGCAAACAAATCAAAAAAGATTTTTACAGCGAATTTGAAGATACACTAGAAAAAGATGGTAAAATCCCTAGTTTTATCTATAAACAATACTCCAAATTTATCTATCCTAGCTTTTTAAAGAAAAATCTAAGTTATCTTAAAAAATACTTAAATTTTACTCAAGCAGAATGTGATGTGTTTGCGTTTTTTTACTATGCAAATAAAGGTAGATTTGCTTTACACCAAGGTTATAGCACTGCTTTGGGCAAAAAGATCATAGAAAAAATTTTCAACCACACTTCAAAAGATGTCAATAAAGCTTTAAGTGATGATTCTATGCTTTTTAAACTAGATACCTTGTGTTATTATGATAGCGATGCCTTTGGTATAGATATAAATAATTTTGAAAGCATTTTCACTCAAGATATTAGCAAAACTACACTTATGGGTGAGTTTTCTTATTTTTTACCTAAAACTAGACTAAATTTGAGTGATTTTGACTATATACAAGAAGAATTAAACACTATCATTACTTTTTTAAAAAAACGCCAAAAGGGGAATATTTTTATATATGGAAAAGCAGGTGTGGGCAAAAATGAGCTTAGTGCACTCATAGCTAAAGAGCTTGGAAAAGAAGCATTGTGTGTTAAAGATTGCGAAAATGATAAAAAATCAAATAGAATTTCAAATTTTTACGCACTTAAAAAAATACTCAATCCAAAAAAACAAATGATAGTCTTTGATGAGTGCGAGGATAGTCTTTGCTATGATTCTTTAAAAGAGAAATTAAAAATCAATAAAATCTTAGATGAAGAAAATGGCATTTGTGTATTTTTATCAAATTCTAAAGACATGGATGAAGCGTATTTGAGGCGTTTTGATGTGATTTTAGAGCTTGAAAGTATGCCTAAAGAAAAGAAAATTCAAAATATAAAAAAGCTATTTAATAAAAAAAATATAAAAATAGATGAAGCCATTATAGAAAATATAGCTTCTCATCCTGAACTTTCTCAAGGGGTTATTTTAAAATGTGCAAATAATGCTAAGATCTTTAAAAGCAAAAGCCAAGAAGTATTTGTAAGATTGATCAACGAAAATCTAAAAGCAAGATCACTTCAGAGCATTTCAATGCCAAAAAAAGACAAAAAATACGATTTAAGCTTGATAGAATGTGATTTAAATTTACAAGAACTAATAAACAATATCGATAAAGATTCAAGTTTGAGAATTTTAAGCTATGGCATAGCAGGTAGTGGAAAAAGCGAGTTTGGTAAAGAACTAGCTAATGTTTTAAACAAAACTTTACATTCTTATAAACTTAGTGATATTTTAGATCCTTTTGTGGGCAATAATGAAAAAAATATCGCAAACATTTTCAAAAAAGCTTCTAATGATAATGCTATCTTACAACTTGATGAGATCGATGCGTTAATTTATAGTAGAGATGAAGCAAATAAAAGCTGGGAAAAAAGCTTAGTTAATGAAATGCTTATGCAAATGGAAAATTTTGAGGGTATTTTCATAGCTTCTACAAACTACCTACAAAGCCTTGATAAAGCTAGCATAAGAAGATTTGATCTAAAGATAGAATTTCAAGCACTGAAGCAAGAAAAACTTTTAAAGGCTTTTGAATTTTTTGCTAAAGAATTAAATTTAAGCTTTGATAAAAAACAAATTGCAAAAAGGCTTTTAAAACTTCAAAATATTTGTTTGGGCGATTTTGCGCTAATCCTTAGACAAAATAAAATTTTTAAAATCAAAAACGCCGATGAGTTTTTAGAAAAATTAGAAAAAGAATCAAAACTCAAATCAGATGATGAAAAAATCAACATGGGATTTTTATAAAAAGGATAAAACTATGAACATAACACTTCAAGGAACAATACACAAAAGCTTTGTGTTTGGATTTAATGATATAAAAGCAAAAGAACACATTAAAGCATTATATGAAACAAATAATGATGAGTTTAATTTCCAAACACAAATTCAAAACACAGAAGATGTACAGCTACTAAGCCAAAGTTATCATTTAGAAAATGGATATTTTTTAGATGAAAATACTCAAAGCAAACTTTTGTCTTTTGAAAATTTTTTAAGTCAAAATTATGCGGATTTTAAACATTTTTGTGTTGTTGATTTTATAAAACATAATGCAAAAATATACTATAAATTAAAAAAAACAAATACAAAAAACAAACTCTATCATCTTGCAAGTGCATATGCCTTTCCTAAAAATGGCTGGATAGATAAAAAAGTACTAAACATCAACGACATCTCACCTTATCAAAACATGCTTATAGAAGGGTTATTTTATATTAAAGAGCAAGAATTGCTAGAAATTATAAAACAAAATGAAAATTTGATAAGAAATAATTTTTATTTAAAAGATTATGATTTTTCAAAAGGTTTAAAAAAACTTTTAGATGTGAGTTTGGATATTTTATTTGCTAATATTAGCACGAAAAATTTTAAACCCTATAAACTAGAAATAAACTCTATCACTCACGAGGATATAGAAAGAAAGATTTCTTTTGTTAAGCTACTAAAATGATTGTTTTAGTAGCTCTTTGATCCTTTCTATAAATTGCGTTTCTTTTTGGGTAATATACTCAAGAGTGATTTCTTTATCTTGACTATCTTCAAGAAAAATTCCATCAACTATAAATTTATACTCATCTGAAAGGATAGAATTTTCACTATGACATTTTGCTTTTTCAAATTCTTGCATAGGATATAAAAGTCCACCTAAAAACACCTTGCCTATCTTTTGATAATACCCCATATAAGTATGAATTTGAAATAAATCGTTTCTGTCTAAATCTCCCATGCCATTTTGGCTTCTACCTTCCATTTTCATTCTTTTATATTTAGTATCAAAAACCATGTATATATCATCTTTAGACAAAACAATATCAGGTATTATATAGCGTTTATAAAAGCTATTTTTATAAATTTCAAGCTTTGGAGAATCAACCATATATTCTTCAAAATTATTTCTTAAAAGTTTGCTTATATAAATTTCAAAAAGCTCTGCTATATTAACGATAAAACCATAACTTTTTTGATCATTTTTATTTTTACTAGTGAAATTTTGACTTTCTATGATCATTTTTGCATATTTTAAAAGCTCTTTGTAGTTTTGATAGTTTTGATTTCTCAAGGCTTTGCTAGAAAAGGCTTTATTTAAACTTTCTTTTATAAAACAATGCTCGCTTTTATTTTGCACTAAATAGGTTTTTATATGCTTTACATTTTTTAAAAAACTTGAATTTTTCTTTTCTATGACTTCTAATGCTTTATATAATACATTAATAATATGCACATCCTCTATTTGCTCTCTTGTTTTTGTAGCAACCTTTGCTTTTAAAGGGATATTGTGTTTTATAAATTCAACCATATCGATATTTCCCTTAAAACGCAAGTCGTTGTATTTTTTACTTTGATAATTTTTAGGCAAACCTATCAAAAAACTTTTTTCAAGTTTTTGCACAAAGATATAAAAAAGTATAAACTCACTTATATTGCTTTCTTTTTTTACATCTTGATAAATACTCACATCATCAACAAATACATCATTAGCATAATTTAGCATTCTTTCTAAGAACTTCTTGCCAAACCTGGAATTTATCTCAATTTCCAAACCATTATAAGAAATTTTTCCTATATAATTTCCACTAGCAATTTGCCTTTTATTTTCTTCAATCGTTCGTAATGAAATGATAGGATTTTTAGCATTTTTGCTTAAAATTTTTTCATCATCATTGAAAAAAGAAAAGAAATTTCCATTTTTTATAAAATCTTCAAAATACAGATCAAAATCTTGTATTCTTGAAGATTTTTGCTCTATTTCTATAAAGCTATTATCATTTATTTTTATCATCGTTTTTTTCTATAACAAAAAGTTTTTTTAAATGATCCAATTGTCTTTGTATTTCTTTTTCATTATATTCGCTTCTTAAATACTCTTTTAAAAGCGCTTCAAAGCGGTTGCTAAAAAGTTTTTTCATATCACTATCTTTAATTTCATTATTTTTAAATTCAATTTTTAGAAAATAAGAATGTCCAAGTTGATATTTTTCACCTATATCTTTACTAATTTTATCGTTTAATTTTTTACAAGCTTGTACGTATTCTTCGATATTTTTTGCATAAATTTCATCTCTTATTACATCATAATCACACTCCATTTCTTGCCATATAAAGCGTCTTCTAAGCGCTAAGTCAAAACTATCTATACTTTTATCTAAATCATTCATAGTCCCTAGTAAAAACATATTTTCAGGCACATAAAAATCCTCATCATCTCTCATAGAGGCATATTGTGTTTTTATCTTGCCTTTTTCTCCTCTATACTCAAGTGCATAAAGTAATTCTCCAAAAACCCTAGATAATTCCGCACGGTTAATCTCATCAGCTATGAAAAAATACCCATGATCACTTAAAGCTTCATTAAAATTTCCTTTTTCGAGTTTTTCTGAAAATCCTTTTTCTTCTTCTTTTGCTTTATCACAAAATTCTCTAAAAATTCCATTTTTAAGCTCAAGTTTTAATTGTCCATTTTCAATCCCTGCAGGTTTAATACCTTCTATAAAATCCTCATAAGAAAAACTTGGGTGAAATTGAGTAATGAGCATTTGATTTTCATTTTTAATGATATTTTTTACATTATTTACTATAGTGTAGGTTTTTCCAGTTCCAGGAATTCCATGAAAAATGATGTTTTTATGCGTTTTTAAAAGCTTTTTAAAGCCTTCTAAATCATTGCTTTTTATATCTGCTTTGCCGCATAAATTTGCAAAATCATAAGCTGCTTCGTAAAGTTTATAATACGCACTTTCAGTTATATTGTTTATATATTTTTTATCACCATCTTGTAGTTCATCTTTTGTAATTAAAGCCAAATCAGATTTTTTTATCTTATCAATCAAATTTAAAAATTGATCTAAAATATAGTATTTTGGAAGATTATCTGTTCTTTTTACATTAAGTTCTTTCAAAACAAAATCAAAATATGCTTGTTCGTTATTTGAAGTATTTTCTTTTTTTCTTTTCTCAAGTTCATCTTTTGAATTTTTATTTAGCATTTCAAAGATATACTTAGCGGTATTTACAGAAGCATCATTTGCAAGTGGAAATTTATCATCTTTAAGTGGAAATTTATCATCTTTAAATTGCATCCAATATGCTAATTCTCTGGCTGTAGCTTTCATACCTTCTACTTTACTAAGCACTTCAAATAATTTTGTTAAAGTTTCACTCTTTGCCGCTTCTTCTATTTGATTAAGATTTTTAATTAATTTATCTTTATCTTTTAATAAATTTGTGGCATTACCTTGCATTCTAGCACTATTTATACTTTTATCCCACCATTGTTTAAAAGTTTCATCATTAAAATTATTTTGTTTAAATGTTTTGCTAAAATTATCCACAATTTTGCTTTTTGTTTGTAAAAATTCTCCATTTTCATCAAATTTAATATGTATAGTACTTTTATCGCCATAAATTTTTAAATAATTCTCAAAAGCTTCTTTTAAACTATTAAATTTATCCTTATTTTCATTATAAATATTATGAATCAAATTTTCAAATTTCGATTCAATATTATCATTTCCTGAAATTTCACTTTTTCTTTCCTTGCCAAATTTAGTATGATAAATATAACATTTTCCATCTTTATCAAAAAAATAACCAAAATTTTTATCTTTAATTGCATTTAAACTAGTTTTTAAATCACTCATAGTTTTCCTTAGTTTTGATTTTTATAATTATAACTTAATTTTTGCATTGTTAATTATATCAAAATAAAAAATTTAAAATAGACAAACACAGTCCACTAAAATAAATTACAATTGTAAAATAAAAAATATCAAGTCATGGAGGTGTTAAAAAATAAAAATCAAATTTAAAATAACAAATCAAAAACAAAGGAATAAAATGAAAAAACTATTTTTAATTTTAAGCATGTTAATGTGTATATGCTTTACTTTTACTAATGCTGAAGTAAATTATACAACAGCACAACAAGATATAACAATAGAAAAAACCATAGATAACAATACAAGCACAAAAATAGCTCAAGAAGATTATACCAATACAATAATCATCACCATAGCTATCTTAATATATATCATCATAGCTGCAGTGCTTGTGTATTATGGATTAAAAGGCAAGGTAGTCATATATAGAAATACAATAGATCTTAGCTTGTGTGTTGGATTATTTGCTGTATTGCCTTTAGCCTTTATAATCTTTATGACATTATTTCTAATGCGAATAGAAAGAGATACTGCGCTAATTATTATGGGTGTCATTGCTTTTATATGGGCATGCGTTGTATTATATATAGCATACACAACACTAAGAGATAATCGTAACAATCCATTACTAATGATTTTAATACTACCTTTAAAAATAACATTAGGATTATGGTATGGACTTAGTATTTTTGCAGTTTTGAGAAAAAGTAATCTTAAAACCGTAGCGCTAAGAAGAGAAGAAAAACAAAATGCGTTAGCACGCTTTGCTTTTTCAAGCGGACTAATTTATGCTCTAATGCGAGATAAACCTTTGAAAAAATAATACTCTAGCCTATTTTAATAAAAATAGGCTAAAATTCAAACAAAACAACAAAGAAAGGTAAATAATGTTTTTTTCAAAATCAAGATACACAAGAGGCACACAATGTGCTAAGTCTTTATGGCTAAAAACTTACAAAGATGAAGTACTAAGTACCCCAGAGAATACTTCGGATAAATTTAAAACTGGTAACAAGGTAGGCGAGCTAGCTTGTGAGCTTTTTCCAAATGGAGTAAAGATAGAATTTGAGGGTAGTTCTTTGAATGAAAAATGCGAACAAACTAGAAAACTATTAGAAAATAACCAAGAAGTGATTTACGAAGCTACTTTTTGCTATGATGGCATTTTGATCATGATAGATATTTTACAAAATACTAAAGATGGTATGATCATTAACGAAGTAAAAAGCTCTACATCTTTAACAAAAACACCTACTTCCAAAGTAATTAAAAAAACATATATAGATGATTGTGCTTTGCAATATTATGTTTTGTCAAATTTGGGTTATAAAATCAAACAAGTTAACCTGATACATTTAAACAATAAATACTATAGAGGTGATTTTCTTGACATAAATCGACTTTTTAAGTTCAATGACATCACAGATAAAGTTATCCAAAACCAAGAAGAAGTTAGAAAAAATTTAAAATACTTTGAAGAAATTTTAAGTAAAAATGAGGAGCCAGATATAGACATAGGAACACATTGTTTTGATCCTTATGATTGTGATGGATATGAGTATTGTTGGATTGAACAAAGAAATTTATGTGAAAATGAGAATATATTTAGCATTTCAAAATCTAATAAAATTTTTAATTTGTACCGTAAAAACATAATCAATTTTAAAGATATAAAAGATCTGTCTACTTTTACCGAGAATCAACAAATCCAAATCAAAGCTTCACTCAATAAAGAAATCTACATAAACAAAGAAAATATCAAAAAATTCTTAGATACACTAACCTATCCCATATATCATCTAGATTTTGAATCCTTTACGCAAGTCATACCTGAATACAGGGTAGTCAAGTCTTATATGCAAATTCCTTTTCAATATTCTTTGCATATAGACTATAAAGACAAGTTAGAGCATAAAGAATTTTTAAGCGAATGTGGGATCGATCCAAGATATGAACTTGTAAGAAATTTGATCAATGATATACCAAAAGATGTTTGTGTGCTTGCTTATAATGCAAGCTTTGAAAAAAGTGTTATAAGAAATTTAGCGCTTGCTTTTCCTGAATTTAGCGAGCATTTGTTAAATATAGAAAAAAATATCAAAGATCTTATGATACCTTTTCAAAATAAAGATTATTATCATTATAAAATGCAAGGGAGTTATTCTATAAAAAAAGTTTTACCAGCTCTAATCCCTGATATGGAGCAAGCTTATAAAAATTTAGGTTTAATCCAGAATGGAAGCGAAGCTATGAAAAGTTTTGAAACTATGCAAAATATGGATGAAAACAAAAGAAAAGCTCTCCGCCAAGCCTTACTAGAATACTGCAAACTTGATACTTTAGCTATGGTAAAAATTTTAAAACATTTAGAAGAGCTTGTAAAATAATAACTATATTAAAAGCCACTGCTTAGAGTTTTTATATCAATCTCTAAGCAAAAATCATCAAACCAGACAGCAGTAGTCTATAAAAATACATTATAATAAAATATTATATCAATCAAAAAAGGAAAACATGTGAAAACAACACTTTTAAAACTAGATAAAAATCTTGCTAATAAAAAAATAATAAATTGTGGTGTTATAAAAAAAGATGAAATGTATTATGCAAGTTTTGAAGAAGATTCGATCTTATTTGACATCAATGGAAATATACTAAAAAAAATCGCTGGCAAGATTTATCACTTAAATGATGATTTATATGGACTTTGCTGCACAAAAGCAAAATGTGGTCTTATAGATAAGCAAGGAAATTTAGTCTTAGAAGCAAAGTATGATGATATTTATGATTTTAGCGAAGGTTTAGCTGGAGTTGAGCTTAATGGAAAATGGGGATTTATAGATAAGCAAGGAAATTTAGTTATAGAAGCAAAATATGATGATATTTCGTATTTTAACAAAGATTTGGATAAAGTTAAGCTTAATGGAAAATACGGCTTTATAGACAAAAAAGGAAATTGTATCATAGAAGCAAAGTATGATGATATTTATGATTTTAGCGAAGGTTTAGCTAGAGTTGAGCTTAATGGAAAATGGGGATTTATAGATAAGCAAGGAAATTTAGTTATAGAAACAAAATATGATAATGCTTTAAGCTTTAACGAAGGTTTAGCCGAGGTTGAGCTTAATGGAAAATGGGGTTTTATAGATAAAAAAGGAAATTTAGTTATAGAAGCAAAATATGATGATGCTTTAAGCTTTAACGAAGGTTTGGCCGGAATTAAGCTTAATGGAAAATGGGGTTTTATAGATAAAAAAGGAAATTTAGTTATAGAAGCAAAGTATGATTATGCTTGGGATTTTAGCGAAGGTTTAGCTGTAGTTATGCTTAATGGAAAATATGGATTTATAGATAAGCAAGGAAATTTAGTTATAGAAATAGAGTATGATGTTGTCTTGAATCTTGTTGGTGATTATGAATATGATTACATGGGTTTTGCAGATATAGATGAAAATTGTTGTTATAGTGAGATACTAAAATTTGATACGAATTTATTTTTACTTAAAAAAGGCGAAGAATTAAAACTAAAAAACCTAAATTAATTTAAAATGTTTACGTGCTTGCTTATAATGCAAGCTTATAAAAATTTAGGTTTAATCCAGAATGGAAGCGAAGCTATGAAAAGTTTTGAAACTATGCAAAATATGGATGAAAACAAAAGAAAAGCTCTCCGCCAAGCCTTACTAGAATACTGCAAACTTGATACTTTAGCTATGGTAAAAATTTTAAAACATTTAGAAGAGCTTGTAAAATAATAACTATATTAAAAGCCACTGCTTAGAGTTTTTATATCAATCTCTAAGCAAAAATCATCAAACTAGACAGCAGTAGTCTATAAAAATACATTATAATAATAACTATATCAATTAAAAAGGAAAACACATGAAAACAACACTTTTAAAACTAGATAAAAATCTTGCTAATAAAAAATCTATTGTGTAACCAAAATAAAATAATCACAATTTAAACAATGCTCACTACTAAACAACCTAAAAGCATCTTCACATATCAAAACTTTGATATAGAATATCATGGTTTTGGGGTACTAAATGCAAAGAAAATATATTATATAAATTTAAAAATACACAATGCAAAAAATCATCATATTGTTTTTAAGTCAATTCTAATTGATTCAAACGCACAATTTATCAAAGAATTAAAAGGAAGTATCAATTCCAAAAGCTTTTATAATGGTTTATTTAGAATATATAATGGAGATGAAAATAGCTTTGTAAATAAAAAAGGAAATATTATAAAAATAAATTTTCCTTATAAAATTGATGAAAATATTACAACACAAACTAAATTTAAAAACATAAAAAAATATAAAGAAAATTTAACAACTATTTGTTTAAAAGATAAGTGGGGTTTTATAGATAAAAAAGGGAATTTAATCATAGATGCAAAGTATGATAATGCTTATGATTTTAACGAAGGTTTGGCTAGGGTTGAGCTTAATGGAAAATGGGGTTTTATAGATAAAAAAGGGGAAATTGCTATAGACACTAAATACAATAAAACCAAAGACTTTTTTCAAGGAATGGCTGCAGTTGAAATTGATAATAAATGGGGTTTTATAGACAAAAAAGGAAATTTAGTCATAGAAGCAAAGTATGATTTTATAGATGGTTTAGATGATGATCTAACTTTTTTTGACATACAAGGTGCTTCAAGAATTGGATTATATTTAATATTAAATAAAGAAAATATCGTGAGTTATTTTCACGATGGATTAGCTTCAATCTTGATTAATAAAAAATTTGGTTTTATAGATAAAAATGAAAAGCTAATTATCAAAGCACAATACGATGAAGTGGGTCATTTTAACAAAGGTTTTGCCAAAGTTAAACAAAGTGATAAATGGGGTCTTATAGATAAAAAAGGAAAGATTATTGTAAAAATCAAATATGATCAAATCATAATACTAGATAACAATCTAATATTAGCAATAAAAGATAAGATAGTTAATATGATAAATTTAAAAATCAAAAAAACCATAAAAATAAATGTTTTAAAATACATTAACTTTGATTGTTAAATGTATTTTAAGTACATTCTTTTAAGATCAAATTTTACTCTTTTGACTCTAGCAACCTTAAAATTCTCCAGCCTATATCCTTGCTTATACATTCAATTTGTCTTTGAGAGAAAGGATTAAGGGTTATTTTTCCGTTGTATTCTAAGTAAAATTTATGTCCATTTTTACTAAGCTCATAAATTCCATTACCCAAATCATTTACATTTTCAAACTGCAAATCAAGCACAAATTCTCCATTTGTGTTAATAAAACCCCATTGATTATCTATGCAAACTTGTGCTAAACCTTCTTTAAAATCAAACGCCTCATCAAAATGCTCTTTTATAACAATATTTGCATTTTTATCCACATAAATAAAACCATCACTTGTTAAAACCAAAGCCAAACCACAGCTAAAACAAGACATATACTCATACTCATGCTCACAAAGTATCTCATCATTTTGATTGATCAAAAAATATCTATTGTCTTTTTTTACACTTGCTATGCCTTCGCTAAAGCTATTTGCCTCATCGTATTTTGCTTCTATGATGATTTTTCCTTTTTTATTAATATAGCCGTATTTACCATCTTTTTTTACTACAGCCAAACCTTCGCTAAAGCTAATTACATCATCGTATTTTGCTTCTATAATGGTTTTTCCTTTTGTATTGATAAAACCCCATTTTCCCCTCACACAAAAGGCTGCTAAATTCTCACTAAAAAACCTAAGCTCATCATACATCACATCGATGATGATTTTGGCATTTTTATCTATAAAGCCGTATTTATTAGCTATCTTTACACAAGCCAATCCACCAACAAATTCTTCAACTTCATCAAATTTAGCTTCACAAATTAACATCCCATTTTGATCCATGAAACCAAATTTAGAATTTTCTAAAAACAAAACAAGCTCATCGTCAATAATCTTCATAAAATCAAAACTATTCTTACTAAGCTCATTTTTGTTTTTATCTACCAAAGTATATTTAGTCCCTACCCTAACTTTAATCATATCTTTGGCTATAAATTTCACATCCTTATACATAGGATCAAAAATGCAATTTAAATTTACATCAAACAAACCATATAAAAACCCATCAAACACTAACAAATACTCATCATTTATCAAGCTAATATCATCAAATTTAGCCTCTAAAACAAGCTTTGCAAATTCATTTAAAACTCCGCATTTAACCTTGCCATTGATCTTTTGCTTGCATAAAAATAATTTTTCATTTAGTCTTTTTATACTTAAAAACTCAAAATCACTTAAAAAATTTCCATTCTGATCGATCAATGCAAACACATCGCCTTTTTTGATCTTAAAAAGCTTATCACTAAGTCTTATAATGCCATCATATTCAGTCTTTAAAATGATATTTGCTTGAGTATCTATGATGATATTTTCATTTCCTTGTCGCAAAAGTGCATAATCATTTGAAAAACTACAAACATCATCATATATAAGATCCACCACCACTTTAGCTTTAGTATCTATAAAACCCCATTTATCATTTATCATAACACCTGCTAAATTTTGACAAAAATTTAAAACCTCATCATATAAAAAATCACAAATTAATTCTCCACTGCTATTTATAAAACTATACTTACCAGCTTTTTTTACCGCCGCAAAGCTATTACAAAAATCTCTTACATGATCAAATTCATCATCAATAACAATCCTAACTTCTTTCATCACTTTCCTTTGTAAAATGAAATTATATTAGAATTTTATAGACTAAGATTGTCTATAATTTATGCTAGAATATCATTTTAAAAATATGGAGGAAAACATGAAAAAGAAAAAAAATACCAAGTCAGGTTCCATTTAGTTTTGAAGATTCTCCCTTTGAAAGCAAAGAAGAGTATCTAGAATTTATCAAAAACATGCCTAAAATAGCTACTTTAGATAAGGCTTTGATAAAAAAATCAAGAGAGAAAAATTTAGCAAATAAAGCCATTTCTTACATACAAAGAAAAACTAATCTAAGCTATAACAATGCTAAAATTTTAAAAGATATCTTATCAAAAGAGTATTTTCGTAAGATAAGAAGCAAAAATAAAGTCCTTGCTAAATTTATAAAAAGATAAAGCCTAAGGCTTTATCTTTGATTACTTCAAGAGAATTTTAACTTGCTCTATACCCCAAGCATAAGGGCGTTGATAATCAGGTATGTTTAAAGAAAAACCTTCTTTTAAAAATATATCTGTTTTTTGATCATTTTTACTATCTACTTTACCACACACCAACTCTTTCAAACTTACAACGCAAGATTTTACTTTTGTATTTTCACCACTCATTTATAGCCTTTCTAAATTTTAAGCTTATTATATCAAGCTATCTATCATTTCCAAAGCTTCCAAAGCTTTCATCTTAAGCCCTATGCCATTTCTAAAAAACTTTGGAAAATCACACTCATTTGGATTGATCCTTAAAAGTGTTCTAGCTTTGCTTTTTTTACAAAAATCCTCGCCAAACATACGCATACTAGGTACAGCCTTACCAGCTCCAAGCTCTATAAGCAAGATATTTTTATCCTCTAAGGGTTTAAGCCAGTTTTTATAACTTTGCTTTTGTAAGAAATAACGGCTATCATTAAAACTACCATCATTAAACATCAAGATATTTGGTCTTGCCAAACCTTGACACCTAGGACATTTTGGCAAAGATAAGGCTTTAAAATTTTCCATATCTATATCTAATTCCTCCTGCATTTGCCAGATCAAATCACCGCATGCATAATTAAAACATTGCAAGTAATTTATATTTCCATGAAATTCATAAATTTTATTCTCATCAAAACCAGCCTTTTTAAAATGTCCATCTACATTAGTCGTAACGACATAATAATCTTGTTTGCTTTTTGCAAGTTTTAAAAGTATCTCATAACCTTTATGTGGCTTAGTATCTTTGTATAATTTAAATCTATGTCCATAAAAAGCCCAAGCAAGCTGTGCGTTTGTATAAAAATTTGTAGGATTAGCCATGCGTTCAAAGTCTATGTCTAGTTTTTGCAAATGCGGATAAGCCCTCCAAAAACCATCTTTTCCTCTAAAATCAGGCAAACCACTATCTACTCCCATGCCAGCTCCAGCTGTGATGATGATTACCTCTGCTTTGTCTAAAGCTTCTTTTACATAAGTTTGTATTTGCATTTTTTACCTTTAAAAATTTTCATAATCAAATTTCCTAGCCTCATGTAGTTCTTTAGCTACTTCAAGGCTCATTTCCCAAAAAACTGCATTCATGGATTTTGGCATGCAATTTTCATCTTCGTATTTTTTGTTTATAGCCTTATAAACCTCATCATTTTCCTCACAATCAACAGCAAGACTACCCAAATAAGGATACAACAAATACCCCACCGGAGCCGTATCAAATACCATAGTTAGTTTTGTTTTTGGAAAATTTTCTTTCATAAAAGCTAAAAATTCATCTCTAGCTTTATAATCTGTCTTGTCTTTGTCAAACAAATCACTATGTTTTGTTTTATTGACATGAAAATCATTATTTGGAGTGTTAAAACACATCCAAAAAGATTTTTTACCTTTTTGGATGGTATAATCTTGAATAGTCTCAACCGCTAAAGCCATTTTTTATCCTTTTTATATTGTATTGATATAATTATACTATATAAAATGGACTTTTAGTGTCTATATTTTAACCTTTACATTTTTGAGCTATCACATCCATAGCTTCTTGCGAGAGAACAAAATTTGTATGATAAAGCAAGCAACTACCCATATCAAGTACTTTTAGCACAAGCTTTTTGTTATTAGTATCTTTTGGGTTATGCCTTGTATTAGCTAGATCATAAATTTCATACACCATATCTTTGCTAAGCTTGTTAATATCAAGTTCTATGATATTTTCTTCAAATTTCATAGGCTCTTGGGTAAATTCTTCTTTATTTTCTTTTTTTGCAAAGCTTTTTTTCTTACTAAAAGATTTTAGCTCATTTTCCTTTGCTTCTTCTAGGGTGTAAATTTCATTTAAACTAAAACTTAAGTCATTGTCGTTGTTTTTATATCTTAGTAAAAAAGCAAAGGCTTCATCTTTATTTTCTTTAAAAAGTGCCTCAACTTTTTCTACTTGAGCTTCAAAGATAATCATATCAAAAGTAGAATAAAAGTCTAAAACCACAGCCTTAGCATATCTTTTACCGCTTTTACTCATCATCGATTTAAAATCTTCAATCTTTCCTACAACCAAAAGCTCACCTTCGCCTTTGAGTGTTTCAAAATCCATACTTTTAAAATACTCTATACCTTCTATTTGACTTGCAAATTTATCCAAAGGGTGGCCTGATACATAAATTCCTAAGATTTCTTTTTCATAGCCTAGTTTTTCCATTAATTCAAATTCTATCTTGCTATCATGAAGCCCTACTTTGATATCTGCAGCTATTTCCTCTTCTCCAAAAAGCGAAGCAGTAGAGTTTCTTTTAACTTCAGCGATTTTTCTACTTGTTTCTGAAATAAGCTCAAGATTATCCACTAAACATTTTCTAGTATAGCCAAACTCATCAAAAGCGCCTGATTTGGCTAAATTTTCTATGGTTTTTTTATTAATCTTAGTAGGGTCAATCGAGCTTATAAAATCATCAAAATCACTAAAGCCCTCTTCTTTGCGAATAGCCATGATATTTTCTATCGCAGGAATTCCCACACTCTTAATCGCTCCAAGCCCATAAATAATAGCTTCAGAACCATCTTCAAGCTTAGTTGCACTAAATTCTCTTTGGGCTTTGTTAATACTTGGTGGCAAAAGCTTAATATTCATTCTTTTCATCTCTTCAATGTATTTTGCGACCTTATCTACATTGCTTTCTTCACTTGTTAAAAGCGCAGCCATAAACTCACTTGGATAATAAGTCTTTAAATACGCTGTTTGAAAGGTTATAAGTGCGTAAGCAGCTGAGTGAGATTTATTAAAGCCATATTCAGCAAATTTCAAAATAAGCTCAAACAAATCATCAGCCTTTTTCTCATCATAGCCTTGTTTTTTAGCTCCTTCTAGATACTCTGCTTTAAGATTATCCAAAATTTCTCTTTTTTTCTTACCCATAGCACGGCGCACATTATCAGCCCCGCCCAAAGAAAAACCACCGATTTTTTGCACTATTTGCATAACTTGTTCTTGATAAACTATAACTCCATAAGTGTTTTCAAGTATAGGTTTTAAATCTTCAAATGCATAAGTAGCAGCCTTTCTACCATGCTTGATATCAATAAAATCATCCACCATCCCACTATCAAGTGGACCTGGTCTGTATAAAGCTAAAACCGCGATTAAATCTTCAAATCTTTCAGGCTTTAACCTAGCATTCAAACTTTGCATACCGCCTGATTCTATTTGGAAAATGCCCAAGGTATTTCCACTTTGTATGGTTTTATAAACCTTAGGATCATTCATATCAATCTTTTCCCAAATTACATCTTTACCATAACGCTTTTTCACTAGCTTAATCGCATTATCAATCACCGTAAGGGTTTTTAAACCCAAAAAGTCAAATTTGATTAAATCTACATCTTCAAGATATTCTTTAGAATACTGCGTAACCAAATGACGCTCATCATTTTTGCTTTGTCTAAAAAGTGGAGCTTTATTCCACAAAGCTTCATTAGATATCACAACTCCGGCTGCATGCATACCTGCATTTCTATTTAAACCCTCTAGTGCTTTAGCAAAGTCCCAAACCTGACGTCCTTTTGGATGAGAATTTACAAATTCAGCAATTTTTGGTTCTTGCTCATAGGCTTTTTCCAAAGTGATTTTAAGCTCTTCAGGAACTAATTTTGCCAAAGCATCCGCATCAGGTATGCTCATATCACAAACTCTAGCTACATCACGGATTACTCCCTTTGCTAAAAGCTTACCAAAGGTAATAACTTGTGCAACCTTTTCAGCTCCGTATTTATCAATAACATAATCAATCACTTCCCCTCTTCTATCTTGGCAAAAATCCACGTCAATATCTGGCATTGATACACGCTCAGGATTTAAAAATCTCTCAAAAAGAAGATTATAAGGTATAGGATCTAAATCTGTAATTTTCAAACAATACGAAACCAAACTCCCCGCAGCACTCCCACGCCCTGGGCCAACTGGTATATCTTTTTCCTTAGCTGCAGCGATAAAATCATGAACAATTAGCATATAACCTGAAAATTTCATATTTTTAATAATACTAATTTCTAAATCAAGCCTATCTTTATACTCTTGGTGCTTATTCTCATCAATAAATTGAAGTCTTTCTTCTAAACCCTTTTTACAAAGATACTCAAAAACTATATCATCATTATCAAAGCTAAATTCTTGATCTTCTTGACTTAAACTTAAGCCATATTTTTTCGCATATTCACGGGTAAATTTAAAATTTGGTGGTGTTGGATCGCCTAGTTTTAATTCTAGATTGCATTTATTAGCTATTTCTTGAGTATTTTCAATGGCTTCAGGAATATCAGCAAAAAGCTCGCTCATTTGCTCTGGTGTTTTTACATAAAACTCATGTACTTCATGTCTTAAACGCCCTGGATCATCAAGCTTAACCCCCATAGCTATACACATAAATACTTCATGCGCAGCTGCTCTTTCTTTGAAAGTATAATGCGTATCATTGGTTGCGATGATTTTTATATCAAGCTCTTTAGCAAGTTTGATGATAGAATCATCGATAAATTTTTGATCATCAATACCATGACGCATAATCTCAAGGTAAAAATCATCTCCAAAAACCTTTTTATACCAAAGCGCAGCTTCTTTTGCACCTTCATAACCTTTTGCGCCAAATTTTAAATTTCTTTCATTTTTGGTGTTTAAATGCCAATTAACCTCACCTTGCAAACACGCAGACGAGCAAATCAAACCCTCACTATGTGCTTCTAAAAGCTTTTTGTTAATCCTTGGGTAATAATACAAACCATGTATATAGCTTTGCGAGCTTAAATACATCAAATTTTTATAGCCAATTTCATTTTTAGCAAACAAACAAATATGAAAGCGTTGTCTTGAGCTTTTATCACTTAAATCATCATGATTATGCAAATACGCTTCAAGCCCTATGATAGGTTTAATCCCCTCAGCCCTCATTGTTTTATAAAAATCAATAGCCCCAAACATATTTCCATGATCAGTCATAGCAACACTTGTTGCACCTTGCGCTTTTAGCGTTTTAGCAAGCTCTTTGAGTTTATTTGCTCCATCAAGTAAAGAATATTCCGTGTGTAAATGCAAATGTGTAAATTGGCTCATATTTTCCCTTGTATTTTTTTTATTATTATAAAAAAAAACCTTAAATTTAAAACTTACAAGCATAAAAAATGTATAATAGCTTACTTTCAAAAAAGGAGTAAAAAATGGAAGTAAAAATTTATTATTGTAATCTTTGAAATTACAAACCACAAGCTGCAAGGGTTGCAGAAGAAATACAAAATGAATTCAAAGATGCACAAATTTCTACCATAGAAAAAGGTGGTGGTCATTTTATAGTAGAAGTAGATGGTAAAATCATTTACTCAAAAAAAGACTTGTTTAACTGCGAAGTAGATAGATTTCCTCATGAGGGTGAAATCACTAAGCTTATGAAACAAATGTAAGCTAAACCCTCATTAGTGAGGGTTTATTTTGTTAAAGGAACAAGCATACCTTCATAAAGTTTTTGATAAATTTCTTCTGAGCACAAATGTTTAGCAAGCTCTAAACCAAACAAAATAGCCGTAGCAGGTCCAGCTGCTGTGATGACATTTTCATTTACCACAACTGCTTTATTTATTCTAGTTCCTTCAATACCCACTTCACAACCAGGATAGCAAGAAAACTCTCCATTAATCACCCCTGCTTTTGCCAATACCATAGGTGAAGCACAAATAGCCGCTACGATTTTTTGTTTTGCGTGTAAATCTTGTATGATTTTTATGATAATTGAATTGTTTTTTAAATTCATCATACCTTCAAATCCACCTGCTAAAGCAATTGCGTCTAAATTTTCTTGATCAACACTAGATAAACTCACATCAGCCCTTATGCAAATTCCATTAGCTCCTTGTACCAAAAGCTCATCATCTAGTGAAGCAATAATTACTTCTAAATTTCCACTAGCTTCTCCTGCTCTTTTTAAAACATCAGCTATACCTATAAATTCAGCTTCTTCAAAACCTTTTGCCAAAGGCACTAAAACTTTTTTCATTTTTTCTCCTTTTAGTCAATAAATCTTTTATTTAATTCATGAAAATACTCTATGCGTCTATCGCGTAAAAATGGCCACCACCTACGCACATTTTCACATCTTTGCATATCAATTTCAATGATTTTACAAAGCTCTTGTTTATCATCAGCTCTAAAAAGCTCTTCGCCTTGAGCCCCAAAAACAAAAGAATTTCCCCAAAATCTTATACCTTCTTCCACACCGCTTTCATCTTTTTCAAAACCCACTCTATTAATAGCTACTACAGGTAAGCCATTAGCTATAGCATGACCTCTTTGCACGCCTATCCAAGCTTCAAGCTGTCTTTGTTTTTCTTCTTTTTCATCCTTATCAAACCAACCAATAGCAGTAGGATAAATCAAAATTTGTGCTCCTTTTAAAGCCATTAACCTAGCAGCTTCAGGATACCATTGATCCCAACATATTAAAACCCCAAGTTTTCCAACACTTGTTTGTATAGGTTCAAAACCCAAATCACCTGGAGTAAAATAAAATTTTTCATAAAAACAAGGATCATCAGGTATGTGCATTTTACGGTATTTACCTGCTATGGAGCCATCTTTTTCAAATACCACACTAGTATTATGATAAAGCCCTGCGCTTCTTTTTTCAAATAAAGAAGTTACCAAAACAACTTTATTTTCCCTAGCTACATTAGACCAAAATTTAACATCTTCTTCATAGTCATTGGCTAAATCAAAAAAGTCTGTATTTTCACTTTGACAAAAATACTGCGTTTGATGAAGCTCTTGCAAGCATACAAGTTCAGCCTTTTCTTTTGCTGCTTGTTTGATAAGTTCGCATGTTTTTTCTATAGTTTTTTCTTTATTTTGTTTAAATTCTTGCTGTATGAGTGCTAATTTCATTTTTACTCCTTTCTTCTTCTGAATCATCATAAGGGTCTAAGTGTATATGGATATTCCAAAAATCATCTTTAAAATGCTCCCTTATACTATCTTCAATCTCATCACCGATTTTATGAGCTTTTAAAAGTGATATTGTAGGTTCAAAAACTAAATGCACACTAACATAAAGTATATCAGGACTTTTTCTAGTTTTTAAATGATGAAAGCTTTTGACTTCTTTATTTGCACTTATAATTTGTTTAATCACTTCAACTTGTTCTTTATCAATTGCCACATCTAATAAAATTTTAGAACTTTCTTTGATGATTTTAAAAGCTGAAAAAATCGTATATAAACTTATAGCTATACCAAATAAACCATCAATAAAATGATAATTTGTAAAAGCTATAATCACAAGCGCTAAAAGCGTTAGAGCATTAGTTAAAAAGTCTATTTTATAGTGTAAGCTATCAGCTTTTATAATCAAGCTTTTTGTTTTTTTAGCAACATAATTTAAAAAAACCACCAAACACAAAGTCACAGCCATAGCAAAAGCCATGATAAAAATTCCAAGATCAAGTTTTTCTACACTTTCTTGATTGTGAATTTTCAAAACACTCTCATAAAAAATATAAACCCCAATCCCGCTAATAACAAGACCTTCAAAAAGCCCCATTAAGGCTTCAATTTTACTAAGGCCAAAATTATATTCTTTACTAGAACCTTGAGAGCTTTTTTTCAAAGCTAAAAAATTTAGACCCGAAATCACACAATCAAGTAAAGAATCAATCGCACTAGAAAGCACCGCAACAGAACCTGAAGCTAAACCTACTATAAATTTAACAATAGCTAAAAAAATAGCACATACACTTGCGATGATAGTTGCGCTTTTTTGCAAATTCATCTTTGACCTTCATAGCGGTTTTGACAAGAACAATGCAAAGAACCATTTTGTCTTAAAAACACTCTTGCATCAACCCCTACTACTTTTCTATCTTTGCATGCTTTTTGTAAATTTTCTAATACCAAAGCATCGTTTTCATCATTATAAGTTGGCACTATCAAGCCACCATTAACAAAAACAAAATTTGCATAAGTAGCACCAAGTCTTTTACCTTCAAAATACAAAGGCTTAGGCAAAGGAAGTTCTAATAAATCAAACCCTGTTTTTTTAAGTTCTTCCTCCATAGTTTTTAAGGGTTTATAATGCTCATCATTTTCATCTTTACACACACAATAAGCAATGGTTTTTTCATTGATAAATCTTGCTAGAGTATCTATATGATGGTCAGTATCATCGCCTTTTATATAACCATGATTTAACCATACAATTTGTTTTAAGCCAAAAATTTCTTTTAACTTAGCTTCAATTTGCTCTTTATTTAAATGGGAATTTCTATTTTCATTTAACAAACAAGCACTCGTTGTAAGCATTACTCCTTGCCCATTAAAATCAATACTCCCACCTTCTAAGATAAAATCAATTTTTTCTAATTTTCCAGATAATTTTTGCGCAAAAAGTTTTGAATTTACCGCATTATCTAAAGTGCTTTGAAATTTATCGCCCCAAGCATTAAAAATAAAATCAAGCCCTATAGTTTTATCATCTTCAAGCACATCAATTGCACCAAAATCTCTAATCCAAGTATCATTAGTATCACACTTAAAAAAATCAACGTTTTTTATATGCTTAAATCTTTGAAAGTCTTTTTCACTTGGCGCTATAAGTAAAACTTTTTGAAAATTTGCCACAGCTTTAACAAATTCTTCATAGCTTTGTAAAATCTCTTCTAAATAAGGCTTCCAATCGCTATTTTCATGAGGCAAGGAAAGTAAAAGTAGCTCTTGTTTTTGCCATTCTGCTATGCTTTTTCTCATTTTGATACCCTTTTTGATAATTAAAAAAGTATTTTAACATTTTTAATGATAGTTTTTTACTCTTTTTTTAAAACCCAAGCAAAATACCATATCGCAAAAGATAAAAACAAAATCACAAAAAGCTTTTTATCATACACTCCAAAACCAATATAAAGCACAGAATACATAAAACCAAAACTTCCTGCATAAATGCAAATTCTACTCATTAAACCATTTTCCACCGCTCTAAAACATGGGCATTTGTGAAAAAATTTCTTTTTTGTTTCTTTAGGTTTAAAAAAACTCAAAACCGCACTTAAAATCAGCAAAAAACTTAAAAAATATAAAACCTTATCCATTAGTGAAAATACCTTAACCAAGCAGGAATTGCTTTTTGTTCTTCTTTTAAAGTGCTTTCTTCTCCATGCCCTGGAAGTAATCTAAAATCTTTTTCATAAGCTAAAACTTTAAGCAAACTCTCTTTCATCTTAGCTGCATCTGAGTAAGGAAAGTCCCATCTACCAATACTACGGTAAAATAAAAAATCTCCACTAAAAAGCACATCTTCACCCACAAGTTCTATCATACAACACCCTGGAGTATGCCCTGGAAAATGATGAAATTTAAACTTAAACTCATCTATACTAAATTCATTTTCATTTTCTATCAACACATCAGCATTTGAATGCTCAAAACCATAATTAAAAGGATCTTTTAGCATAAAAGCATCATCTTTATGGATAAAAAGTGGAATTTCATAAACCTTTTTAACTTTAGCATTATCATAAACGTGATCATAATGACCATGAGTATTTAAAATAGCTAAAGGTTTGCTTGCGTTTTCTTTGATAAACTCATAAGCATTTTCACCTGGATCGATGATAATTTGCTTGTTATTATGATCTATAATATAACAATTTGTTTCATACATTCCGCATGGTTGTTTTAAAATACGCATATAAACTTCCTTTTAACTAAATCAAATATAATTTTAAAAAATTAATATTTAAAGATTTTTTATGAATTATACAAAATTACAAGAATTATTGATCAATTTTATAAAAGAACAAGCAGGGGATAAAAATCTCATCTTAGGTTTAAGTGGTGGGATAGATTCAGCTTTAGTAGCTCATCTTTGCAAAAAAGCAATAGATGAAAAACTTTTTGTGCTTTTAATGCCTACAAAATATTCTAATAAAGAAAATTTAGATGATGCATTAATGCTTTGTAAAGATTTGCAAATTCATCATAAGATTGTTTATATTGATGAAGTACTTTGTGCTTATGAAAAAATTTGTCAAGACTTAAACCCTTTACGCTTTGGAAATTTAGCTGCAAGAGTGCGTATGAGTTTGCTTTATGATTATTCGGCTCTACACAATGCATTGGTAGTAGGCACTTCTAATAAAAGCGAACTTATGCTTGGTTATGGAACTATTTATGGGGATTTAGCTTGTGCTTTTAACCCTTTGGCTACGCTTTATAAAAGTGAAGTTTTTGAGCTTGCTAAATTTATGGGTGTGCATGAAAATTTCATACAAAAAGCTCCTAGCGCTGATCTTTGGCCAAATCAAAGCGATGAAAAAGATCTTGGCTATAAATATGAAGTTTTAGATGAAGTTTTAAAAGCTTTAGAAAACAATCAAAGTTTGGAAAATTTTGATGAGAATTTAAAAAATTTAGTCTTAGAGCGTGTGCAAAATAATGCCTTTAAAAGAAAACCTCCAACAACATTAAAGAATACATATGACTTGGCTTGATCGCTATTTTTTTAAACCTAATTTTTTGCAAAAAACTCTAGCCTTTTTGCTTTTGCCTTTTAGCTTTTTATATATGATTATAGCGATTTTAAATACTAAATTTAAAAAAGAACTTGATTTTAATTTACCCATTATAAGCATAGGCAATCTAACCCTAGGAGGCAATGGAAAAACTCCCATTTGTAAAGCCATAGCAGCTGAGTTTGAAAATTGTTTTATCATCTTAAGAGGCTATAAAAGACAAAGTAAAGGCTTAATCATCGTTAAGCATAAAGATGAAATTTTGTGCGATATTAAAGAAAGTGGCGATGAAGCTATGGAATATGCACTTACAAAGCACATTAATGGAGTGATAGTAAGCGAAGATAGGGTTAAAGGCATACAAAAAGCTATCGAGCTTGGAGCAAAAATCATACTTTTAGACGATGCTTTTTCTAAATTTCACATTAAAAAACTTAATATTTTATTGCAAAGTAAAGATGAGCCATTTTTTGATTTTACCCTACCTAGTGGGGCTTATCGTTTGCCAAAATCTTTTGCTAAAAGGGCTGATTTTATAGCTAAAGAAAATGAAGACTTTGTGCGTTATTCTCATGTAAAAGAAAATCAAAAAGCAGTTTTAATAAGCTCTATTGCAAAGCCTTTTAGGTTATATGAGCATTTTATCAAAGCTAGGGCTTGTTATTTTTTTGCTGATCACTATACTTTCAAAAAAGAAGAATTAGAAAAACTTTTAAAAAAACACAATTGCGACACCTTAATGCTAACCTTTAAAGACTATGTGAAAGTAAAAGATTTTGGCTTTAAAACAGAACTTATTCATCTTGATATTATTTTAAAAGACAGCTTTAAGCAAGTTTTGCAAGATTATATTTATAAATTTAACAAAAAGGAAGAAAATGTTACTACACTCAACCCAAGATAAAAATCACCAAATAAGCTTTTCAAAGGCCTTGCTTAGCCCTAGTGCACCTAACAATGCTTTATATGCACCACTTAATCTACCAAAGCTTGACAATGAAGCTTTAAAAAATTTAAACTACAAAGAATTAGCCTTAAAAATCATCGCAGCTTTTGATTTTGATTTAGAGCTTGAAGTTTTTGAAAAAGCTTTGAAAACTTATGAGAGTTTTGATGATAAAACCTGCCCTATTCATTTAAGAAAAATTAATGATAAGCTTTATATTAATGAATTATTCCATGGGCCAACAAGAGCTTTTAAGGATATGGCTTTGCAACCTTTTGGCGTGCTTTTAGAACACTTAAAAAAAGATGATGATTTTTTAATCATGTGCGCTACAAGTGGCGATACAGGACCTGCTACGCTAAAAAGCTTTGAAAATAAAAAAGGCATAAAAGTAGTTTGTATTTACCCAAATGAAGGCACAAGTAAAACTCAAGCTTTACAAATGACACATTCAAATGCAAGCAATTTAAAATCCATAGCCATTGAAGGTAATTTTGATGATGCGCAAAATGCTCTAAAAGCACTTTTAAATGATGAGGATTTTAAAAATACCTTAAAAGAAGAAAAGTTAAGTCTAAGTGCTGCAAATTCGGTTAATTTTGGAAGAATACTTTTTCAAATCATCTATCATTACTATGCTAGTTTAAAAATTGACAAAACAATAGATATCATCATTCCAAGTGGAAATTTTGGCGATGCCTTGGGAGCTTATTATGCTAAAAAAATGGGAGCAAATATAGGTAAAATTAAAATTGCTTCCAATTCAAACAATATTTTAAGTGAGTTTTTTAATATAGGCAAATATGATTTAAGAAATAAAAGCTTGCAAAAGACTATTTCTCCTGCTATGGATATACTCATATCATCAAATATAGAACGCTTGCTTTTTGATAAATTCAAAGATGAACGTACCAAAGAGTTAATGCAAGCTTTAAGGAATGAAAAATATTATGAGCTTAGCCAAAAAGAGCTAGAGCTTTTGCAAGAAGACTTTGAAGCTGATTTTTGCAATGATGATGAGTGTATGCAATATATCAAACAATACAGCCACCTAGGACTTTTAGACCCTCACACTTGCACTTGCTTTAAAATGCTTGATTCTAACACTACTACGCTTATTACTTCCACAGCACAATGGAGTAAATTTACCCCAAGTATGTATCAAGCAATTTACAATAAAGAATGCCAAGATGAACAAGCTTGCATGCAAGAACTTGCAAAAGAATTTAAACAAGAAATTCATCCAAATATTGCAAGCTTATTTACAAGCACACAAAAGCAAAATCAAGTTTGCAAACTCAAAAATCTAAAACAAACTATTATAGAATGGATAAAACAATGATAATCATACCCGCAAGATTAAAATCAAGTCGTTTTGAAAATAAAATTTTATGCAAGATTGATAATTTACCTATGTTTATTTATACAGCTAAAAAAATGCAAGAAGTTGATGAAGTGTGCGTGGCACTTGATGATGAAGAGGTTTTAAAAATAGCACAAAAACACAATATAAAAGCAGTTTTAACAAGTAAAAATCACGAAAGTGGCACTGATAGGATCAACGAAGCTTGTCAAATTTTAAAACTAAATGACAACGAGCTAATCATCAATGTCCAAGCCGATGAGCCTTTTATAGAAACACAAAATATTAAAGATTTTAAAGAATTTAGCCAAAAAGCTTTTGAAGATGAGCTTTGTTTTATGAGTAGTTGTTATAAAGAAGTAGATGCAAAAGCTTGTGATGATCCTAATTTGGTTAAAGTAGTTACTGATAGCAATGATTATGCTTTATATTTTTCAAGATCTAAAATTCCTTATGAAAGGGCAAATTATAAACAAAATTTTAAAGCCCACCTTGGAATTTATGCATATAGGGTTAAAAATTTACAAGAATTTTGTACTTTGAAAAACTCGGCTTTGGAAGAATGTGAAAAATTAGAACAATTAAGAGCCTTAGAAAATGGCAAAAAAATCAAAATGTTAAAAATACAAAGTCAAAGCATAGGTATAGATACAAAAGAAGATTATGAGAGAGCTTTGGCTAAATTTGGAGTTAAAAAATGAAAAAAATACTTTTTTTACTAAGCTTGTTTTTTACACTTCATGCAAAAGAATTAATCGTAGGTATGGAATTAGCCTACCCTCCTTTTGAAATGAGTGATACTAAAGGTAATCCAAGTGGTATTAGTGTAGAGTTTTTACAAGCCTTTGCTAAGGAAAAAAACTATGATTTAAAAATTCAAAACATAGCTTGGGATGGACTTATACCTGCTTTAAGGACTCAAAAAATAGATCTCATCATGTCTTCTATGAGTATAAGCGAGCAAAGAAAAAAAGTAATAGATTTTACCTTGCCTTATGCTAAGGCAAATTTAGCGATATTAAGCGCTAAAAAATCAAATATTAATTCCATAGAAGATTTAAATCAAAAAGGAAAAATCCTTGCCTTAAAAAGAGGTTCAAGTGCGCATTTATATGCTCAAAAAAATCTTAAAAATGCAAAAATCCTAGTATTTGATAAAGAAAATGCAGCTATTTTAGAAGTTATTCAAGCAAAAGCTGATGCTTTTATTTATGATCAAATGAGCATTTATAAAGCATGGAAAAAACATCCTGAGCAAACAAAAGCTATTTTTACTCCTTTTGAAAAAACACCTGAGCAATGGGCTATAGCTTTAAATAAAAATAATACCAAATTAAAAGAAGAACTCAATGAGTTTATTTTAAAATCTAAAGAAAATGGTCTTTTTGATAAGCTAAGTCAAAAATACCTCAAAGATATGCAAGAAATTTTCAAAGAACAAAAGCTTGAGTTTTTCTTTTAAGAAAAACTCTTTTCAAGCTTTCTTGAAAACATAGAAATAGGTAAAGTTAAAACCAAATAACAAAGTGCTAAAGGAATGTAAATTTCTAAAGTTGAAAAAGTAAAAGCATTGATTTCCTGAGCATTTTGAGTTAATTCTGAAATAGCTATAACGCTTAAAAGAGAGCTATCTTTAATTAAATTACTAAGCTGTCCGCTTAGTGGTGCTAAGATATTTTTTAAAGCTTGAGGAAAAATCACGCTTTTATAAATTTCAAACTCACTCAAACCCAAAGCTTTGGCACTTTCATATTGCATTTTATCAACACTTAAAATCCCTGCTCTAAATATCTCACAAATATAAGCACTAGCAAATAAAGCTAAAATCAAAACTCCACAAACATAACGATTATCAAGCCCTAAATTATCCGCAAAAATATAATAAATCAATAAAATTTGCACTAGCAAAGGTGTGCCTCTAATAAGCTCTATAAAAACTCTTGCAATCATATTAAAAAGCACGATTTTACAAAGACTCATATAACACAAAATCAAAGCAAAAATCACACCTACAATCAAAGACAAAACACTAATAAAAAAACTCGTAAAAAAACCCTGTATCATTTTGTCTTTATATTCATAAATTGCCCCAAAATCAAAATTATAACTAGCGCTTAAAAAAGATAAATAAAAAAATAAAAACAATAAAAAAACCAACAAAAAAACATTAACCATATATGCTTTTAAAGTAATTTTTTTATACTCGTTAAATTTATTGTGTACTAAAAAAATACTATTCAAAAATTTCCTTTATTATGATTTCAAATATAGCAAATAGCAACTAAATTTCACTAAATATTAAGATTGTTAAAAATTGGAATTTTAGTTTATAACAAACTCCTTAATTTAGGATAATTATTAACTTAAATTTACCACAAATAAGTAAAATAAAACAAATTTAACTTCTAGTTTCAAGGAGAAAAATGCGTTTTTTAGCGGTATTTTTTATTTTTTTAAATTTAGCTTTTGCTAATAATGGAGTATTATCACTCAATGAAGCTTTTAAACTCAATACCCACAGCAACAATCAAGGAATTTTTTTAAAAATCAATCTTGCAGACAGAATTTATCTTTACAAAGATCAAATCAAAGTAGAATTAGATTCAAATGACATTACTTCTTTATTAAATTTCCCACAAACTCAAACTAGAGAAAACAAAGAAGTAATCTTTAACCAACTTGAACTTTTTATACCTCAATTATTATTAGATGATTTTGTTAAAAATAACAAAGCAAAACTTTCCTTAGCTTATCAGGGTTGCTCAGAAGAAGGTTTATGCTATCGTCCTGTATATGTAAATTATGAACTTAATAAACAAAATGGATTTTATACTATAAAATCCGCTAAAGATCAATTTAAAAAGCAAAATGAAGATGAGCAAATTGCTAATGATTTAAGCACACAAAATATATTTATCACGCTTTTAACTTTTTTTGGTTATGGCTTGTTATTAGCACTTACTCCTTGTATTTTACCAATGATACCTATTCTTTCTTCATTAATCGCAATGAAGCTCAAAGATAAACCATCTAAAAAATATAGCTTTTATTTATCTTTTATCTATGTTTTTTTTATGTCTTTAGCTTATGCTATAGCAGGTGCTTTAGTAGGTCTTGCAGGAGCTAATGTACAAGGTTTATTGCAACAATCTTGGATTATCATTACTTTTGCTGGCATTTTTGTATTGCTCTCACTTTCCATGTTTGGCCTTTATGAATTACAACTACCACTTAAATTTCAAAATTTTATTAATAAAAAAATAGAAGGCAAAAACGGGATTTTTGGTATAGCTATCATGGGCTTTTTATCAGCTCTTATTGTAGGACCTTGCGTAGCTGCACCTTTAGCAGGGGCTTTGCTTTACATTACTAATAGTGGCGATGTATTTTTAGGAGGACTTTCTTTATTTGTGATGAGTTTTGGTATGGGCATGCCTTTACTTTTAATAGGACTTGGAGGAAGTTTTTTAAAAAGCGGAGCTTGGATGCTTAAGATAAAGATTTTCTTTGGTTTTATCATGCTCATCATGGCAGTTTGGATGCTAGAAAGAATACTTAGTGTAAATATCATTTTAATGCTTTATGGGATTATAGGGGTATTTTTTGCTAGCTTTATGGGGCTATTTGATGAAGCAAAAACTAATTTTGATAAATTTAAAAAAGCAAGTATGATTTTAATTTTAGCTTATAGTTTAAGTCTAATTTTAGGCGGCTCAATGGGTTCAAAAAGCTTGCTAAAACCTCTTGAGTTTAACCTTGCTTCAAAAGAAAATAGCTCTAGTTTAAGTTTTAAAACCATTAAAAACTTAAAAGAACTTAAGCAAGAATTACAAAATTCTACCAAACCCATTATGCTTGAATTTACAGCTACTTGGTGTGAAAACTGCAAACTTTTAGAAGAATATACTTTTACAGATACGAAAGTACAAAATTTGCTTGCTAATTACACACTTTTAAAAGCAGATGTAACACATAATAACCAAGAAGATTTAGCTCTTATGAAAGAATTTGGAGTTTTTGGACCTCCTGTGATGATATTTTTTAACAAAGGCGAGGAAAAAGGACGTATTATAGGCTATGTAGATGCAAATGATTTTTTAAGTAAAGTTCCTTGATGAGTTCTATTAAATCTTTGCAAATTGGCAAAATCAAAAACTATAATAAATTTCACTCAGCATTTATCAAGGATATTTATTTAAATTCTTTGCAAATTTATACAGATTATATTCTTGATAATGAAATAGCTGATAAAATTCATCATGGTAATTTAGAAAAAGTTGTTTTTGCAAATAGTGTGCAAAACTATACTTTATGGAATAATTATTTAAATAAATACTTAAATTTTGGAGAAATGGGAGAGAATTTAAGTATTGATGGTTTAAACGAATATAATGTTTGTTGTGGAGATATACATGAGATAGGTACTTGTATTTTGCAAGTAAGTCAACCGCGCAAGCCTTGTTTTAAAATTTCTAGCATACACAATCATTTAAATTTCACTCAAGAAATTTTCAAAAGTGGAAGAACTGGATGGTATTATAGAGTCTTAAAAGAAGGCATAATAAACAAAAATGACAAAATCAAAATCTTACAAAAAGATGAAACTAATTTAAGCATTATGGAGTTAAATCAATTATTTTTTAATCCTTTTAAAAATTCAAATTCTTTAGAAAAATTAGAAAAAATTTCCACCCTAGCAAAAGGATGGAAAGAGAGTATTCAGGCTAGATTAAATCACACTTATGATGATTCTTATATGTTTATTTAAAAAATCCTTTTATCCCTATAAGCTGATATTGCCATAGTTTTTCTATAAAAATTTTAAGTTTTATTGCCAAAAGACCACTAATTGGCTTATGCAAAACTGTGCCAACTGCATAATCATTTCCGATTGAACAAACGGTATTCCCACTTATAAAAGAAAATTCTTGCTTAAATTCTTTCTCATCAATCATAGCCATTAAAGCTTTGGCTACATAAGCTCCTTCTCTTAATGCAAGCTGGGCTGTTGGAGGATAAGGAGTGTTGGTTTTAGGATTTTTAAATAAACTATTATCACCTATAAAAAAGTATTTTGATGGATTTTCAACATTTAAAGGATGCATGAAAGCATCTACTTCTATACGCGATCTTACACTTGGAAAATCAGAGCTATTTTCTATAACGCTATTACCCCTAACCCCTGCAGTCCAAATGATAGTATTAGCTTTAACAAATTCTCCCCCATCAAGTCTTATACCATTTTTTTCACATTCTATGATTTTAGATTTTTCATATACTTTTACACCAAGCGCTTCTAGTCTTTGTTTTGCTTTTAAAGCCAAACTTTTATCAAACATAGGTAAAATTTGATCCATAGCCTCAATAATAGAAAGTTCTAATTTCTCATAAGCAATTTGCTCTTTTTGGCAAAATATTTTAAGCTCTTTAGCTAAAGAAGCTATAAATTCAACCCCGCTTAAACCCCCACCACAAACTGTGATTTTTAAATCATCTTCATTTTGAGTGGTTTTATAATTTTTTATTTTCTCATATATTATTTCATTAATTTTTAAAGCATTTTCATAATTATCTATACTCAAAGCATATTCTTGCATACCTTTAATACCAAAAGTTTCTTTAGCAAAACCAAGCCCACATACTAAAATATCAAAGTCAAATTCATTATTTTTAGTAAAAACTTTGTCTTTAGAAATTTTTAAAACTTCATCTTGGATAAAGTTAATTTTTGGATTTAACAAAGGCAAAAGATCATATTTTGAACTATAAATATCTTCATTGGAAGCTACTTTGTGTAGTAAAATAGTATGATAATGATAAGAATTGTTATTAATTAAACTCACTTGTGCTTTTTCAAAAAACTCATCAGGTAAGGCTTTTATAGCCGATAAAGTAGCATATCCTGCACCTAAAAACAAAATTTTCTTTTTTTGCATGGATTTTCCTTTAATTTGATAAAAAAATAAATAAAAATTTGGCATAATGGTATTATTTTTTATCTTAAAACATTTTTTATTTAAATTTAGCAAGGAAAAAGTATGCAAAGACAAACTTGGAGCAATACGCTAACTTATATCCTTACAGTAGCAGGAGCGACTATTGGTTTTGGAGCCACTTGGCGTTTTCCATACTTAGTAGGTGAAAATGGAGGCGGTGCTTATGTTTTAGCCTTTTGTATAGCTATGATTTTTATAGGAATTCCTGTGATTTTGGTTGAAAATGTTATAGGAAGACGCAGAATGCTAAATTCAGTCGATGCTTTTGGCGGAAAAACAAGTGATGGAGTTAAAATATCTAATTCTTGGCAAGGTGTTGGCTACATGGGACTTTTAGGTAGTTTTGGAATCATGGCTTATTATATGGTAATAGGTGGATGGGTTTTAGCTTATATTTTTAAAATCATCATAGGCGATTTTAATCTTTCAAGTCCCATTAATGCTCAATATACAAGCGAATTTTATAGCTCTACTATAGAAAATAATCCTTTATTAATAGGAATTTTTACTACTATATTTGTGATAATTAACTGGATTATCTTAAAAAAAGGTGTGATTGATGGCATAGAAAAGTCAGTAAAATACCTTATGCCATTTTTATTTATCTGTCTTTTGGTTGTTGTTGCACGTAATTTAACTCTTGAAGGAGCAAGTGAGGGTGTGAAATTTTACCTTACTCCTGATCTTTCCAAAATCACTCCTAAATTGTTTATAGATGTTTTAGGGCAAGTATTTTTTGCCCTATCTTTGGGTTTTGGTGTAATGATAACCTTATCATCTCACCTTAAGAAAAATGAGAATTTAATCAAAACTTCTGTTTATACAGGAATTTTAAATACCCTCATAGCAGTACTTGCTGGTTTTATGATTTTTCCTGCTTTATTTAGTGTAGGTTTAACCCCTGATAGTGGGCCATCTTTAGTTTTTAAAACCTTACCTGTTGCATTTTCACATATACCTTTTGGAAGTATAATTTGTGTGTTTTTCTTTTTACTTTTAATCATCGCTGCACTTACTACAAGCTTGCCAATTTATCAAGTAATCATCAGTGTTTTGGAAGAAAAATTTAAACTAGCTAAAAATACTGCTATCAATCTAACACTTGGAAGTATTTTTGTCTTAGGAAATTTACCATGCATACTTACTTATGGTCCTTTAAGAGATATTACCATCATCAAAGGAAAAAATATTTTTGATAGCTTTGATTTTATTAGTGGAAATATATTCTTTGTTTTAACCGCATTTTTTTGTTGTATTTATGTAGGTTGGGTACTTAAAAAAGATGCTATTTATGAACTTTCTAATCAAAATACTCTAAAAGGAAGTATTTTTAAACTATGGTATTACTATGTTAAGTTTATCATACCTTTGATTATCTTAGTGATTTTTTATTTTGGAATTTTTTAATTTATACTCATAACGCTTTAACATGCTTATATTTCCTTCAAGGCCTCCTTGATGGATATATAAGATTTTTCCACCAAATTGCTCTTTATGAGCTAATAAAGTTTTAAAACCCACCATATCATAAAGCAAATCAAACTCCACTCTACATTCTTTTTTTAGATCTTGATAAAGATCATAAAATTCCAAATAAGGCTTAGCAAAATGATATTTTTTAGGTGGATTTAGTATGGTTAAATTATCAAAATCATAATTTGCTTCTAAGCTTAAAATTTGCTCTTTTAAATACGCACTATCGCCTACGCAAGCACATGTAAAAACTTTAAATTTACTATGTTTAGCCAAAAAAGCCGCAGAAGTTCCTGTACCTGAGGGTAAAAAAATACTTACATTTTCATTCAACTGTTCACTAAGCTCTAAGGCTAGTTGTTGGTATCCAAATTCAGCTTCTTTTATAGCCACACCCTCTTCTATAAAAATATCATCATCTTTTTTTAAGGCTAAAGCTTGTAATCTTCTTGTAGGATAATTTGTATTTTCTATCAACTCAACATTGTATTTTAATGCAAATTCTAAATTTCCATGGGGATTTTCTTTTAAAAAAGAACTCATTTTTTCACAAACAAAAATAAGTGAAAAATCATTTTCGTAACAAAACTTAGCTAAAGCAACTAAAGCATTACTTTGAGAAGAACCAAAAGAAATAAACCTTTGTCCTTTTTTAAATAAATGTTTGTTTTTTTCAAATAAGGCTAGTTTTCTAGCCTTATTTCCATTGATGTAACCTAATAAATCATCTCTTTTGAGTAAAAATTCAAAATTTTTGTATTTTAAAATATCAATTCTACTTGCTATCAAGGTATTTTTCAACCTTTTCTAAAGCATTATTTGTATTGATATTAAACTTAATCTCTATTCTACGGCTTGCTTCTTTATCTTCTTTACCATCTTTCATAATCACATCAGAATAAGACCTACCACTTGCCATTAAAAGTTTTTGCAATCTTGGATCTTTGTAAAATGAGTGTATAAAACTCATCACAGCATAAGCTCTTTTTTGTGATAAATCAAGATTATATATATAAGAACCTGCACTATCTGTATGACCTTCTATGACTATATTTTCTATGCTATTTAAGATATTTTCATCTTTTAAAATATTGTCAAAATACTGCGTTAAAATCGCTTTTAAATTTTCTTTTGCATGTGCTTTTAGAGTAAAAGAATTTGTATCAAAAAGCACTTCAGAAGGTAAAACTATCGCCCCTGTATTAGAATCTAAGGTAATGTTAGTATCAAATTTTGCTTGAAGATTTTTAATGGTATTTTCTTTGATTAAACCTAGTTCTTTGATTTTACTTTTTGCCTCATCAAAATTACGCTCTAATTCTTTGATTTCTTCATCTTTTTTGTTTAATCTCTCAAGTAAAGCAAAAATTTGTTGATCTTTTTCATCTAAACTTGAATTTAAATCTTGATTGAGTTTAGTAATGTTAGCCTCTAAAGCCTGTTTTTGCTTATTAACATCATCAAGCGTGCTTGAAGTATTATTTAATTTTTGACTAAGATTTTTTAAAATATCTTCTTTTTGGTTTAATTCTTCTTTGTTCTCTCTTAAGCGCTCTTCTTGTTTTTGCAGATTTTCTTTTATGATTTGCAAATCACTTTGAGTTAAAACATACTTAACAACTATAGCTCCAATAAGCAAAATAAATATAAAAAGCAAGCCCGCCATTAAATCTGCATAAGCTATCCAAAAATTATTTTCTTCATTGTTAGAATTATTTTTTATCATCTATTTTTTCATCTTCTTTTTGATTTTCAAGCTTTGCAATAACTTGTGTAGTTTGCTCATCTAATTCTTTGCTTTCTTCTTTAAATTCTTGCATTAGTGAAATTTTTTCATCGATATTTTTTTCATCTTCATAAGCTTCTTTAAAAGTGTGCATACCTTCTATAATACTTGCCCTAAAGCCCTCGAAAAGTTTAGTTTGATTATCTAGCATAAGATTTTGATATTTTTCAATATTATTTGAAAAATTATTCACCTTTTCATCTAAAGCACTCACGCTTTTATCTAAATGCACAATCTTATCAGAACTCACATCCAAAAGTCTGTTGTATTGCTCTGAAATTCTTAAAGTTAAATCTTTTATGTTTGAATTTAGCATATTTACCGCATTTGCAATCTCGCTGTAAGTTTTAACTATATCTTTTTGCTCTCTTTGGGTTTTAGACAAATCACTCATAGTTTGTTTTACATGCTCACTGCTTAATCTTACAGCTTTTTCCTCAGCATTTACAAGCTCTTGAAAAACTTTGAATTTTCTATCTATTGTATTATCTAATTCTTTAAAAAATTCCTCATTACTTACATGCTCAAAAATCGTGCCTATTTTTTCAAAATGTTGCAAACTTTCTTGAAGATACTTTCTATCAATTTCTTCTTTAGACCAGAAAAAATCGCTTGTTGCATTTTTTTGACGATTAAGAAGTTTTTGGAATTTACTGCTGCCGTATTTTTCAAAAAATATCCACCAAAGTGCTAAGAAAATTCCATAAATTGATACATAAAAGGCTGTTCCTACTCCATTTAATAAAACTGAAATTTCTTGTTCTAAACCTGCTGTGTCGCTTGAATTAAAATTTGGCATAGACATTGCTATACTTATAAAAGTCCCCAAAATACCGAGCATAGGAAAAATAGCTGCACCTACAGAAGCAAAATTTTCATTTCTCAAATCTTTCACATAAGCATAAGCAAAATCATCAAAACTAGCGTTTGACTTTGTTTCTTTACCTATAACTAAAAAATGCTTCATAATATAGCGTTTTAATATAAGCTTAAATTCATCTTTTTGTTGCTCAAAAATACTTGAAGCATAATCAGCACTATGTCTAGCAAAGATCAAAGCTACCAAAAAGATAATCCCTATCATTACAACACTATGTAATTCTACTTTAAAATCAATCTTTCCAAAATATCCTAAAAGCACTAAAATATACAATATAGCAGGGATAAAAATAATCTTTAAATAAGCAACAATTCCGGTACTACCTTTTCCCTCAGGCAATACAAGATCAGAAAAATCATCAGTTGTTTTAACTTCCATTTTATAAACCTTTGTTAATTTTGCTCTAAAAATTTGAAATCTTCACAGGAAAATCAACTAAGAGTTATAAAACTCTTAGTTTCTATCGATACAATTTAAATCGCTAAAAGCACACTCTAAGCGTTTGATCATGCTCTCTTCACCCGCTCTAAGCCATACTCTTGGATCATAGTATTTTTTATTTGGCTTATCATCTCCATCTGGATTGCCAATTTGTCCTTGCAAATAAGCTTTATTTTTAAGTTCATACTCTCTAACACCATCCCAAAAAGCCCATTGAGTATCTGTATCAATATTCATCTTAATCACACCATAGCTAAGTGCTGCTTTGATATCTTCTATATCACTACCACTGCCACCATGGAAAACAAAATTGATTGGTTTTTCTTCACCAAGATTGAATTTTTCTTTTACATAATTTTGAGAGTTTTTAAGAATTTCAGGTCTTAAAATCACATTTCCTGGTTTATATACTCCATGTACATTACCAAAGCTAGCTGCGATTGAAAATCTATCACTAATTTTAGAAAGTCTCTCATAAGCTAGTGCTACATCCTCAGGCTGGGTGTATAATTTTGCATTATCGATATTAGTATTATCCACCCCATCTTCTTCACCACCCGTACATCCTAGCTCAAGCTCTAAAGAAATTCCAAGTTCAGACATTTGTTTTAGATAATTTTCACAAGTGCTTAGATTACTTTCTAAATCCTCTTCACTTAAATCAATCATATGAGAGCTAAACAAAGGCTTGCCTGTTTCTTTTTTAAACTCAATATTTGCTTCAATCAAAGCATCGATCCAAGGAAGTAATTTTCTAGCAGCATGATCTGTGTGTAAAATCACCGGAACTCCATAAGCTTTTGCCATTAAATGTACATGTCTTGCACCACTTATAGCGCCAAGCACATCAGCTTTTGGGCAAGCTTTCCCTGCTACAAATTTGGCTCCTCCATTTGAAAACTGAATAATCACAGGTGAATTAACTTTTTTAGCACTTTCTAAAACCGCATTAATAGAATTTGTCCCCACGACATTTACCGCAGGGATAGCAAATCCTTCTTTTTTTGCATGATTATATACGATATTTA
Source organism: Campylobacter sp. IFREMER_LSEM_CL2127 (assembly GCF_025771745.1). Classification (NCBI taxonomy): domain Bacteria; kingdom Pseudomonadati; phylum Campylobacterota; class Epsilonproteobacteria; order Campylobacterales; family Campylobacteraceae; genus Campylobacter; species Campylobacter sp. IFREMER_LSEM_CL2127. Next base: position 170,586 of record NZ_JAKMQV010000001.1, read on the forward strand.
GATCATCACCACTTAAAACACCCGGCTTAACAAGATCTAATACGCCCATTATTTGTATTCCACTTTTGCTTTTTGAAGAAGTTCTTGAGCTTTTTTATTCATAAGTTCTTTAAATTCTTCCATTTTGATATTGCTTTCAATACCTGCTTTTACTTCATTATAGCTCATAGTACTTTTTGCTCTAGCATCTTCTTTTAAGATAACATGATATCCAAAATCACTCTTTACAGGTGTTTTAGAAATAGTACCTTTTTTCATAGAAAATGCTGCATCAGCAAATGGTTTTACCATAGTTGATTCAGCAAACCAACCAAGATCACCACCTTGAGCTGAAGAACCTTTGTCGATTGATTTTTCTTTTGCAAGTTGAGCAAATTTATCATTTAAAGCTTTTCCACTTAGCTTACTAAGCTCGGCAATAATATCCTTAGCTTCTTTTTCGCTAGTTACCAAAATATGCTTAGCTTTCACTTGAGCTGGTTTAGTGAATTTATCTTTATTTGCCTCATAGAATTTTTTAGCTTTAGCATCATTATTTTTAATTGAATCAAAAATTTTCTTTTGGTAGATATTTACCAAAATAGCTTCTTTAGCACGCTCTAATTCTTCTTTATATGAAGGATCATTTTCTATTTTTTGAGCTTTAGCATCTTTTAATACAAGTTGTTGAACGATATATTGATCAATAATTGCTTTTTTTTGTTCAGCTGGCAAATCAGTGATTTTAGCACCTCTTAACATAGGAGCAAAAAATTCATTCACTTCTGTATCGCTGATATTGTTTCCATCAAGGGTTGCAACCACCGCAGCATTTAAACTTAAACCTGTTAGCAAAGCCGCAGCAACTAAAGAAATTTTTTTCATTGTTTTTCCTTTTGAAATAGTTTTGTTGATTTTATTATATCTAAACTTTATTTAAAGCCGATTAACATACAATAAGTTTATGAAAAGAAATTTAGAAATTAAAAAATTATTTTTAGAGCATTTTGGACAAGCAAAAACAGAATTAGTTTTTAGTAATGCTTATGAACTTATAGTTTGTGTTATGCTTTCAGCTCAATGTACTGATAAAAGGGTTAATCTCATCACACCGGCTTTATTTGAAGCTTATCCTAGCGTACAAGATTTAGCTAAGGCAAACTTATCATCTTTGAAGCTTTTGATTAATTCTTGCTCATTTTATAATAATAAAGCACAAAATTTAATCAAAATGGCTCAAGCAGTTTGCGAGCAATTTAATGGTGAAATTCCTATGAATGAGCAAGATTTAAAAACTCTAGCAGGAGTAGGACAAAAAACTGCACATGTAGTAATGATAGAATGGTGCGGAGCTAATTGCATGGCTGTAGATACTCATGTATTTAGAGTTTCACACAGACTTAATCTTAGCAAAGCCAAAACCCCTGAAGAAACTGAAAAAGATTTAACTAAAATTTTTAAAGATAATCTAAACTATCTTCATCAAGCTATGGTGCTTTTTGGACGTTATACATGTAAAGCCAAAAATCCCTTATGTAAAGAGTGTTTTTTAAATCATTTATGTAAGAGCAAAGATAAAAAGTTAATCTAGCACTAAATTAGTGCTAGATGATTTTAATGAAAGAATGGTAGATATAAGAAAGCATTAATCACTAAAGCATTTACTATATCTATGAAAAATGCACCTACTAAAGGCACAATAATAAATGCCATATGGCTCATACCATAGTGATTTGTTACAGTTTGCATATTTACCATAGCTGTTGGAGTAGCACCTAAACCAAAACCACAATGTCCTGCTGCTAAAACTGCTGCATCATAGTCTTTTCCACATATTCTAAAGGTTACAAATATAGCAAAAGCAGCCATCATAGCAACTTGTACTACTAAAATTACTAGCATCGGTAGTGCAAGGGTTACTAGATCCCAAAGATTAATAGTCATTAACGCTAAAGCTAAGAATAATGACAAGCTTACATTACCTAAAACTGATACTTCTCTATCAAATACATGGTGAATTTTTGTAGCTGATAAAACATTTCTTAGAACAACACCCACAAAAAGACAATACACAAAAGTTGGTAAAGTAAAACCTGTATTTGCTTTGATATAAGTAGATAAAGCATTACCTATTAATAAACATAAAGCAATCAATGCTAAAGACTCTATAAAAGAAGATGGAGTGATCAATCTTTCTTTTTCTGGAGATTGGAAATTTAAAATCGCATCTTTATCATCATTTTGTTTTGGAACTACTAATTTGTGTTTATTAACCAAATATCTCGCAACAGGCCCACCTATGATACCACCTGAAATAAGTCCAAAAGTCGCACAAGCAATAGCAACAGTAGTTGCACTAGAATACAAATAAGGTTCTTTAATAAATTCAGCCGCCCAAGCTGCACCTGTACCATGACCACCACTCATTGTAACAGAACCTGCTATAAGCCCCATAAGCGGATTTTGTCCCATGGCGGTTGCTACACCTATACCAACTATATTTTGCGCAAATAGTAAAGCTACAACTACAACTAAAAAAACTGCTAATTTTCTACCACCTTTTTTTAATGAAGCAAAATCAGCTAACAAACCAATACTTGAAAAGAATGCAAGCATTAACGGATCTTTCATAGATTCATCAAATTTAATGTCTAGCGAAAAAGAACTATGTAAGATTAAAAGAATAATCGCAGCTATTCCACCACCAACAACTGGCTCAGGGATATTATAATCACGAAGAAATTTTACCCTTTTAATGACAAAAACGCCCAAAAGCAATACTATAACCATAGTAACTAGCGTTGCATAAAAATCAAATTTCATACCTCTCCTTTGTTTGATTTACTTATCAATTGTAATCTAAATGACTTTAAAAACAACGCAAATAAACACTACTCTTTACTAAGATATTACAAAATGAAACATTTTTAAGTCTATTTTACTCTGAAATCAATACTATATTATGATACAAATTAATATTTTTAAGCAAAGACAGTTTCGCTCTACTAAGCTCTTGAAGTGAATTAATAAGCAAAGCATCTGCATCAAGATAATCTTTTAGCTCATTACGCCCTAATTCATATTTTTCAAAATATAATTGTGTAATTTTTGCTTGATTGGCATTGATATCTTTTACTAAATTTAACAAATCATTGTAGTATTTATCGTTTTCATAACAAAGTTTAAACTCATGAATAGCTCTTTGTAATACATCTTTATACTCATATAAGCGTGCTTGGTATGCAAATTCAGAAATTTTTACATTTTGTCTTACTCTATAAAAGTCCAAAAATGGTAAGTCAATAACAACATTACCTCCTAAGATTAAAAATTTAAAACTCTCTTCAATATTCTTATCACTCCCATCTAAATTTCCCAATATTTTTATACTAGGCAAAATACTTTTTTGCACACTTGCATAATCCTTATAAGAAGCCATAAGTTGATTTAGTTTTGCTTGAACTTGTGGTCTATAAGCAAGCATTTTTAACTCTATATCAAAATTAATTTTTTGCAAAGAAAAATCTTCAAGAGTATAATTTAGCATTTTATTAATCAAAAATCCATCATCTTTACCTAACAAATCTTTTATATTTTTAAGTGTTAAGTCTTTATTTTGCAAATTTGTAATGATGTTTTGTTTAGTGTTTAATAAAGACTTTTTGATATTTAAAAGATCAATATATTCAACCTTACCATAATTAAATTTAGTAGTATAAATTTCTAGCATTTGCTCAAGATTTTTTAAATGATTGTTGAGCAAGTGATCTACATCATTAAAATAAATCAATTCAAAAATGCTATTAATCGCTAAATTAATCGTATCAAGTTCTAAAGAGCGTAACTCATATTCGCTTGCTTTTGCTAAAAATTCAGAACTAGCAACTTGATCTGAAATTTTTCCATATATATCAAGCTCATAATTTAACATAATGCCATTTGAGAAACTATGCATTTCTGCGCCATTGTTTAAATTTTTTCTTATATTTGCACCTAAATTTCCACTCAAAATAGGATAAAGATCTAAATTTAAAAGCTTATATCTAGCTAAAGTGCTTAAAAAATTAACTCTTGCTACATTTAGATCTTTGTTATTGTCAATAATAGCTTTTAAGATATTATTTAAATCTTGATTATTATATTTTTCCCACCAAGCCTTGCTTGCATTAAAATCTTCAAAATATTCTTTTTTTATTTGATCTTGGGATACTTGTTCTAATTTTACTCCTACACAAGCATTTAAAAAAAAGGCTATAAAAAATAATAAAAATATTCTCATCTCATTCCTTTGATAAAGCACTAATAGGATTTAAATTTGCTGCATTTTTTGCCGGAAAAAATCCAAAAACCACTCCGATTAAAACCGAACTTAAAAGCCCTAAAAATACTGAATTTAATGAAAGTATCATCGTAAAACCAAAATTTAAAGAATTAAATACTTCAATGATAATAAAAGAAAGCATTACTCCAAAAATAGCTCCTAAAGAACAAATCAACACAGCTTCAATTAAAAACTGCATCAAAATATCTTCTTTTCTAGCTCCAATAGCCATTCTAACTCCAATTTCCCTTGTACGCTCACTTACTGAAACAAGCATGATATTCATCACACCAATACCACCTACTATCAAAGATACCACCGCAATAGAAGAAATAAGTAAAGTCAAAGTAGCAGTATTTTCCTCAATAGCATTTTTAATCGCGTCAGAATTTATAGTGAAAAAATCTTTTTTTCCGCGTTTAATCTCTAAAATTTTTACCATAGCCTCTTCAGCTAAAGCAGGATTTACCTCATCTTTTACCTTGGTTACTATGGCTCTTATTTGCTTATCTCCTGTGATTTTATTCATCAAAGTAGAATAAGGAGTGTAAATTTTAATGGTATTTTCATCAGCTCTAAAGCCTTTATTATCTCTTTCTTTTTTTAAAACACCAACTATAGTTAAAGGCTGTTTGTTAAAAATCACACTTTTACCTAAAACATCTTTAGCACTGATATTATCAAATAAAATTCTCAAAGCATTTTCATCTATAATACAAATATTAGTATTATCTTTTATATCTTCATTATTAATAAACCTACCATCTACCATTACAAAACCTCTAAGTCTTAGATGATTTGGCCCTACTCCATAAATTCTAGCTTGTAAAGAATTATTCTTATAAGTTACTACCCCTATTTTACCCACATCTGCTTCTACTGCTTCTAAATAAGGCAAAGAACTTAAGGTTTTTAAATCACTTAAATTTAGCCTTGTTTTACCTGATCGAATATCTCCCAAGCCTCGTCCTGAAACAACTTCTATAGTATTAGTCCCAATAGAACTAATAGAAGCAAGTATGTTTTGTTGGGCTCCAAGTCCTAAAGCAACCACGCAAACTACTGAAGCTATGCCTATGATAATACCAAGCATAGTAAGCAAAGAACGTAGCTTGTGTGCTACAATGGAAGCTACAGACATTTTCAAGCTTTCAAAAAGCTGATTTTTAAGCAAATTAAAGCTTTTTTTCTCTTTTGGCATTAACTTAGCTTTTATTTCGTCTGCTTTTTTTGCACCATTATCACTTATAATCTTACCATCTTTAATTTCTATAACTCTTTTTGCTCTAGCAGCTATTTCTCTATCATGAGTGACTAAAACTACAGTGTGTCCTTGCTCGTTTAGTTTATTTAAAATTTCTAAAACTATCTTACCGCTTTTAGAATCAAGCGCACCCGTTGGCTCATCTGCTAAAATAAGCTCACCACCATTCATCAAAGCTCTTGCTATAGAAACTCTTTGCTGTTGCCCACCACTTAGTTCATTTGGCTTTGATAATTCTTTATGATCAAGCTCTAAAAAAGAAAGTAATTCTTTAGCCTTTTGCGATCTTTCTTGTTTGTTTTTTCCTGCATAAACAGCAGGTAAGGCTACATTATCTTTAGCATTTAAAAGACTAAGCAAATTATATCTTTGGAAAATAAAACCTATTTTTTCACGTCTAATCCTTGCTTTTTCATCCTTGTTTAAATTTGTAACTTCATATGCATCTAAAAAATATTTTCCACTACTTGGTTCATCAAGTGTGCCTATAATATTTAAAAGAGAGGTTTTTCCACTACCTGATTGCCCTATAATAGCTACAAATTCCCCTTTTTGAATATAAAGATTAATATTTTCTAAAATAGTTGTGTTATTAATCTTTTTTTGTATATTTTCTAAGCGTATCATTTTTTATTTTTACCTATGATAACTAAATCACCCTCATTAATACCATCTAAAATTTGAGTATTTAAACTATCTTTAATACCTAATTTAACAGGTGTTTTTACACTTATATTATTGGCTTTTAAAATTTCTACATAATAACCACTTGCATCACTTTTTATAGCCAAAGTTGGTATAACTAAAGTATTATTTTCTGTTTTAATAGCAATTTCATTTTCTGTACTCATACCTATGCGTAAAAAATTATTATCATTTTTTACAAAAACCCTTGCATAATAATACACAGCACTAGCGCTAGTACTTGAGTTTGAGTTTAAATTTGTATTACTTGTTGCATCGCTTATAGTAGTATTTGCTGGATCTATACTTGAAATAGTTGCTTCATATTTTTTATCAGGCTCATTTAAAATGCTAAATTTAACCTTTTTTCCCACACTAATTTTATTAATATCAGCTTCAGCTATTTGCATACGAATTTCCATTTCACTTAAATCAGCCAAACGCACTATGCTTGGTGTATTTTGGTTTGCATTTACAGTTTGCCCTTCTTCAACTGCTACATTAATAATCTCACCCTTACTAGGTGCAGTTATGGTAGTATAAGCTAAATCTTTTTGAGCATTTTTTAAAGAAATTTCAAGTTGAGTAGTTTGAGCTTTTAAATCAGCCACATTTGCTCTTAAGGCATAAAAAGTATTTTTAAGATTTTCAAGATTTTCTAAAGAGGTAGCCTTTTTAGCATAAAGCTTTTGTTCTCTTTGGTATTGTTTAGTAGCTATATCAAGAGCGATTTTCTTACTTTCTAAATTTGCCTTTGCACTTTCAAGCTGAGCTTTGGTAATATCTAAATCATTTTGTTGCTTATCTTTATCAATTTGTGCGATTAAATCACCCTCATTAACATGATCACCTAATTTTACATAAAGTTTAGTAATTTGCCCACTAACTTGTGCACCAACATCAACTTGGGTTTTTGCATAAACTTCACCAATTGCTTCTATACTTTGAGTGATGTCTTGTTTTTTAACCTCATAAGTTAGATAATTATATTCTTCCTTATTTGCAAAAAAGAAAAAATACACCCCTATAATGAGTAAAATCAAAAATATGCTTAAATAAATTATTTTTTTCATTTTAATCCTTTAAAAATCATATAATAAAACATTTGTATGAAGTAAAAATAAAATTGTAACAATAAAATATAATTTTAACAATTTTAAAGCTTATAAGATATAAGATAAACCAAAAAAAGGAAAAATAATGCAAGATTATTTAAATTTAATGCAAAATCGCTCTTCTATTAGAGCTTACACCCAAGAAAAAATTTCTAAAGAGAATTTAGAATATATCTTAGAATGTGCTAGATTATCTCCTAGCTCCTTAGGACTTGAACCTTGGAAATTCTTAGTTTTTCAAAAAGATGAACATAAAAAAGAAATTGCCAAAATAGCTAATAATCAAAGCCATGTAGCAAATTGCGCTGCTATTATAGTTGTAATTTCAAGGGCTGATTTTAAAGATTATTTTGAAGAAAAACTAAAAAAAAGAGGTTTAAACCAAGAAGAATTAAACAAACGCTTGCAAACTTATAAGCCGTTTTTAGATGCAATGAATTTAGAACAAAGTTTTATTTATGCTAAAGAACAAAGCTATCTTGCTATTGCAAATATTATCAATGCTGCTTATAGTTTAAATTTAGGCTCATGTATTATCGGTGGCTTTGATAAAGATAAAATCAATCAATATTTAAATTTAGACACCACTAAACAAAGAGTTTCTATGCTCATTACTTTAGGACATACCCAAGAAAATACTAGCGTAGAAAAAGCTCGTTTTGCATTTGATGAAGTGGTAGAATTTAAAGATTAATCAAATATCAAAACTCCATTTAAATTTTATATAATAAAATAATATTTTTAAAATAAAATGGAGTTTTAAATGCAAGGAAATTTCTTAAAGATTTTTGGCGTATTGCCATTTTTAGCAGTAGCTTTTATTAACGCTTTTGTGGATTTAGGACACAAGATCATCATACAAAATACCATTTATAAATTTTATGAAGATAGCACTCAGCTTTTTCTAACTGCTATTGTTAATGCTTTGATGCTTTTACCTTTTATCCTTATGCTTTCACCTTCTGGATTTTTAGCAGATAAATTTCCTAAAAATAAAATCATGAAAATATCTGCATTATTTTCAGTAATATTAACTTGTATTATTTGTTTGTGTTATTATCTTGGAGCATTTTGGCTTGCTTTTGTAATGACTTTTATCATGGGAGTACAATCTGCCTTATACTCTCCTGCAAAATATGGTTTTATAAAAGAATTAGTAGGAAAAGAGCTTTTAGCTATGGGAAATGGAGCTGTAAACGCAGTAAGTATTGTGGCTATTTTAGCGGGTATGGCAGTATTTTCTCTAAGCTTTGAAATGCTTTTTGATCCAAATTTTAACACTCCTTCAGATATTTTAATACAAATTGCACCTTTGGGTTTTGTATTAATAGCTTTTGCTTTATTAGAACTTTTTTTAGCTTATAAACTTCCTTGTTTAAAAGAAGAAGATAAAAGTTTAAGTTTTGACAAAAAACAATATTTCCAAGGAAAACTTTTAGCCTCTAATTTAAAAACAATATTTTCTCATAAAATCATTTGGCTTTGCATTGTAGGAATTTCACTTTTTTGGGCCATATCACAACTTTACTTAGTGAGTTTTCCTGTATATGCAAAAAATGATCTTTTCATAGAAAATACCTTTTATGTACAATGCTCTTTAGCTTTTTCTGGCATAGGAGTGATTATAGGATCGCTTATTAGTGGTAAATTCTCTAAAAATTACATCGAATTAGGTCTTATACCACTAGGTGCCTTAGGAATTTTTCTAATGAGTATTTTAATGCCGTTTTTAGAAAACTTACTAAGTTATAGTGTAGTGTTTTTTATTTTTGGTTTAAGCGGGGCATTTTTTATCATACCTTTAAATTCTCTCATACAATTTCATGCAAAAGAAAATGAACTAGGAAAAGTCTTAGCAGGAAATAATTTCATACAAAATATTTTTATGTTAGGCTTTTTAGCACTAGCTACTTTTGCTGCTTATGCTGAATTTGAAGTGATAAATTTGTTTTATTTTATCATCGCTGTGGCATTTTTTGGAAGCATTTATGTGTTAAGTAAATTGCCTTTTTCTTTAGTGCGTTTATTAATAAGTATAGCGTTTTTTCAACGCTATCGTTTATTAGTAGAAGGTTTTGAAAATATTCCTGAAAAAGGTGGAGCATTATTACTTGGTAATCATATATCTTTTATAGATTGGGCTATTGTGCAAATGGCTATACCAAGAAAAATTTATTTTGTTATGGAAAAAAGCATTTATTCTAAGTGGTATATTAGAATTTTTCTTGATAAATTTGGAGTTATTCCTGTTTCAAGCGCTTCTAGCAAATCAAGCTTAGAGCTTATTGCTATGCATATTAAAAATGGAAATTTAGTTTGCCTTTTCCCAGAAGGAGTGCTTTCACGCCATGGACAGCTTAATGAATTTAAAGGTGGATTTGAGTTAGTTTGCTCAAAATTAGAAGAACAAGATGGAGTGATTTTACCTTTTTATATTAGAGGACTTTGGGGAAGTGCTTTTTCAAGAAGTGATGAAGAATTTTCAGCAAGAAACCGCAAAATAAGCAAAAGAAAAATCGCTATTGCTTTTGGAAAAAGCTTGCCAATACACACTAAAAAAGAAGTGGTTAAAACAAAAGTTTTTGAACTTTCTTTTATTGCTTGGAAATCTCAATGTGAAAGTATGCATACTATAGCCAGAGCTTGGATAGATAGCGCTAAAAGAAATTTAAGTCAAATAGCTATTGTTGATCCTTTAATAGGTGGTATTACCTATAGAAAAATGCTTGCTTTAAGTTTAGTTTTTAGCTCTTTCATAAAAAATATATCGCATGAGCTAAATATACAACCTACCCAAGGAAGCTATGCTCCAAAAGAAGAATGTGTGGGAATTTTACTCCCTGCTTCTATGGCTAGTTCTCTTTGCAATCTAGCTGTATTGCTTGCAAATAAAATCGTAGTAAATTTAAACTTCACAGCAGGTGTAAAAGCAATTAATCAAGCCATTCAAAGCTCTCAAATTCAACAAATTTATACTTCTAGAAAATTTATGGAAAAATTAGAAAATAAAGGTATAAAACTAGAATTTGAAGAGCATGTTAGAATCATTTTTATGGAAGATATTATCGCAAGCTTTAAAAAACAAAAACTCAAAATCTTTTCTATGCTTGCTTTAGTAAGTATCTTACCTACTTGTTTAATAAAAGCATTATTTGCACCTAATAAACAAAACCTTGCCATAGCTGCTATATTATTTAGTAGTGGTAGCGAGGGAACACCAAAAGGAGTAATGCTAAATAATCGTAATATTTTAAGCAATATAGCTCAAATTTCAGATGTATTATGTGCAAAAAATGAAGATGTTGTCTTATCTTCTTTGCCACCTTTTCATGCTTTTGGATTAACTGTAACTACTTTTATGCCTTTATTAGAAGGGATTAAAAGCATAACACATGCTGATCCAACAGATGCGCTAGGTGTAGCAAAAGCTATAGTAAAAAATAATGTTAGTATTATGTGTGCTACTTCAACTTTTCTAGGTATTTATGCAAGAAATAAAAAACTTGATGCGATTATGTTTGAAAGCTTAAGGATTATCGTTTCAGGTGCTGAAAAACTCAAAAGCGAAGTAAGAACTGCCTTTGAAATGAAATTTAAAAAACCTATTTTTGAAGGCTATGGAGCCACTGAAACCACTCCAGTTGCAAGTGTAAATTTACCAAATAAATTTGATCCTGACTATTGGATTTTACACCGTGCAAATAAAGAAGGTAGTGTAGGTATGCCTTTACCAGGAAGCGCTATACGCATAGTAGATCCATCTACTTATGAAAGTTTAAATCATGGAGAAGATGGGTTAATACTCATTGGTGGCCATCAGGTTATGGTGGGTTATTTAAACAATAAAGAAAAAACCGATGAAGTTATCAAAGAAATCGATGGTATACGCTGGTATAATACCGGCGATAAAGGTCATGTAGATGAGGATGGCTTTTTATATATAGTAGATCGTTATTCTCGTTTTGCAAAAATTGGTGGCGAGATGATATCTTTAGGAGCTTTAGAAGAAGAAATTGCTAAATTTATCAATACAGATATAGTAAAATTTTGCGCAGTTGCGCTAGATGATGATAAAAAAGGTGAAATGGTATGCTTATTAGTAGAATGCCAAGAGCAAGATTTTGAAGGAATTTGTGAAGCGATTAAAAACTCTACTATGCCTGCTATTTTTAAACCAAGTAGATATTTTAAAGTAGAACAAATTCCACTTTTAGGTTCTGGCAAAGTGGATTTAAAAGGTGCTAAAGATTTAGCTAAAATCTTGCAAACTCATTAAAATAAGCCTTTGGCTTATTTTAATTCTAAATTAATCTTACGAATGATTTCTTTCATGCTTTTTTCTAATTTTTGCATATTTTGTATCATAAATTCTATAATCTCATCCCAATTTTCTTCATCATAAGAGTCAAATTCTTTTTCATATTTTATTCTACAAGCTCTTTTTTCTTCCAATCTTTCCCAAATCAATGTTTTTCCAAATTGATTTTCTATTTTTTCTTTATATTCTAAAAAACCATCAAAAATACATTCGTTTTTTTCTTTATCTTTACTATCTATATAAAGCTCAACTCTAGCACAATCTTTATTAAAAACAAAAGCATAATGGCAAAATCCCACTCCACTTCCTGTATTAATCCAATTGTCTTTTGATGGTTTAGTATTAGAAAATAGTTCAAATTTTTCTTCTTTAATTTTATTTAACAATTTATTCCAAAATTTAAATCTTATATTGTGTCTTTGTTTTTGAGAACTATTGATTAAATTTTGCTCTTGCTCTTTTTTTGCTAGTTTTACGATATATTCTTGTGCTTCTTTTATAGGTATTATTTGCTCTACATTTAAAAAATACTCTTGGTTAAATTCATAAGGTGTAACTCTAAAGCATTGTATAAACAAACCTTGATTAATAAGCCACAAAACCGCTGAAGTTACTTCCTTTCTAAAATTTGCCGCTACTAAAATAATGCGCTGATGTTGATTTTCTATTCTTATATCATCATAATTTTCTTCATCAACACCAAAAAATTCGCATAATTTTTTCTTGTAATTTTCATTTATTAAAAACCGTTGATAGATTTTTTCAATATCACTCTTGCTAAAAGTAGAACAATAAGAAGCATATTTAAGTGCTTGCCAAGTTACATCTTTTCCACTATCATCTCGTTTGTTTTCTATGATTACCAAATTGCCTTCTTTATCCAAAGCTAATAAATCCAATCTTTCATTAGTGCCATCAAAGTCTTGAAATTCTTTCTGTATAATAAGCAAATCCTCACCCAAACAACTAGGATTTTTTGCTATCCATTCTTGCAAATTGTTTCTTTCTGTAAATTTTAAATCTTTAAAACTTTTTTCTGGTAATTTTGTAATAGAATTTTCTATTTTATTTATTTTATACATAAGCTAGCCTTTTTTTAAATTTTATTAATGAATTTTACTAAAGTTTTTATATTTCATTATCATTTTTTTGATACATTTACACATTAAAAATATTAAAAAGGGAAATAATGAAAATTTTTGATATGGTAGTTATTGGTGCTGGCCCTGCAGGTATTGCAGCGGGAGTAGAAGCTAAAATAAAAAATAAAGAAGTTATTGTTTTAGAAAAAGCTGATGCGATTTGTCAAACCTTAGTAAAATTTTACAAAGAAGGTAAAAGAGTAGATAAAGCTTATAAAGGTTGTGATAGCACAAATCACGGGCATATAAATTTTGAAGATGGAACTAGAGAAAGTACGATAGAAACTTTCCAAAATGCTATCAAAGAGTATAATCTTGAAGTAAAGCTTTCTAGTGAAGTTGAAAGTGTTAAAAAAGATGGAGAAAATTTCATCGTTAGCACCGCAAATGAAAATTATATTTGCAAAAATGCAGTTATTGCCATAGGTAGAATGGGTAAACCAAATAAACCAAGCTATACTTTACCTATAACTTTAACAAAAATCATCAATTTTAATGCAAATTCAGCAAGCCAAGGTGAAAAAATCTTAGTTGTAGGTGGTGGAAATTCAGCAGCAGAATACGCTATAGATTTAACTAAAAATAATGATGTGACGCTTTGCTATAGAAGAGAAACTTTCTCAAGATTAAACGATATTAATCTTAGTGATATTCAAAAAGCTTTTGAACAAGGCAGTGTAAAAGCAAAACTTGGCATAGATATAACTAGCATTGAAGATGAAAGCGGTAAAGCTAAAGTAAATTTTACTAATGACACAAATGAAATTTATGATCGTATTATTTATGCTATTGGCGGTTCAACTCCACTTGATTTCTTACAAAAATGCTCTATAGAAGTTGATGAAAAAGGTGTGCCAAGCTTTGATGAAAATAAAGAAAGCAATGTAAAAGGATTATTCGTAGCAGGTGATATAGCGAGTAAAAATGGAGCTTCTATTGTAGTGGGTTTAAATGATTCATTTAAAATCTGCGATCATCTTTATAAATGCTAAAACTCTTTCAATACTCAAAAGGCTATCGTTATAATAATGATAGCCTTTTGCTTTTTGACTTTTTATCTAAAAATAATTTAAAAGGAAATATCCTTGATATAGGATGTGGTTGTGGAATTTTAGGACTTTTAATAAAGCAAAAATTTCCAAATTCAAATGTTTATCTACTAGATATCCAAGAGCAAAATATCAAACTAAGTTATAAAAATGCTAAAGAAAATAAACTTGAAATTCAAGGCATTTGTGAAGATTTTTTAAACTATAAAAGTGACATAAAATTTGATTTTTTGATCTCTAATCCTCCATTTTATAAAAAAAATACACAAAAAAGCCAAGATTTACATTTATGTATATCAAGATATCAAGAATTTATGCCACTTGAGAAAATGTTTGCTAAAATAAATACTTTAATCAAGCCAAATGGTAGTTTTTTTATGTGCTATGAGGCAAGTTTTTTAGATGAAATCTGCGCTTCTTTAAAACAATTTAAATTAAAACTAGTTTCACTTCAATGTGTTCATACTAATGCACAAACTAACGCAAGACTTGTTTTAATGTATATTAAAAAAAATAGCAAAAGTCCTTGCGCAATAATGCCTACACTTTTTATGTATGAAAATGATGTTTTAAATCCAAAAATTAGTGAAATTTATGAAAATACAGGAACTATAAGCTATGATGTGTGAAAAAGGTTTTGATTATTCTTTTGATGAAAGTGCTTGTGAAAAATGTGGTGGGAAGTGTTGCACTGGAGAAAGTGGGTATATCTATGCTAGCAAAGAAGAACTAGAAGCTATTGCTAGTTTTTTAAATTTAAACTTTGAAGCCTTTAAAGAACAATACCTCATCAAAGTTGGATTTAAATATAGCTTTAAAGAAGCAAAGTATGAAAATGGCTACCGTTGTATTTTTTTTGATACAATGTATAAAAAATGTTTAATTTACAAGCATAGACCAAAACAATGTAGAACTTTTCCATTTTGGGAGTATTTTAAAACACACAAAGAGGAGTTAAAAAAAGAATGTATAGGGGTTTGCTTTCACTAATTATAGTTTTTATCCTAACAAGCCTTGCTTTAGCCAAAGGTGAAGATAAAATCCTACAAGCACTTATTTATGAAGAGCATGGGCAATTTCAAAAAGCATGTGATATTTATACAAATTTATTTCATGAAAATAATGAAAGTATTTATTTGCAAAAGGCTTTACTTTTGGCTTTAAGTGCTAATTTAAAACAAAAAGATGAGCTTTTAAAAGCTTCTAAAGACTTTTTAGAACACACAGCTATTGCAAGATTAAATGCTTTATATTTTTTTGAAATAGGAGATTATAAACAAGCTGAAGCTATACTTTATAAACTCATTAAAGAAGAACAAGATTATAGAAATTATGAAATATTAGGCGATATTTTTGCCAAAAAAGCTTTATATACTAAAGCTTTAGAACAATACAATCTTGCTTATAAGCTTTTTGAGCATGAAAATTTATTACTTAAAATAGTTGAAATGAATATCAAAAATAAAAATATCAACCAAGCTAAAAGGGCCTTAGAAGAATTTGTAAAAAGTTCACAATGCACCCTTAAAACATGCACCCTACTTTTAAAAATTTACCAAGAACAAAAAGATCATAAAGCAAGTATTCAAACCCTTGAAAAGCTATATAAACTCAACAATGATATTAAATACATCTACGCTATGATAGAATTACTAGTACAAGAAAAAAATTATACTCAGGCTCTAAATTTAACCCAAAAATACAACATTGATCCTGATACCAAAATTTTCTTATACACACAAACAAAAGATTATAAAAAAGCCTATGAAATAGCTTTAAAACATTATGAACTTAGTAAAGATAAAAAATATCTTTCTATGGCAGGTGTTTTAGAATTTGAAATTCATATGGATCCTAAAAGTAAAAAAGTCACGGATCCAAAAATTCTAGCCTCTATCATGAAAAAATTTGAACAAAGCGTAGATGTGCGCAGTGATGCTTTATATCAAAACTACTATGGCTATGCTTTAATTGAATACGATATTGATATAGCCAAAGGTATAGAGCTAGTAGGCTGGGCACTTGAACAAGAACCACAAAATCTTTACTATCTAGACTCTTTAGCTTGGGGGTATTATAAACTTAAAAATTGCAAAAAGGCTTATGAAATTTTGCAAAAAACACTACATGATAAAGAATTTTCAAGCTCAGATGAAAGCAAAGAGCATTTAAAGGCTATCGAAAAATGTTTAAAACAATAGATTTAAAAAATCATTTTTCAAAAACACAAAAAATTCTTGAAAGCAAAAAAGAAATTTTTCCTTATGATATGTTAGGTAGAAGTCTAGCTTCTAATGCCTTTTATCCTAAAGATATTTATACACTTTTACTTGAAGGAAAACTTTCACATTTTTTATATTCTAAAGATTTAAATTTTGATCATGAAAATTTTGATGCCATCATCTTGCCAACAAGTCCTTTGCTTAATCAAGACATACAAAATTTAAGCCTTTTTAGGCGCTATCATGAAAAACCTATTGTGCAATTTGATTTTATTTTTGATGAATATCAAATTTTAGAAAGCTTAGTATATGGGGCTGATGCGTTTATTGTATTTCCTAAAATGCTAAAAACCATGCAACTAAAAAAACTTTATAATTTTGCAATACATCTTGGTTTAGAGGCCATTTTTTATCTTGAAAGCAAAAATGACCTTAATAATGCTATTTTAGCAGGAGCTAGAATTTTTTTATTAGAAGATGAAAAGCTATTACCTTTGATACCAAAAAATAAAGCTCTTATAAGTAAAAACATTAAAAATCTACATGCTTGCATAAAGGAGAGTTGATGGAGTATTTATACGCACCTTGGAGGGATGTTTATTTTAACAATAAAGATAAAAATTTTTGCCCTTTTTGTCATTGTAAGCATGAACCTAATGAAGATGAAAAACTTGGGGTGATTTTTAGAGCTAAAGAATGTTTTGGTATTATGAATAAGTACCCTTATAGTCCGGGTCATTTTATGATTATCCCTTATGAGCATTTAGAAAATATAGAAGATTTAAGTGATGATACATGGCTAGAAATTAGCCATTTTGTGCGTATTGGAGTTAAAATTTTAAAAGAAAACTTTCACGCTAAGGGTGTTAATATAGGTATGAATTTAGGCAGTGCAGCAGGAGCTGGCATAGCACCACATTGTCATTATCATTTAATCCCAAGATGGCAAGGCGATACAAATTTTATCACTACCATAGGACAAACTAGAGTTTGCGGGAGTGATTTAGAAAAAGTTTATACCACCTTATGCAAAGCTTTTAAAGACTATGTATAAAGAAGTTGATTTTGAAAATTTTTTAAAATTTAATTTTGATCTTTTAATTGACGCAAGAAGCCCTAAAGAATACAAACTTGCTCATATAAAATCTGCGCAAAATTACTACGCGCTCAATGATAATGAATTTGAAGAAATAGGCACACTTTATAAGAAAAATAAAGGCTTAGCTAAAGCAAAAGGTGTAAGTTATATTTGCAAAAATATGAGTGAGCATATTAATAAAATTTATCAAAATTATAAAATAGGCTCTTTGGTGGGAATTTATTGTGCAAGGGGTGGTAAAAGATCAAAAGCTATTGCTTTAGTTTTAGCTGAACTTGGTTATAGAGTTGTAAGATTAGAAGGTGGATATAAAGCTTATAGAAGCTATGTGAGTGAGTTTTTTAGAAAAGATTTAAATATTGAGTTTTTATGCCTTTGTGGTAATACAGCAAGTGGTAAAAGTGATTTAATCCAAACTTTAGATAATGCTTTAAATTTAGAAAAACTAGCCAACCACCAAGGATCTAGTTTTGGTAAAATTTATGGAGAACAACCAAGCCAAAAAGCCTTTGAAGATGAATTGTTTTATTTTTTAAAAGATTATACTTATAAAACTTGTTTTATAGAAGCTGAAAGCAGACAAATTGGAAATTTAACTATCCCGCTAAATTTATACAATAGCATGCAAAAAGCTAAGAAAATTTGGTGTGAGTGTGATATGAATTTACGCATTCAAAGAGTTTTAAAAAACTATACTCCAATGGATAAAAAAGTATTTTATCAATGTGTTGAAAAAATATCACCTTATATCAGCAAGGATTTTAAATTAAGACTTTGTCAAAATTATGAAGAAAATAATTTAGAACTTTGTGTAAAAATGCTTTTTGAATACTATGATAAAGTATATAAAAAACCTGCAAAAATTGATTATTTTATCAATAGTTCTAATTTAGATGAAGCTAAAAAACATCTTATGAGTTTAAACTCATAAGATTGTATTTACAAAGATAATAAAAATAATACTTGAAAGAATTCCAGCAACTGGTAAGGTAATCACCCATGCTAAACCAATAGGTTTCATCATAGCCCATTTAGCATCTTTATTAAACACTCCTATACCCAAAATAGCACCGATTAAAATATGGGTTGAGCTAACTGGAATTCCAAGTTGGGTAGCTAAAAGTATAACGATACTTGCGCCAAGTTCAGCACTAAAGCCTGTTGTTGGTTTAATTTCAGCAAGTTTTGAACCCACAGTTTGAATAACTTCTTTACCCAAAAACCAAAGTCCAATAACCAAAGCTATACCAAACATAAGCATTACAGCAAAAGGTACTGGCGAGCTAGGATTAATGGTGTTATTTTTAAGTACATCTAAAATAGCGGCAAATGGCCCAAGAGCATTAGCTATATCATTAGCTCCATGTGAAAAAGCAAAACTTGAAGCAGTAAAAATTTGAAACCATGAAAAAATCTTTTCTATGGTCTTATTAACCTGAGTTTTTTTCATCAACCTCACGACTGCTAAAGTAACAATATAAGCAAAAATAGAAATAATCGAAACTATCCATAAATTTTGCATTACATCTAAAGTAGAAACATTATTTAAACCCTTAAATAAAAACATAGAAGCAATAGTCAATGCACCTACACCTGCTATTAAAGGAACGTGAAATTTCATTCTTGAGAAAACATCTATGTTTTTTTCTTTTTCTTTTAATTCTTTGATTTTTAACTTATATTCACTTCTTTTTTCATCATCATCTAAAACAATAGCACTAAGTTCTTTGATTTGCTCTTCTTGGCTTTTGTTTTTTAAATTTTTAAAATATTCTTCTTTAAATGCTTTTTTTTCTTTTTTAATTTCTTTTACCACAAGAGTTATTTCTTCTGATGGCTTTAGGATTTTTTTATAAATATAAGCATAAATTAAATACGCCACAAGCCCACCAAGCAAAGGTGAAATAACCCAACTCATAGCTATTTTATAAATACCATTCCAATTTACCATAGATAATGCTTGATCTTGATCAAAAAATACAAAGCCCATAGCAATACTTGAACCTACAATACCTCCTATAATACTATGAGTAGTAGAAACTGGAAGTCCTTTTTTAGTCGCTACAAAAAGCCAAATTCCTGAACTTAACAAAGCTGAGAGCATTACACATACAAATACCATGGGATTAATTCCATCAGGTAAAACTACTATACCACTTCTTATAGTATTTGTTACTTCTCCTCCTGCAAATACAGCCCCGCTTAATTCAAATACCGCTGCAATAATCAAAGCTTGTTTTATAGTAACTGTTTTAGCACCAACGCTAGTGCCAAATGAATTTGCAACATCATTACCACCGACATTAAAGGCCATGAAAATACCAAATACACTAGCAAGGATAAATAATATCATGGAATTATTAGGAATATAATTATATCCCCAAACAAAAAAGCATAAAACACTCACAATAAAAATAAAAAATGCAATAGCATTATCTTTACTCAAGCATTCTCCTTAAGAATTTATTTTAATGAATTAATTTTAGTAACTTTTACTTAGTTTTTTCTTTGATTTTTAAAAATTGCAAAGCAGATTTCACTGCTTGCATATAACTTTGTAAATTAATTTTTTCATTTTTATAAGCCCTATCATAAGCTGTGCCATGATCAACGCTAGTACGAATTATAGGTAAATTTAAACTCACATTAATACTTTTTTCAAAATACAAAGCCTTTAAAGGTGCTAAGCCTACATCATGATACATACTCACTAAATACTTGCATTTACTTAACGCAAAAGGGGTAAAAGCGCTATCAGCCACCAAAGGCTCACTTAAATAAGTATTTTCCTTACAAGAAAGTTCTTTTTCTTTTTGACTTAAAAAATCTTCATTTTCTAAATTTTGCAAATTCAACGTGTAATCTTTTAAAAATACATTTGCCATTCTTATAGCTTTTTTTATTTCCTGCTCTTCTTCTCCGCCTATTACGCCATTATCACTTGCATGAGGGTTAAAACTTAAAACTCCAATTTTTTCAAATAAAGTGCATTGATAAAAATTAATTAAAAATTGCGCAAGTTTTAAAGCCTTAATCTCTTTAAAAACATCTCTTAAAGCCATATGTTCAGTATATAAAGCCACAAAAAGCTCATCACACCCTAACATCATAATAGCATTTTGTCTGAAAAAATCTCTTAGTGCCTCAGTATGACCTTTATAACTCACTCCCCCCATTTGCCAAGTCTTTTTATTAATCGGTAAAGTAACCAAAGCATCTAAAAACAAATGCGTGCAATAACTAGCTCCTTCAAAACTTAAAAAAGAATAAACCCCACTTTTAGCGTCTAAATTCGCAGGATTTAACTCAAAATCAAAATCAATAATTTTGCTAGCTTGATATGAAAACTCATAAATTAAAAAATTTTCTTTTTCTTCTTTAAAACTAAATTGTGGTTTTGAAGCATTAGAAATTTCAACTAAATTGATTTTAGATTTAGGATTTATTTTCAAAAGTTTATTTGCTTTTTGAAATAATTCATAATGCACAAAATAATAAGGCTCACAAATTTTTACTAGCTCATCATGACAAGCTAATAAAATTTGCATACCTATGCCATTTAAATCCCCTATGCTAATAGCAATTTTTTTCATCTTTTAATCAAAGCTTTCATTTGCAATATAGCTTTTTCTAAGCCCACAAAAACCGATCTTGCTACTATACTTTGGCCTATATTTAACTCTTCTATTTCTAAAATATCTACGATATTTTTTACATTTTTATAATTAAGCCCATGTCCAGCTGCCACTCTTAAATTTAAATCCTTAGCCAAACTTGCACTTTGTCTTAATCTTTGGAGTTCATTTTCTAAAAACTTTTTGAGTTCATTTTTACTTAAAATTAATTCAGGCAATGCATAAGAAGTTTGATTGATATTAGTATATAGTGCATTATAAATATTAGCATACAAACCTGTATGAAGCTCTATAAAATCAGTATTTAAAGAAGATGATTTTTTAATATCTTCTAAATTTGGATCAATAAATAAAGAAACTTCGATTTGCTCTTGCTTTAAAGCATTAATAGCTTCTTGTAGTTTTTCATTATCTAAATTTAAACCACCTTCTGTTGTAAGCTCTTGTCTTTTTTCAGGCACTAAAGTAACGCGCGAGGGTTTGTATTTTAAAGCATATTCTATCATATCAATAGAACATTCTAAATTCACTACACATTTGCAATATTTTAAGATATTTTCTAAATCAAACTCATTAGCATGGCGACGATCTTCTCTTACATGGATAGTGATTTGATCAGCTAAATTTGCACTCAAAAAAGCAGCCTCAAGCAAATCAGGATCATTTACTTTTCTAGCTTCTCTTAAAACTGCTATATGATCGATATTAACCCCTAAAAGCATAAGTTTTCCTTATAAGTTTTTTGCTATTATACTTTAAATTTTTTAAGGAGAGCTAGTGCTAGGTATTGATATGGGTTCAAATACATTAAGAGCTGTTTTAATGGATGAGAATTTTAATAAATTAAAAAGCGAAGAATTTATCATAGGCGCAGCTAAAAATATGCAAAATGACACCATTAGCGATGAAGCCATAGAAAGAATTTTTAACGCTTTAAAAATCTTAAAAGAAAAAAACTATGATTTAAGTCAAGCCAAAGCAGTCGCCACAGCTGCTTTTAGAAAAGCAAAAAATACTGAGTTTATTTTTGAAAAAATTCAAAAAGAATTTAAACTTGATATAAAATTAATCGATGCAAAAACCGAAGCAAAACTAAGCATTTTAGGTATGCAAGAGCGTCTTAAAACTCTTAAACTTTTTAGAAAAGACTTAAACTATTGTGATTTGGGTGGTGCTTCTTGTGAAATTTCAAATGATAAGTTTAGTAAAAGTTATGATTTTGGAATTATTAGTTTTTATGAAAGAATGCATTTTAAAGCTATAAAACCAAGTGCTTATGTAAGATTTTTTAAAAAATACCCGCAAAATCTTGCACGCATTAAAGATGAAAAATTAAAAATTCATCTAAGCCCCTACCCTGCACATTTAAAGCAGCTTGTCTTAAAAGCTTTTAATCTTAGTAAAGATATAAAATTAAAAGGAAATTTTTTCATACTAAATTCAGGAGTACCTACCACACTTTGTGCTTATAAACAAAACATAAAATACAAAGATTACCTAGAAGAAAGTGTTAATGGTAAAATACTCAAACGCAAAGATTTTTTTGATTTTGCATTAAAAATTTGGAATTTAGAACAAGAAAAAGCTAAAATTTATCTTGGAGAAAATAGAAAAAAATACCTCATAGCAGGCTCAATGATACTTTTTGCTTTATTTAATAAGCAAAAGCTCATTGTGATTGATGATGGTGTTAGAGAAGGTGTGTGTATAGCACATTTTAAAAATATCAAATTTTAAAGGAGAAAAAATGAGTTTAAAAGATCAAATTTTAGAAGACATTAAAGAAGCTATGCGTAATAAAGATGATTTTAAAAGAAACACTTTAAGAACGCTTAATGCTAGCTTTAAACAAATAGAAGTTGATGAGAGAATTACGCTTAGTGATGAAAGAATATACAAAATCATTGCAAGTGAGATTAAAAAACGAAATGAAGCAGCTTTGGCTTTTTCTAAAGGCTCTAGAGAAGATTTAGCACAAAAAGAACTCCAAGAAGTAGCTATTTTAAGTGCTTATTTACCAAAACAACTTAGCGATGAGGAATTAGAAAGTGAGCTAAAAAAACTTATAGATAAATTACAAATTAGCTCTTTAAAAGAACAAGGTATTTTGATGAAAGAAGCTAAAGCAGCTTTTGGCGCAAGCGTTGATGGTAAAAGACTTAATGAAATGGTAAGAAAGCTTTTAGCATGAAAAAAGTTTTAACACTTTGTGCCTTAGCTTTAAGTTCTTTTGCTTATACCCAATATGAGTTACATCCTAGCTTTAAGCCGTATTTTAAAGACTGCTCTTTATTGATGGATAAGTATTATTATATCAATTGTTATGATTATAATTATAAAGGCACTAAGGCAATTGCTTATAAACTAGAAGCTAAAATTTTAAATCAAGGGCACATCAAAAAACGCCCAAGATTTCAAGAAGATACCAATATACCTAAAAAATACAGAACTTATTGGGAGGATTATCTAAGAAGTGGCTATACAAGAGGGCATGTCGTGCCAAATCAATCCATGAATGCAACCCCACAAGCCCAACTTAGCACTTTTTTAATGAGCAATATCACTCCGCAAAAAAAAGATATCAATGCAGAAATTTGGAATGAAATCGAACAAAGAGAAAGATATTTAGCAAAGAAAAATAAAGAATTAGAAGTCTTAAATTTAGTACTTTATGATGATAAGCCAAAACGCATTAAAAACAACATAGCCATTCCTAGTTTTTATATCAAAATTCTTAAGGCTAAAAATTTCAGTGAATGTTATAAAGTGCCAAATAATGATAATTTTGCAAGATTTGATAGAAATTATTTTAAGGAAGATTGCAAAAAATATATTGATTAAACTAGAAGCAACAAGGCTTCTAGTTTAGTTTTTACTCAACTTCAGCATCGATTACATCATCGTCTTTTTTCTTTTGAGCGTTTGGTTCTTCTTTTTTGTACATATTTTCTGCTAATTTATGAGAAACTTCGCTTAAAGCTTTCATTTTACCTTCGATTTCTTCTTTAGAAGCATTAGCATTTTTCAATGTCTCTTTTAACTCATCTAAGGCTTTTTGGATATTTACTTTATCATCATCACCTACTTTATCTCCAAGCTCACTTAAAGATTTTTCTACTTGATGCACTAAGCTATCAGCAGCATTTCTAGCTTCTACTGCTTCTTTGCGTTTTCTATCTTCTTCTTTGTGAAGCTCTGCATCTTTTACCATATTATTGATTTCTTCTTCACTTAATCCGCTTGAACCTGTGATTTTAATCTCTTGAGCTTTACCTGTAGCTTTATCTTTTGCACTAACTGTTAAAATACCATTTGCATCAATATCAAAAGTTACTTCAATTTGTGGCATACCGCGAGGTGCTGGTGGAATTCCTTCAAGATTGAAATTTCCTAAAGATTTATTATCACGGCTAAATTCTCTCTCACCTTGTAAAACATTGATAGTAACCGCGCTTTGATTATCTTCGGCAGTTGAGAAAACTTGCTCTTTTTTAGTTGGTATAGTTGTACCTTTTTCGATGATTTTAGTCATCACACCACCTAAAGTTTCAATACCTAAAGAAAGCGGAGTAACATCAAGCAATAATACATCTTTAACATCACCTTTAATAACCGCACCTTGAATCGCCGCACCTATTGCAACAACTTCATCAGGATTTACTGATTTATTAAGCTCTTTTCCAAAGGCTTTTTTAACTTCTTCTTGTACCAGTGGAACACGAGTAGAACCACCCACCATAACGATTTCTTTTACTTCACTTTTATCAAGTCCTGCATCTTTTACTACTTCGTTAATCTTACTAATAGTTTCAGCAACTAAACCATCAATCATACTTTCAAATTTAGCTCTTGTTAGAGTTTTAGTTAAGTGTTTTGGACCACTTGCATCAGCTGTGATAAATGGTAAATTAATATTAGTTTCATTAGCTGAACTTAATTCTTTTTTAGCATTTTCAGCTGCTTCTTTTAATCTCTGTAAAGCCATTACATCGTTTTTAAGATCAATACCTGTTTCATCTTTAAACTCATTTGCTAAAAAGTCGATTAATTTATTATCAAAATCATCACCGCCTAAAAATGCATTACCGCCAGTTGCTAAAACTTCTACAACATTATCACCTGTTTCAAGCACAGTAACATCAAATGTACCACCACCTAAATCATAAACTACAATTTTTTCACTTTCTTTTTTATCAAGTCCGTAAGCCAAAGCTGCTGCAGTTGGTTCATTAATAATTCTTAACACATTCAATCCTGCAATTTGTCCTGCTTCTTTTGTAGCTTTTCTTTGCGCATCATTAAAATACGCAGGAACAGTAATAACCGCATCTTCTACTTTTTCACCCAAGAAAGCCTCTGCATCTTCTTTTAATTTCATTAAAACTTTTGCTGAAATTTCTTGTGGAGTATAAATTTTACCTGCTATTTCAATCGCACAAGCTCCATTTCTTTCTGTGATATGGTAAGGTAAGCGATTTTTAGCTTCTTTTGCTGCTTCTTCATTGATCATCAAACCCATAATTCTTTTTATAGAATAAATAGTTTTTTCAGGATTAGTCACAGCTTGACGCTTAGCGCTATCTCCAACCAAAACTTCTCCCTTATCTGTAAAAGCAACTACCGAAGGAGTAGTGTTTTTACCTTCTTTATTTGGGATAACTTTACTCTCACCTCTTTCATATACACTCACACAAGAATTTGTTGTACCCAAATCTATACCTATAACTTTTGCCATTTTTTATCCTTTTTATTAAATTTTATTTTGCAACACTAACTTTTGCTGATCTAATTACTCTATCATTCATCATATAGCCCTTTTGTAAAAGTTGGACAATATGATTGCTTTCATGATCAGCGCTTTCAACATGAAACATCGCTTCATGTAAATTTGGATCAAACTCACCATTTGCTTCTATTGCTTTAACCATATGTTTTTCAAGTTTTTTCAAAAGCAAGTCTAAAGTGTTTTGAACCCCTTCTTTTATTTTCAAACTTAATTCATCATTAGCTTCTACATTAATAGCCGCCTCTAATGCATCAACTACATCAAGCAAATCTTTAGCAAAACTTTCATTTGCATAAATTGTTGCTGCAATTTTTTCTTTTTCCATTCTTTTTTTGATATTTTCAAATTCAGCATTTGCTCTTAAATAAGTATCTTTTAACTCATTATACTCTGCTTGAAGTTTTTCTAATTCATTGTTTTGATTTTCTGAATTTTCCACTGCTTCTTCTTGCATTTGCTCATTTTGCTTTTCTTCGCTCACGCAGCCTCCTTTATAATATTTAACATTGTTTTAAAATCAGAATACACACTACCAGCAAAAACCACATTAGATTCTTTGCCTAAAAATGTACTCTTAAGCTTTAATCCCATAAAACCCTCTTCAAATAAAGGATCAAATTGCAATTTATCGTTAAAATAAAATCCAATTTGAGGAGATAAAAGCTTAGCAAATTCATCATTTTGATAAATTTGATAAGCTTTACTCTCATTATATCTATAATAAACCATAGCATCTTTTAACATAGCAATTTTTTCTAACAACTCTTTAAACTCAACTCTAAAAGCTAAATTTTCAATACTTTTTAGATCAAGCCCTATAAGTCTTTGTAAGAAAATTAAACTATCTTGACTAAATCTTAAAACCAACTCATTTTGTCCAAAATCAAGTATGATAAATTTATCATTAACCTTAGTAATATCTTGTAAAATAAGCTCATCACCACCATAAACTAAGGTATAAATTTCAAACTTATCAAGTAAAAACTCCAACAATGCAAGATCGTTAATCACAATCTCATCTTCGCAAAGTTGTTCATACCAATAAGCCTTCATAGCAGTAAAAGTTGGTATGCGACCACTGCTAATGTGAAGTTGTGTTAATACACCCTCATCACTTAATTTTTTAAAATAAACTCTTATAGTAGAAGCAGGTATGCTAACTTTATGATTTAACTCATTAGAACCCACAGGATTATTACCATCTAAATAGGTCTCAATGATGGTTTTTAAAATTAAATCTTTTTTACTATAAGACTTCACTATAAAACCTTAAATTTTTTATTTTAGCACTCAATGTTTTTAAGTGACAAGATAATTATACAACTTTAGTATAATAATGTCAAGTTATTTTTAAATAAAAATATTTAAAATTATTTAGTCTATATAACTAAAGTTTATTTAGCTATTTATATATAATATATAAAAATTTATTTTTCAGTTTTTTTAAAAGAAAAGATAATATAATTGCATCTAGCAATATTTTTTAAAAGGTTTATAACAATGAAAAATCTTACTTTAAGAGAAAAGCAAGATCTAGAAGCTTATGTGTTTTCTAATATAGAAAGAAAAAAAATGGCTTTAAGTAGAATTTTAAAATTATATTATTTAAGATTTTTTAGATTAGTTTTTTAATTTATATTTTTTCATACCCTCTTTTGTGAAAGATAAGTCCTTAAAATCAGGAGATGAGATTAACTCCATACAAGTTTTATCTAAATTTTCCATTCCGCTTATTTGCATACTAGCTTGCAAATTTTCATCTAAATATAAATCAAAAACTACACAAGCTTGATCATTAACCTTGTAAAGAATTTTTCCACCTTTTTTCTCATCTAGTTTATACGCTTGTAATTTATCATTTTTACTCATTTTTTTAATTTCATTTGCAAAAGATTGATGTAAGGTATAATAAATCATAAAATCACGCATTATGTTTTTAATATCAGCAATTTCTTTTCTTAGTTTTGATAAATCTTTAGTGTATAAGCTTATAAATTGCGTATTTAAGTACTCATTTAGACTTTTTTCGTTTAAATTTTCACATAATGGATAAATTTTAACCACAAAAGCCTTATCTTTAGCAAGTACTATATCCACACAAGCTTGTTTATTTTGTTTGTATTCTAAAAATAAAGCTTGACTTGAGCTTAAATTTAGCGTGTTTTGTTTATTGTAAGCAAAATCACTTAAATCTTCATAGATATTTGCATAAGAAAAAATTCCCGCAAAAAGCAATAATAAAATTTTCATTCAAATAAATCTTTATGATGATTTTTTAAGTACTCTACTACTTCTAAGATCTCATCAACTCCTTCTTTTTGAGTATTTTGACAAACCTCATCAATACAATCAATATAAAGTCCAATTGCTTTTTCTAATTTTACTCTTTTTACCCCAGCAAACAAAAGCATTGCCTCTAAAACTATACTTAATTCATATTGTAAATTTTCTATTTCTTCTTTAAAATCATGATTTGTTTTCATTATTTTCCTTTAATTCTTTGCTTTTAATTAAATCTACAAATTGTGCTTTTATAAAATCATAGTTAGAGCTATCTTTATACGCAGCGAACAATCCACCGCTAGCATTTTTATGCCCTCCTCCATTGACCAAACTCTTAGCCATCAAACTCACATCGATTTTATTATTTGCTCTAAAACTTAAGGTTTTTCTTGAACTAAGATCAACGAAAAAATCAAAATCAGGATTTTGCATTAAAAAATCATTTCCAATTACGGAAGTATTGCCTATATTTGAAGTTAATAAACCTTTACTTCCTTTATAAAATACACTAAATTTTTCTTTATTTACACTTAGTTTTTCTACTACGAATTTAGAAATTAAATTACTTAAAGTATCATCATTTTCTTTTTTGAAAAAAGATTTTTTTAAGCCATGCAAATCATCATCTAAATTAATATGAGCATTTTTTTGATGAATGTATTTTCTACAAACATCAAAAAGATAAAAAAGATATTTGATATTTTCTTGTGCAAACATTACTCTATTGATTTCTTTTGCTCCAGAAACCATACCAAGCAGTACTTTTCCAAGTTCAAAATTCTCATCTTCACTCAACCAAATATCTACTGCATTTACCACATCTACAAATTCTGACAAAGCCTTATTTTCGCCATAACATTTACTAAAAAAATCATAAACAATCTTAGTAGCACATCTTTTATCATCTAAAAAATACCAAGGATATTTTTGCATACATTCTAAGCCACTTTGATGATGATCTAAAAGTAACAGTTTGATTTTTTTGCCTTCTATAGCTTTTTGAAAATCTTCACATTGACTTAAAGTTAAATTTAAATCCGTGATTAAAATCACAAATTCTTCATTAGGATTTTGTTTTAAATCTTCCTCTATATTTTTAAAAATCACATTAAAATTTTCATTAATCTCTTTACCATAATTAGAATTATAAAAATAACAATTCTTAAAATAAAAATCTAGCACATACTGACAAGCATAGCCGTCTAAATCTGTATGTGAAAGATGATAAATTTTCATATTTTTCCTTTATAAATTATCAACTTTTATGATACCTTCTGTTTCAAATTTGGTATTTTCTGCAATCTCAGCAAAACTCAAAACCGTAATATTAATACCAAAATTAGAACAAATATCAGCAATAAATTTTCTAAGTTGCGGCTCAACACAAAGCAAGAAAGGTTTAATTCTTGTATTTGCTACACTTGCAAGTTCAGCTTTTAAAGCTTCTACTAAAGCGCCAGTTTGAGCTACATTTATCATTAAATGATACGAACCATCTTTAAACTGCACATGCTCCATTAATTTTGCAGCCGCAGCTGCATCAAAAATATAAAAGCTAATTTGCCCTTTTTCATCCACATATAAATTTGTAATTGCTCTTGCTAAAGAAGCTCTTACATGCTCAATAATCATATCCAAACTCTTACTTACTTCAGCTATATCACTAATTGATTCTAAAATTGTAAGCATATCTTTAATAGGAATATGCTCTTTAAGTAAAGCTTTTAAAACTTTTTGAATCAAACCTATACTAGCAACTCTTAAACAATCATCTACTACGATAGGATAATCATTTTTGATTTTATCTAATAAATTTTGAACCTCTTGTTTAGTTAAAAGTTCTGAAGCATTGGCTTTTATAAGCTCGCTCATATGGGTTGAAATCACACTTGCTGGATCAATTACAATATAACCATTTAGCGTTGCCTCATCTTTTAAAGATGATTCTATCCATAAAGCATCAGAATTAAAAGCAGGTTCTTTAGTAGCTATACCTTCGATAGGTTCAGTTATAAAACCACTATCCATAGCCAGATATTTATCTGGATAAATTTCAGCACTAGCTATACCCACACCTTTGAGCTTGAAAGTATATTCATTAGGCTTTAATTGTAAATTATCTCTAATTCTAATTTTTGGCATTAAAAAACCTAAACTTTGAGCTATATTGCGTCTTGTTGATCTAATACGCTCTGTTAATTCACTTTCTGCTAATTTAATAAGTCCATAACCTAATTCTAATTCTAAAATTTCTAATTTTAAAATATCTGTGATTTTGTTTTCTTCTTCTTTTAAAATTTCTTCCTCGCTGCGTTTTTGAGGTTTAGCTTGCTCTTGCTCATCAGCTTCTTGAGATTTTTTAGCCGAAATTGTATTGATTTGAATTTTACCTTCTTGCACTTGTTTTATCATATAACCAAGACCCAAAAACACCAAAGCCATAAAACCCAAAGAAAAATGCGGTAAACCAGGTACTAAAGCAAAAATAAATAAAACAAAACCTACAATTAATAGTGTTTTGTATTCTCCTAAAAGCTGATTAATAGAACCTTCAGCAAAATTATCCTCATCTTTACTAGCACGCGTAATGATAATTGCAGTTGCTGTTGAAGTGATAAGCCCAGGAATTTGAGAAACAAGTCCATCACCTATTGTTAATATAGTATAAGTTGAAGCACATTCTCCAAGCTCCATATCATGCTGAAAATAACCTATCATAAACCCGCCAATTAAATTTACAATGGTGATAATAATCCCAGCAACAGCGTCCCCTTTTATAAATTTAGAAGAACCATCCATTGCTCCATAAAAATTTGCTTCGGCTATAATTTCTTGGCGTCTTGCGCGTGCAGTTTTTTCATCAATCAAACCTGCATTTAAATCCGCATCAATAGCCATTTGTTTACCTGGCATTGCATCAAGGGTAAATCTTGCTTGAACCTCAGAAACTCTTGTACTACCTTTGGTTACAACCATAAAATTAATCAAAACCAAAATACAAAAAACAACCATACCTATAACATAATTGCCACCAACAACAAATTCACCAAAACTTGCCACTATATCACTAACAGCTGCTGGACCTTGATGACCCTCACTCAAAATCATACGCGTTGTAGCAATATTAAGTGAAAGCCTAAAAAGTGTGATGATCAAAATCAACGTTGGAAAAGTTGTTAAATCCGTAGGCTTTGGTATATACAAAGAAATTAAAATAATTAAAACTGAAATGGCAATACTTAAAGCAAGAAAAAAGTCTAAAACTATACTTGGTAAAGGCACTATAATAATTGCTAAAATTGCAAT
Source organism: Campylobacter sp. IFREMER_LSEM_CL2127 (assembly GCF_025771745.1). Lineage (NCBI taxonomy): Bacteria > Pseudomonadati > Campylobacterota > Epsilonproteobacteria > Campylobacterales > Campylobacteraceae > Campylobacter > Campylobacter sp. IFREMER_LSEM_CL2127. Next base: position 201,789 of record NZ_JAKMQV010000001.1, read on the forward strand.
AATTACGGCTACTATAGTTAAACTTTTTGCCTTTAAAATAGGCGCAACAAGTGGAGCAACCCAAGGCAACACTAAGCTAAAAATATCTCTTTTAGCCATTATTTTGAATAATATCCTCTAAGGTAATAGAAACTAAAAAATCATCGATTTTATTTTGAAGTTTCACTAAAACTGGCATAATTTTGCAATTATCCTCTTTTTGAGAAGGACAAATTCCATTACTACATTCAAAAACATTAATAGATTTTTTCTCTACGCTATTGATAATTTCTTTTAAAGTGTATTCACTTGGCTGCTTAATAAGCGCAAAACCACCCTTAGCTCCCTTGTAAGACTTCAAAAGTGCATCTTTAGCAAGAGCTTGTAAAATTTTTGCTAAAAAACTTTTAGGTATATCTAAGACATTTGACATAGTATCTACATCTTGTGGTTCTTGGGATTTTGCTATATGAATTAAAGATAATAAAGCATATTCGCTAGCTTTGGTAAATAACATTTGTTCCTTTCAAGTTATAAATAAAATATATTATTGGTTATTAATAAAAATTTTTATTATATCAAAAATAAGTATCGATAAATATTAAATTTCATATTTTTTAAATTTCAGCATTCTTTTTGGTTTTTTAGTTATAATTACACTTTTTATTTTAATACCGCTCAGGAGGTCTATTATGGCTTTAGATTCGGCTAAAAAAGCAGAAATAGTTGCAAAATTTGCTAGAAAAGAAGGAGATACAGGTTCTCCAGAAGTTCAAATCGCACTTTTAAGCGCAAGAATTTTAGATTTAACAGAACATTTAAAAATCTACAAAAAAGATTTTTCTTCTCGCTTAGGTCTTTTAAAGCTTGTTGGTCAAAGAAAAAGACTTTTATCTTATCTAAAAAGAAAAGATTATCAAGCTTATTCTAAATTAATTAGCGAATTAAACTTAAGAGATAAATAAGCTTCGTGCTTATTTATCTTTATATATTTTTTATTACGTTTATTTACTACTACTTTAATTTAAGTTTTCAAAATTTCATCGTTTTATTCACAAGAGTTTCACAGTGTGAATTTACCTTCTAAGCACCTAAAAATAGCACTTTAAGTTTTAAACTAAAAAACATTTTTCACATTTAATTTTATTGATTTTTAATATTTTTTCACTTTTGCTATAAAAAACCCATCTGCATAGTCATCTGGTAAAACTCTTTTAGCAAATGATAAATCAAATTTATCACTCTTTGCACATATAAAATCAACATTAACCAAATTAAAATCAAGCAATTCTAATTTAAAATTTTCATTTCTTAATGCATTTTCTAAAACTGCTTCATTTTCTTCTCTTAAAAATGTACAAGTGCTATACACTAATTCTCCGCCATGTTTTAAAGCTAATAATGCTGAATGCAAAAGCTTTTTTTGCAAATTTGCAATTTGCTTAATTTCTTTTGTGTTTTTTTGGATTTCAAAACCCATTTTTGCAAAAGTTGAGCAAGGTGCATCAAGTAAAATTTTATCAAATTTCAAAGGACAAGCCTTGCCTATAATGCGTGCGTCTTTTAAGAAACATTTTGCAATTTTAACTTGATAATTTTCCATAGTTTTTTTTAAGGTAAAAAAACGTGTTTTAGATAATTCACAACTTGCTAAATAACCCTCATTTTGCATAAAATTAGCTAAATTTAGACTTTTTCCACCAGGAGCCGCACACATATCTAGCACACTCTCACCAGCTTTAACACCCAAAGTTTTAGCGCATAAATACGAAGAATAATTTTGTATATAAAACTTACCCTCATTAAAAGCTTTCAGTGAACTTAATTTGCTTTTGAAAATACTTGGAATTTTATAACAATTCAGATCAATTTTTTCAAATTCTATATTTTCATTATTTAAAATTTCTTCTAATTCATCATTATCAACAAGCAAGGAATTTCTAAAAATATTGACATATTTTTCTTGATTAAAACTTTGAAGGATTTGTTCTTTTTGCTCTTTTGTATAAATTTCATCTAAAGTTGTATTTAAATCAAGTAAGGCCATAAAAATCCTTTAAAAACAAATACGCAGCTAAAGAATCAAGTTTGCCATCTTTTTTCTTTAAATTCACCATACCAAGTTCTTGTGCATTTTTAGAACTAAAACTCTCATCGACAAAAAAAACTTCTTTGCCAAAATCAAGTAAAGATATGAAATGTTCCACCCTTTTTCGCATTTCATCTTCACTAGATCCACCTAAAGGAATTCCTACTACTAAAGTATTTACATCATACTCTTTGATGTACTTTTTTACCTCATTTGCTGCTTGATTGCGATTTTTTCTAATAATAGCTTCAAGTGGCATAGCTATGCTTTTATTAATACACAGTGCAACACCAATACGCTTTAAGCCTATATCTAATGCTAAAGTTTTCATAAGCAAGATCTTATTTTCACTCCAGATATTTCTACTAAACCCTCAAGTTCATACTCATAAACTCTATCGCCAAATTTTTTCAAAACTTTTTCTAAATCGTCTTCATGTTTTAAAAAACTTAACAAATCATCTTCACTTTGCTCATAATGAAGCTCTCCAAACATTTTTGCAAATTCATCAAAATCATGAATTAAATTTGCCTTTTTTGTAGCTAAAAGCAAATTTGTTCCTTCGCTTTCATTTTTCCTATGAGGTAATACATATATAGGTTTATTCATACCTAAAGCAAGTCTTGCACTTTGCATAGAACCACTTTTTAAATCAGCTTGAGCTATTATAACAACCTCGCTTAAAGCAATAATAAGTCTATTTCTTAATAAAAAATCATAGGGTTTTGCCTTGTAATTTCCTTCATTTTCACTTAAAGCCAAAGCATTTTCATAAATATTTAAAATTTCATTTGTGTTTGCTTTTGGATAAATCTCATCAAGCCCATTAGCAAATATAGCTATGGTTTGAGGGTAAGCTATTTTAGCTGCTTGGATATCAACCCCCAAAGCCCCGCCACTTACCACACAAACCTTAGCTTTTTTTAACAAAGTCACCAATTCAACAAGACAATTTTTGGTATAAACACTCATTTTTCTAGAACCTATAACAGCTACTTTTCTAGCATTTAAAAGCTCTAAATTACCTTTATAATAAATCTTTGAAGGTGGATTTAAAAGATTTTTAAAATCTTCAATATTCTCAATAAATTTCATTTAAATATACAAGTTCAACTGAATTTAACAAATCTTTACTTTGCACCAAAGCTTTAAAAGTCTTTTCTCTTGGATGACCAATAGCTATAGCAAAACCTTTATTTCTTGCCTCTTCTACTGCTTGTTTGAGTTGATTTTTAATATATGCTATATCATCTTCATTATCCAAAAAAACATCTCTAGCTATATAAGGTTGTTCAAAATGACTTACTAAATTTTTAGCTTTAGAATTTCCTATGGTTCTTGAATCTACAAAAATAAAATCATTTTGTTTAAAGGCGCTAAATAATTTTTCCATAGCCTGCTTATTTGCAGTAAATAAACTTCCTGTATGGTTGTTAATAAATTTTACTTTTGGAAATTGTTCTTTTACAAAAGCTACACGCTTGCTTATTTTTTGCATATCATCGCTAGGGTGTAAAGTATTTAATTCTGCCTTGTCATATTTTATAGCAGCAAGAGGCAAATGCACCATAAAAAAGTCAAAATCCTTTGCAAACTCAGCTGTATAAGGATGGCGTTTATCAGGTGGAAAAAAAGATGGGATTAATTTTAAATTTGTTTTTTTAAGCATATCTACATGAGTGTGACTTGCCATATCATCTATAATAATTGCTAGACGAGGTTTGGTATTTTTTTGTACTAGAATTTGAGTTTTATTATCCTCGTTTTTATCTGATATATTTTGCTCTTTGTTGTTTAATTCTTTGCTTGTATTTTGATCTATTACTTCTAAAATTACAGTTTGATTATCCTCTTTAGTTTGATTTAACTCTGTATTTGCAGGGTTTAAATTTAAAATTTCACTAATATTTTTATCTAAAAATTCTAATTTTTCATTTTCTAAAGTCAAATTTATATCATTAAAACTAAAATTATTTTCTTGCTCTATTGTAGGTGACAATGGTTCTTTTTGAATTATGGTTTGATTGAAATCTAAAACTTTATTTTCTTCTTTTTTTAAAAACAAAGCTCCAAATGCAAAAAGAAAAATTCCAAACACAACCAAGCAAAGTGCTAAAAGCACTTTGTGTTTTTTATTTATAGTTTTCAAGTTAGTTTTTATCTTTATCAACTAATTTTTTAGCACTAATCCAAGGCATCATAGCACGAAGTTCGCGTCCTGTTTTTTCTATCAAAGAATCATTCATTAATTTACGCTCTGCGTGCATTCTTGCAAAATTTGCTCTTCTTTCTAAGATAAAATCTTTAGCAAAACTTCCATTTTGTATGTCTTTTAAAACACCTTTCATAGCCTCTTTAGTTTCTTTGGTAATAATCTTAGGTCCTGTGATATAATCTCCATATTCAGCAGTATTAGAAACAGAATATCTCATATCAGCAATACCACCTTGATAAATCAAATCCACAATTAATTTCATTTCATGTAAGCATTCAAAATACGCCATTTCAGGCTCATACCCTGCTTCAACTAAGGTTTCAAAACCAGCTTGGATTAAAGCACTAAGTCCTCCACAAAGTACTGCTTGCTCACCAAATAAATCTGTTTCAGTTTCAGCTTTAAAAGTTGTTTCTATAATACCTGTTCTACCACCGCCTATAGCACTAGCATAACTTAAAGCTAAATTTTTAGCATTTTTACTCTCATCTTGGTGGATAGCAATTAAACAAGGAGTACCCCCACCTATACTAAATTCATGCCTTACAGTATGACCTGGAGCTTTAGGAGCTATCATAATCACATCTATACCTTTTGGAGCAACAATTTGTCCATAATGGATATTAAATCCATGTGCAAATGCTAAAGTTTTACCTGCTTTTAACTCAGGTTTAATTTCCTCATTAAAAATTTCACTTTGAATTTCATCAGGAGCTAAAATCATAATCAAATCTGCTTCTTTAGTAGCTTCTTTTACACTTTTTACTATAAAATTTGCTTTTTGAGCTTTTGCCCAACTTTGCCCACCCTCTTTTAAGCCTATGATAACATCTACACCACTATCTCTTAAATTCATAGCATGAGCATGACCTTGAGAGCCAAAACCTATAATAGCTACTTTTTTTGATTTTATTAAATTAATATCGCAATCTTTATCATAATAAATTGATACAGCCATTATGCACTCCTAAAATTAAAATTAAAGCAAAGATTATAACTAAAAAATATAAATTTAATCCTTTTATGATAAAATTTAAGTTTTGAAAAATTACTATAAAGAGTCTTATGAAAGAATTATTTAATCAACTAAGTTATGGTCTAAATGCTAATGAAATTACCAATAAAAATAAGCAAATCATTAGAGAATTATTAACTTGTGATATCATTAAATTTTATAAAAACAAATACTATTTAAAAGATGGCTTTACTTTTGGTAAAATTGATATTTCTGTTAATGGAACGGGATTTTTAGAAAGTTTTGATCCTGCTTTTAAGCGTGATTTGCTCATAGAAAATAAAAATTTAAAAGGAGCAAATTATGCTGATATAGTTGTGGCAAAATTACTCCCTCTTAAAAAAAAGCGACCAAGTGCTAAAGTTATTTTAATACTTAAAAGAGCCCACGAAACTTCTTTGGTTATGACTAAAAAATACGGCGAAGCAGTTCTTGGAGTAAATATTCAAACAGGACTTACATGTGCTTTAAAAGCCTCTCAAAAATCCTTAAAAGCTCTGCCTTTAGGAACTATTTTAAAAATAGAAAATCATGATAACAATATCACTGAAGTGATAGGGTATATTGATGATGATTTTGTGGATGAAAAAATTTCCTTAGCACTTTTTAATAAAAATGCAATTTTTGATAATTTATGTGAAAATGAAGCAAAAGCTTATGGAGATAAAGTTGATGCAAGTATGTATCCATCAAGAAAAGATCTTAGAAATTTAAATTTTTGCACCATTGATCCAATTGATGCAAAAGATTTTGATGATGCAATTTATTATGATGAAAATGAGCATGCTATTTATGTAGCCATAGCTGATGTAAGTGCTTATGTGCATGCTTATAGCGCCATTGATAAAGAAGCAAAATCAAGAGGCTTTTCGATTTATTTTCCTCATATTGCCATACCTATGTTGCCAAGAGCTTTGAGTGAAAATATTTGCTCACTAAAACCTAATGAAGATAGGTTAGTATTTTGTTTTAAAATAAGCTTAGATCAAAACAATGAAGTGGTTAAAGAAGAGCTTTTCGAGGCTATTATTAACTCAAAACGCCGTTTTAATTACGATGAAGTTGATGAGTATTTACAAACGCAAGAAGATTTAGGTGCAATTAATTGGCTTTATGAGGTTTTCAAAATCACTCAAAATTTACGAAAAAAACGATTAAAAAATGCTTGTGAGTTTAAAACCCAAGAGCTAAGAATGACTTTAGATGAAAATAATAAACTCATAAAAACACACCTTGAAAACGACACAGCCTCGCATAATTTAATCGAAGATTGTATGCTTTTAGCTAATAAAGCTGCAGCAAAACTCATTGATATAGGAGTTTTTAGAAACCACTTAAGTCCTGATTATAAAAAAATAGATCAATTACTAGCTGATCTTTCAACGCTTAGTATAGATATTAATCCTAAAAATAATGTCATAGAATTATTTAAAGACATTCAAGTCTTAGCAAATGAGCTAAATATAAGAGAAGAAGTAGATAAGCTCATCATCAAAGCACAAAAAAAGGCAGAATATTCTAGTGAAAATGCTGGACATTTTGGCTTAGGTTTTGATAAATATACCCATTTTACAAGTCCTATTAGAAGGTATTCTGATCTTATTTTACATAGACTTTTAAAAGCCAAAATCAACAATGATGAAAAAATGTTTAATTATTTACTTTTAAATATACAAAGCACTTGTGAGGAATTAAGCTTACTAGAAAGAGAGGCGGATAAAGTTGCTTGGCATTTCATGGATAGAAAATTTGCAAGATGGGCAAAAGAAAATATAGGAAAAAGATTTAAGGCTTTAGTGGTAGAAAATCAAAGTTCATTACAAGTAAAATTAAATGATGAAATTAAAGGAGCTTTGATTACCATCATAGGTTCAAGGGCAAATTTATTAGAAAATGTAGAAGTAGAAATCACTGAAGTAGATATTGTTAGTGCTAAAATTTTTGGCAAAATTACCAAGCATTTTAGTTTAGAAAGAAACCAAAATGTATAAAAATCAACTCCAAAGCTTACTTAATGGTAATAGTTTTCCCAATTATTTCTTGCTTTATGGAGCGGATAATTTCCAAATAGAACTTTATGCTAAATTTATTAAAGACAAATACTCTTTTGATGAGAGTTTAAGATTTTATTTTGAAGAATATGATTTTAAGCAAGCTTATGATTATTTATCTAGCGCTTCCTTATTTAGTGAGAGAAAATTGCTAGAAATCAAAACTCAAAAGAAAATCTCAAGTAAAGAACTCAAGCAACTTTTACAGCTTTGTCAAAATTCGCAAGATAATTATTTTTTACTTGAAATTTATGATGAAAGCTCCAAACAAAGTGAAGCGGAGAAAATTTTTGCTAATAATTTTTGTAGATTTTATAAAGTAAATTCAGCTAAAGAAGGTATGGAGTTACTAGCTTTAAAAGCTAAGGAATTAAATATCAATATCACTCAAAATGCCCTTTATGCTCTTTTTTATAATTTTAATGAGAATTTATATTTAGCAGCTAATGAGTTAAATAAATTTAGCGGTTTAAATATCGATGAAAAAATTATTCAAGAGCATTGTTATAGCTTAAGTACTATTAGCTTTGAAAGTTTTTTTGATAAATTAATGCAAAAACAAGATTTAAGAAACGAACTTGAAAATATTTTAGAAAATTATAATGAAATAGCACTGATTAACGCCTTATATGCAAATTTTTATAGACTTTTTAAAATTGCTTTACATGTTAAAATTTATGGAAATTTAGACTTAAAAGAAATTTTAGGCTATGCCCCACCTATTTCTGTGGCACAAAATCTTCAAAAACAAGCTCTTGTGATCAAAATATCACAATATAAACATATCTTTTTAACACTTTGTAATTGCGAATATGAATTAAAAAAGAATTCTAAAATAGAAAAAAAAGAGTTTTTAATCGCAACACTTTTACAACTTAGCTCCATATTAAAAAGTTAAATTAAGAAAACTTATGGTAAAATAAAATTTGCATTTTATGCAAAATCCTTGCCTAAAAATTTTAGGCTTTATATCCATAAGGAGAAATTAAATGAGACATTATGAAGTTTTATTCATATTAAAACCGACACTTACAGAAGAAGAAGTAAGTGCTAAGTTGGAATTCGTAAAAGAAGTCCTTACAAAAAATGGCGCAGAAATTGAAAGCGTAGTTCCAATGGGAACAAGAAAACTTGCGTATAAAATCAAAAAATACGAAAGAGGAACTTATTTTGTGATTTATTTCAAAGCTCCTACAAATTTAATAGCAGAGCTTGAAAGGGTATTAAGAATCACTGAAGAAGTAATTAGATTTTTAATCGTAAAATATGAAAATAAAAAAGAAATTGCAGCTTGGGAAAAACTAAGCAAAGGTATCAAACAAAATAAAAAAGAAATCAAAGCTAGTGAAAGTACAGAAGGCTAATTAATGTTTAATAAAGTCGTTTTAGTAGGTAATCTTACAAGGGATATAGAGATGCGTTATGCTCCATCAGGTAGCGCGATAGGCTCTTCTGCTATAGCTGTAACAAGAAGATTTAGTACAAATACAGGAGAAAAAAGAGAAGAAACCTGCTTTATCGACATTAGTTTTTTTGGTAGAACAGCAGAGATTGCTAATCAATACCTTAACAAAGGTAGTAAAGTTTTAATTGAAGGTCGTTTGAGATTTGAGCAATGGAGCGATCAAAATGGACAAAATAGATCAAAACACAGCATTCAAGTTGAGAATTTAGAAATGCTAGGTTCAACTGTACAAAATAACCAACAAAACAATTTTGACAATCAAAATTATGGCTATAATCAAAATTTTAACCAACAACAAAGTTTTGACCCTTATGCTCAAGTACAAACTAGAATAAACCCATCTAATACTTATCAAAATCCTCAAAAGGAAGCTCCTATGAAGGAAATTGATATTGATAAATATGATGATGATACAGAATTACCATTTTAAAGGAAAAAACATGGCAGAAAAAAGAAAATATTCACGTAAATATTGCAAATATACAGAAGCTAAAGTTGATTTTATAGACTATAAAGATACAGCATTGCTAAAACATGCTTTATCAGAAAGATTTAAAATCATGCCACGCCGTTTAACAGGTACTAGCAAAAAACACCAAGAAATGGTTGAAGTTGCTATTAAACGTGCAAGACATGTAGCACTTATCCCTTATATCGTAGATAGAAAAGAAGTTGTTACTAATCCTTTTGAAGGACTATAATTATTAAATCAATCCCAAGCTTAAAAGCTTGGGAAAATAAAAGGTTGTCTTATGTTTTCAGATATAGAATCTGAAATTTATGCTATTTTACTTGCTTCTGTTGCTATTATAGCAGTCTTAAATCCTTTTGGAAATCTTCCACAATTTATCGCAATGACTGAAGGTCTAGATGCTGATACGAGAAAAAAACTTTTTAGAAATATCATTTATACTGCATTTTGTATTGTTTTAGTTTTTTTACTTTCTGGACCATTTATCATGAAATATTTATTTAAAATAGATATTAATGATTTACGAGTTGCGGGTGGTTTGATTTTAATCATTATGAGTACTAAAAACTTACTTTTTACTCCATCAAGTTCTCAATTTCAACATTATCAAGGATTAAGTCATAAAGAATTATTGAAAAAAAGTATAGTCCCAATGGCATTTCCTATGCTAGTAGGTCCTGGAACACTTTCAACGATAGTGGTGATTTCAGAAGATCAAAATTTAACTATAGCTATAGCTTCTGTACTACTTACTTTTGCTTTTATTTTTGCTTTATTTCACTTTTCAGCTACCATTGAAAAAGTCATAGGAAAACTTGTACTTTATGTTTTTTCACGTATTGCTTTAGTTTTTATTATGGCTATGGGGGTAAAAATGATAGCCATTGGAGTTCAAACTTACATTCAATCTAATTTAGGATAAACAAAAAAACTTTTTTGTAAAAACACTTCTTCATTTACCGCTTTATTATCATTTAGCAACACACTAATATTTACCGCTATAATGCTTTTTGCATTAGCATCATTTGCTATCAATTTATATCCTTTACACTCACCCAAAGGATAAGCATAATCAATTCGTATTTTTATATTATTATATTCAAAATTATATTCATTTAAACATTCTTTACCCTCTAAATAGGCTTGATATAAAAAATATTTAGAAAGCTCTTTTGTATCATAAAGCAAAATCTTTCCTTGAGTATAAAGAGTTAAATCTTTCATAATTCTTGGAGAATATGAAGAAATTTTTATTATAAATACCATAACAAAAGAGACAAATAAAATAAAAGATATTGTATAAACCATAGCAAATGATTTTTTCATAAAAACATCCACTTAAATAAACATTCATTTTGACTTTTATCGCATATTAAAACTTTTAGCGCCTTATCATCTTGCTTGAAAATAAGTTTTGAAATATTTTGAGCTAGTAAAAAAGATCGTTTGTTATGATTTAAATCATCTATTTGCATATAAATATTTCCATTTTCTAAATATACTCTAACATAAGCATATAAAATAGTATAAAATCCACTAAATTTCTCATTATTAAAATGGATTTTCTCTCTATCATTCACTAATGCTTTATAAATTTTTGAATTTTTTATATCATAAAAATACATATAATCATTAGCATATATTTTTAACTTTTTTTCACTATGCATATCTTTATAATTACTTAAAATTCCTTTAGAACTTCCATTTTCTATAAAATGCAAATTGCTTTTTGGACTAAAAAAACTTTCATTGTTTTCTAAAATAATGCCACTAAAGTTTAATTTTTTCAATGATACATCATAAAAAATATCATCATTTGCACTCATATAGCACTCAAAAGAACTACTTGTCAATGTCGCATTTAAACAAGAATGATAAATTTTTTCCATACTAAGCAAAGTTTGATTTAAATTTAAAAATACTGTGTTGGAATTTTTAATTTTGTAACTATGATTATAAAGATGTATGGCCGGATTGCTTAAGATAACAATCAATACACCCAAGATAACAAGGCTTAGCGCAAGCTCTAATAAACTAAAAGCTTTTTTCATCTATAAAGGCTTCTTTATAGGATAAATCTTTTATTTTTAAAGATTTGAGTTTAAACTCATCACTAGTGTATTCTAAAAAGTTATAAGTATTTATATTTACTTCTTTTGCTTTATATGAAGGATTTTGCATAAATAATTCTTTTTCTTCATTAAAAAGGATTTGATTTTGCCATATAACATTTAAAGATTTATTTGCAAATATAAGATAATAAGATCCAAAAACAAGAGATAAAATTACAATACAAAAAGCAAGCTCTAGGAGACTAAAAGCTTGCTTCATTTATTTAAACTTGCATTAAAAGCTTCAAAAAAGGCACCGCGTAAAGCTCTTTTTTCCAAAGCTTCAATTCCTTTTATAGTTACTCCTGCTGGAGAACAAATTTTTTCTTTAATAATAGCAGGATGTGTATGATTAAATAAAGCACTAAAGCTTTCAAAACAAGCACGAGTAAGCTCATAACTAAGCTCATTTTTTAGACCATTTTTCACACCTGCATTTGCTAAACTTTCTGCTACCAAAGCCAAAAACGCAGGAGCACAGCCACTTAAAACCATAGCCACATCAAATTCTTTTTCATTTTGCAAACCTATGGCTTTACCAAAAGTATTTAACAAAGATAAAATTTCATCTTTATATAAATCATTTTCCATCAAATACGCAGTCGCTGAGGCTTTAAATTCAGCTGCTGTATTTGGCATGATTTTTATATAATTTTGCGCATTAACACAATGAAGTTGCTCAAAAGTAGTATTTGCTAAAACTGAAATAAGCCATCTTGCCTTGCCTTTTAATTTAACAGCTACTTCTTCTAAAGCATAAGGTTTAAATGCTAAAATAACATTTTTATCTTCTAAATCAAATTCTTCATAAGATAAAACTTCTAAATTTAAGCTACTAGCTTTTTTTAAATCCCTAGCAACAACAACTACTTTATAAGTATCTTTTAAACCTTTAGCTATAGCACTTGCCATAGCGCCATTTCCTAAAATATAAATTTCAGACATTATTTTGCTTGTTTAATAAAAGCTGAAATCTTTTCAGATTGAAAATAATTAGGATATTTGCTTGTATCTAAAATCACTTGTACTAAAGAATTATTATCATAATTCATCACAACAGGTGCTAAAAAATTAACTGTAGATTCTTCTAATGGCTCATTAATAGCGACAATAACAAACACACCAAAATTAGTTTGTTCATTTAAAGCTAATAATTCTTGATAATAATCAGGTACCTCAAAATCATAATCAGGACGGATCATATAAGGATCAATCATCACAAAAGAAAAATCTTTACCATCAAGGCTTTTAAGTCTATAAAAAACCTCATCTATTTTATAAAAGTTCATATTTTTGGTATCTTCAAACCCCAAAATAGGACATTTAACCTCTAAGTTCATTTTGCCTCCTAAAATCTATTGACTAAGAAATTACAACTCATAAAGCAATTTTAGTTCCAACTTTTTAAATTATGCTAATTAAAACTTTTTGATTATAATTTTAATTCAAAAATTAACATTTTCATAAACATAAAAACACTATAATTATAAACTATATAAATTTACAAGGTAACATCATGAAAAAACTTTTTATTTTTTCGCTTATTATTGCAGGTTTATTTTTAGGGGCATGCAGCTCAAAAAAAGCCGAAGATTTGTATAATCTAAGTTCGATGGAATGGTATCAACAAATTATAAAAGATTTACAAGAAAAAAATCTTGAAGCAGCTGATAAACATTATACTTCAATGGCAGCTGAACATATAGCTGATCCATTATTAGAACAGACTTTGCTTATATTGGCTCAAGCTCACATTAGTGAAGAAGAGTATGAAATGGCAAATTTTTATCTTGATGAATACTTAAATAAATTTGGTGATTCACAAAATGTAGCTTATATAAGATATTTAAAAATCAAAGCCAAATTTGACTCTTTTGCTGTTCCAAATCGTAATCAAGCACTAATGTTAAAAACAATAGAAGAAATCAAAGAATACAATCAAAGCTATCCTAATGTGCAATATAATGATTTAATTGACACCATGCTTACTAAATTTAATCTTGCGGTTTTTTATCTTGATACCAGCATAGCAGAGTTATATCATAAAAAAAATAGAGAGCAAAGCTATGAGATTTATAAGCAAAAAATAGAAAATTCCGATTTTAATAAAATCGATATGATTAAACCAGAACTTCCATGGTATAGAAAAATATTTGAAGAAGGTATAATGTAATGAAATTAGAAAATACTCAAAACTATCCAACAAAACTTCCTGTTCTTGTGGAAGATGAGCTTTTTTTATACCCTTTTATGATAACACCAATTTTTTTAAATGATATGCAAAATATCAAAGCCTTAGATACTGCTTTACAAAATGAAAGTATGATTTTTGTAGCACCATCTAAGATTGAAGGTGGACGTGGTTTTGATGAAATTTATGATTGTGGGGTTATTGGAACCATTATGAGAAAAGTTCCATTGCCTGATGGTAGAATTAAAATTTTATTTCAAGGTTATGCCAAAGCTAAGATAGTTGAAAAAATTTCAGATGACCCCTTACTTGCTCTAGTTGATTTAATCCACCAAGAACCATTATGCAGCACAAAAAAAGAAGCAATCATCGAAGTAGTAAGAGAAAAAGCTAAAGCTTTATCTACCGTGAGTCATTATTTTCCACCCGATCTTTTAAGAACCATAGAAGAAGATGTCGAGCCTGGTAGAATTTGTGATTTAATACTAAATTCCATTAAAATCAAAAAACAACAAGCGTATGAATTTTTCATCGAAACTAATTTAGAAACCAAGCTTTTAAATTTAATTGATTATTTAGCTAAAGAAATTGAAGCAAATAAAATTCAAAAAGAAATCAAAAACAAAGTTCATTCTAAAATAGATAAAGTCAATAAAGAATATTTCCTAAAAGAACAGCTCAAGCAAATTCAAAGAGAGCTTGGAAGTGACATACAAAAAGAAAGCGAAGTAGAAGAATATAATAAAAAATTAGAAAAGAAAAAAGCTTTTATGTATGAAGAAGCTTATAAAGAAATCAAAAAACAAATTCAAAAATATGAAAGAATTCATCAAGATAACTCAGAAGCCTCTATGGTGCAAACTTACATAGAAACGGTTTTAGATATACCTTTTGAGCACTCCTCAAAGAAAAAACTAAATTTAAAAGATGTATCTTTACAACTCAATAGTGATCACTATGCCCTAGAGAAACCAAAAGAACGTATTGAAGAATATTTTGCAGTAAAAGAGCTTTTAGAAAAACGCAAAATTAAAGATAGAGATGGTGCTAAAGTTATCTTGTGTTTAGTTGGACCTCCAGGTGTTGGTAAGACTTCTTTGGCAAATTCAGTCGCAAAAGCATTAAAAAGAGAATTAGTACGCATAGCTTTAGGCGGTTTAGAAGATGTAAATGAATTAAGAGGGCATAGAAGAACCTATATAGGAGCTATGCCAGGACGCATTATACAAGGACTTATAGAAGCTAAACAAAGTAATCCTGTAGTAGTGCTTGATGAGATTGATAAACTAAGTCGCAACCATAGAGGAGATCCAAGTGCAGTTTTGCTTGAAATCTTAGATCCTGAACAAAATACTAAATTTAGAGATTATTACCTAAATTTCAACATCGATTTAAGTAAAATCATTTTCATAGCCACAGCAAATGATGCAAGTTTAATCCCACCTGCTTTAAAAGATAGAATGGAATTTATAGAGCTTAGCTCTTACACCCCTCAAGAAAAATTCCAAATAGCTAAAAACTACCTCATACCTGATGAAATAAAAAAACATGGTCTTAAAGAAAAAGAAATTAGCTTTGATGATGAAGCCATAGAATTAATAGTCAGTGAATATACTAGAGAATCAGGTGTAAGAAATTTAAGAAGAAAGATTGCTGAAGTTTGCAGAAAATGCGTTAAAAAACTTCTTTTAGAGGAAAATACTAAACACATTCAAATTAATACTGAAAATTTAAAAGATTTTTTAAACAAAAAAGTCTTTGAAATAGAAAAACATGAAAAAGAAAATAAAATCGGTCAAGTAAATGGACTTGCATGGACTGCAGTGGGTGGAGATGTTTTAAAAATAGAAGCTATTAAAATCAAAGGCAAAGGTGAGTTAACTCTTACAGGAAGTTTGGGTGATGTTATGAAAGAATCAGCAAAAATTGCTCAAAGTCTTATTAAAAATTTAATTGATGAAGAACAAATCAAAACACCAAAAAATCTTTTTTATAAAAAAGATGAAAGCATTTACAATCAATACAATCTTCATATTCATGTTCCAGATGGCGCAACACCAAAAGATGGGCCAAGTGCAGGTATAACAATCACTACAGCTATTGCCTCTATTTTTAGTGACAAAAAAGTAAGATCTGATGTTGCAATGACAGGAGAGATTGACCTAATGGGTAATGTTTTACCAATAGGTGGTTTAAAAGAAAAATTAATTGCTGCTTATAAAGCTGATATTAAAACGGCTATTATTCCACATAAAAACTACGAAAGAGATTTAAAAGATATCCCAGAGGAAGTAATAAAAAATATGAAAATAATTGGGGTAAAAACTTTAAATGAAGTATTAAAAATAGCTCTTGTGTAAAAACTAGAAGCTTATTAAGCTTCTAGTTTATCCATAATTAATTTACTATCTTTTTCCAACTCTCTTATGTCACTAATAATTGAATCATAATCTTCTTTTGAAATATTTTCTTTTTTAGCTATTTCTATAGCTTTATTTGCAGAGTATTGTATTTTTTCACTCTTGGAATCCATTTCATTTTGAGAGATTAAAGGACAGAAAATACTTTTTGCATCTTCATCTTTACATAGACTAGAGATTGGATCAAGATTTTGTAGATTTTGCTGAGAACCATTAAGAGTTAGATAAACATCTGATTTATATAAAATATGATCTATTTTCATAGCCGATAAAGTCAAATCAGAAGCAAAATTAACAAATTCTTTTCCTAAATGAGAGCTTTTATCCTCTAATTCTCTAAATGCTTCGCTAAAATCAGCGATTTTGCTATTAGAAGAATTTGCGATATCAAATACCTTTTCACTATTTTCTTGTATTGAGCCAATTTCTTGATTCATTACTTGAATTGCCAAGGTAATCTCGCCAGTTGCTTTTTGTGTTTTTTCAGCAAGTTGTCTTACCTCATCTGCAACCACAGCAAAACCTCTTCCATGTTCACCCGCACGAGCAGCCTCAATAGCTGCATTTAGCGCAAGAAGATTAGTTTGATCTGCTATATCTCTAATAACTTCTACAATTGCATTAATACTCTGAGCATTTGAGGCAAAAGTATCAACAGCATTTTTACTCTCATCGGCCACTTGCATCATAGAAGAAATCGAATCTTGCAAATTGCCCACTTCTAAACCATTCTTTTGAGCAGTATCTGATATTATTTTAATATCACCAAAAACTTCCCTCATCAACTTAATAATACCATTTAAAGCAGAAGATAAGTCATTTAAATTTTTATTTTGACTATTTAAACTCAAATCCATCAATTCTCTTGATAAAGCATTTTTAAAAACAGATTTTCCTGTTTTTTCTATATCATCTAAGGCTTTATTGATAAAGTTAATATTATGAACAAAAATTCCTTTTAAACCTTCAGGAATAGCTCTTCTAAAATACTCACCCTTTTGAGAACAAGCAATCGAGGTATTAATTTCTCTCAAATAAGCTTCTAAGCCATCTATAGTATTATTAAGATTATCCGCAATTTCTTTAAGTTTTTTATTGCTACATTTAATATATACAATTCTTGAATCAAAATTACCATTTTTTAATTCTCTGCTAAGATCTAAGATTTTATCACTAAATTGATCTTCTTTTTTTAAAACAACAAAAGCAAAAGCAAACAATAATAACAAAGCCAAAGAAAACCCAAAAGAAATAAAATCCATAAAATATATAGAATTTGCACAAGATAAAATACCCAGACCAATACCAACTAATACAATATTTTTCATCAACATCCTTTTATTTTTGAATTTGCATTATTAATTCATTGTAGCTCATCCCATAAGATTTTACTACAGCATTTAGTTCTTCAAGTCCTGCTTTTATACCACCTTCCTTTTCTTTTCTTATAAGAACTTTATAAATTTCTTCTATTGTTTTAACAGCCTCTGCTTTAGGCTTTCTTCTTACTGAATAATAATTTAAAATATTTTCATTAGAATCACAAGAAGCTGTTATGTTTGCAAAAACCCAATAATAATCATTAAATTTTGTTTTATTTTTTACAAAAGCAAAAACCTCTCTTTTCATTTGAATATTATCCCATAAATATTTAAAAACAGTTCTTGGCATATCAGGATGACGCATAATACTATGAGGTTTATATAAAATTTCATCAATTTTATAATCAGAGTATTTTAAAAAATCCTCATTGGCATAGATAATTTCACCTTTTAAATTAGTTTTTGATGTTATTAAAACATCTGGAGTTAGAACTTTTTCCAAAGACATAGATAAATTCCTTAAATTTAAATTAATCAGACTGATTATACCTTTTTTTATAAAAACATTTTTTAAATATTTTTATAAAATTATTTTTGAAGCTCTAAAATTAACTGGTTATAACTCATACCATAAGAATTAACTATCTTCATAAGTTCATTCACTCCAGCTTTTATACCTCCAGTTTTTTCAGCTTCTAATAAAACCTTGTAAACTTGCTCTATAACTGGTATAGCCTCTCTTTTAGGTTTTCTTCTTACTGAATAATAATTTATAATATTTCCTTGATTATCAAATGAGGCTGTAACATTAGTAAAAACCCAATAATAATCATTTTGTTTGGTTTTATTTTTTACAAAGGCAAAAATTTCTTTTCCATCTTGTATATAATCCCACAAACATTTAAAAACCGTTTTTGGCATATCAGGATGACGCACAATATTATGTGGTTTATACAAAATCTCATTCATTTTATAACCAGCGTATTTTAAAAAATCATCATTAGCAT
The DNA here is from genome assembly GCF_025771745.1 of Campylobacter sp. IFREMER_LSEM_CL2127. NCBI lineage: Bacteria > Pseudomonadati > Campylobacterota > Epsilonproteobacteria > Campylobacterales > Campylobacteraceae > Campylobacter > Campylobacter sp. IFREMER_LSEM_CL2127. The sequence goes on from NZ_JAKMQV010000001.1 coordinate 220,126, forward strand.
AAATAATATCTCCTTTTAAATCTGTTTTAGAGGTTATCAATGTATCTGGTTCTAAAATTTTTTCTTGTGACATTTCTACCCTTTTTTTGATTTTATTTAAAAAATATTATATTTAATATATCATAAAATTTCGTTAAAATTAAAACCTTTATCATAAAGTATCTTTCTAACTAATTCTTGATGTTCTTTTCCTTTAGTTTCTAAGGTAATTGAAATCATTGCATCACCATATTCAAGCTTGGTTGAAAATCTATCATAGTCAATTTTAACTATATTAGCCTGAGCTTCCTTAATTGCATCACTTAAAGCACTTAAAGCCCCTGGTTTATCAACTAAAGTAACATTAATAAGCATTTTTCTAAAAGCTTTAAATAAGCCTTTTTCTATAATGATATTTAACATTTGCACATCGATATTTCCACCACTTAAAACCACACCGATTTTCTTATGATTTTTTAAATCTATTTTTTTATGCAAAAGTGCAGCTACTGCTGATGCTCCTGCTCCTTCAACTGTTATTTTGTGTTTTTCAAGTAAATACAATACCGCATTAGCTATTTCTTCATCATCAACTTGAATAAAATCATCAACACATTCAAGAATAATATCAAAATTAATTTTATTCACATCACGTACTGCTATGCCATCAGCTATAGTTCTAACAGCTTTTGAATTAATCATTTTTTTGCTTTTAAAACTCTCATACATCGCAGGAGCTCCCTTAGCACTCACTCCGATAACTTTTATAGCAGGATTAATTTGCTTAGCAGCACTTGCCACTCCACTAATCAAACCTCCCCCACCAACTGGAGCTAAAATCATATCCAAATCACTTATTTCATCAAGCATTTCAAGCATTAAAGTGCCTTGTCCTGCTATAATACTTTCATTTTCAAAAGGATGAATGAAATTTAAATGATGCTCTTTAGCATAATTTAGTGCATAAGCATAAGCCTCATCAAAATTATCTCCTTTTAAAATCACTTTTGCACCTAAATTTTTAGTCGCACTTACTTTTAATAAAGGCGTAGCTTCAGGCATAACAATCACAGCTTCTATGCCAAATTTTTTAGCACTAATTGCTACTCCTTGTGCATGATTTCCTGCACTTGCAGCTATTACACCTGCTTGCTTTTGTTCTTTAGTTAAATTAGCTATTGTATTATAAGCTCCTCTGATTTTATAAGCACCTGTTTTTTGCAAATTTTCACATTTTAAAAAAATATCAGTTTCTAAAAACTCACTCAAAAAAGAAGAGTGCACAAAAGGGGTTTTTAATACAAAATCTGCGATTTTTTGTTTTGCTTGATAAATTTTATTTAATTCAACCATGATTATCCTTTTTGTAGTTCTATTTTAATGCAACGATCTTGAACGCAATTTATACCATATTTTTTACATTTTTGCATTATTTCTTCATTGATAATGCCAAGTTGCATCCAAAAATTTTTAATCTTTTTACTCAAAAGATCCTCAAAAATTTCATTTGCAAAACTTGCTTTTCTAAACATTACAACCGTATCAACTTCAAAAGGGATTTCTTTTAAATTTCTATAAACTCTTTCACTTAAAATAAAATCTTCTTTAGGATAGATGGGATAAATTTTATAACCTAAATCTTGTAAATATTTACTTACAAAATGGGAAGGTTTATCTTGATTAGGGCTAAGTCCTATGATGGCTATATTTTTCATAGTACTTAGTATTTTATAACTATCACACAATGCTTTTTCCTTTTTAAAGCATTGTATCTAAAATCAAATTAATAAGAAGCTTTTTTTTACAACCAATAAACAATACAAAATCAAAGCCATTGCAACTAATAAAGCACAAAAAGCATAAACATTAGCAAAACCTATACTTGGCTCTATAATGCCTAACAAATAAGGACTCACTCCTATACCAAAATCTAAGGCTATAAAAAATGTAGAATTAGCCAAGCCCATTTTTTCTTTAGGTGCAAGTTTTATAGCTAAAGCTTGAGCGCTTGAAGTAGCATTAGCATAACCTAACGCACAAAAAACTCCAGCCAAAATAATCATATAAAAATTTAATGCAAAAGCAAGCAAAAGCAAACATACTATAAAACTCAAAAAGGAAAAAATCATCACGATGTTAGCACCATATTTATCAAACACTTTACCAGCAAGTGGTCTAAAAATCATAGAAAATCCAGCATATACCACAAAAAACATAGATCCAGCAAAAGCTAAATTTAAACTTTGGGTATAAGCACTCATATAAGCTATAATAGCACCAAAAGGGCATGCAAGCAAAAAGGTTATCAAGGCTAAATTTAAAACTGATTTTTCAAAATAATTATAAATACTAAATTTTCTTTTTATATGATGATGTTTTTTAAATCTTCTTACTTTTAAAAAAATAGATAAGATTAACGCAAAGACAATACTCAAACAAGCTATTAAAAAACTAAGCCAAAATTGATTGATAGAGTCAAGTTTTATGGCCAAAAAAGGCCCTAAGGCTGAAGTTAAAACAACGCTTGTAGCATAATATCCTATACCAACTCCTCTTTTATTGCTAGGTATTATCCTAGCAATAGCTGCCCCACAAGCACAAGAACAAATTCCATAACAAATCCCTGCTAAAAAGCGTATTAAAATTAAAAAATATACATTATAAAATTTCAAATACATTAAATTAATAAAAAGATAAAACAAAAGCGAAAACACTATAACCTTTTTTATATTAACATCATCAATTATAGAACCAAAATAAAGTCTAGATAGCAAAGCGCCTATAACAAAAGCTCCCATAATAAGACCTGCGGTGCTAGTTTGAAGGTTTAAAACACCTAAAACATAATCTGTACTAGAAATAGTACTCATATAAAAAACAAGACAAATAGCAAAATTTATCCCAAAAATACAGAAAAAATTTATATTAAATAAATTATATTTTTTACTTAATCCCATGAAAAAACCTTTTAAATTTTCTCATTGATATAATCAAGTAATTTTAAAAGTCTTTCTTGATCTTTTACATCTAAGATATCTAAAATATTTCTTTCATATTTTCTTATATAAGCATTTGCATCTAAAAAAATTTCCTTACCTTTAGCGCTTAAAGTAATGATTTTTTCTCTTTTATCATCTGCTTTTAAAAACTCTATATATTCAAGTTTTGCTAATTTAGAAACAACTCTAGAAAGTATAGCTTTATCCATCTGATAAAACTCACATATTGGAGCTAAAGTACTATAGCCATGCTGATTTAAATATACAAAAACCCTCCAATCACTTGATTTTAGTCCAAAGGGTTTTAAAATTTCATTGACTTTATAGAGTATTTTTCTATTTGTATAAGTAATTTTTTGAAATAAAATAAAAAATCCTTTATAAAAATTAATTGATTAAATCAACTATTTTTATAATAACAAAGCTTGTATAAATTCTAACTTATACTAAGCTTTTATTTTTAAATGCACCCCACATTCAAGATGAGGAGTATTAGCAAATTGATCAAAAAAGGCTAAATTTAAAATTTCATGACTTTGACACAAGATTTCAAGATTTTCTTTTAAAGTGATAGGATTACACGAAATATAAATGATATTTTCATAATTTTTAATAAGTTCAATCACGCTTAGATCAAGCCCTGCTCTTGGAGGATCAACCAAGACATGAGATATTTTAAAGCTATCTAAATCTATGTTTTTTAAACGGTTAAATTCTCTTTCTTTTTTCAAAGCTTGACTCAACTCTTCACTAGAAAGTCTTGTAAAAATTATATTTTCAATAGAATTTAAAACACAATTTTTTAAAGCAAATTCGATATTTTTTTTAGAAATTTCAGTTGCTAAAACTTTATTAAAGTTTCTTGCTAAAGCTATGGTAAAATTTCCATAACCACAATAAAGCTCTAATAAATCTTGTTTAAAATCACTTCCAATGCAAGATACAACCCATTCAATCATCTTTTCATTGATAAAAGTATTAGGCTGGATAAAACAATCATTATTAAACTCATATAAAAATTCATTTGTATTGATTTTTAAAGCTTGTCTTAAATTTTCTCCATTAAATACAAGTTTTTTACCCCTGCTTCTTGCTATGAGTTTGAGATTTAATTTTTCTGCTAATTCTTGTAAGTCTTGTATAATTAGCTCTATATTTTTATGGAAAAGTAAAGTTATACTTAAATCTAATTTTGTAGCTAAAAACTCTACTCCAAAAAGCTTATGTTTTAAATTTTCATTTAGATTATTTAATAAAATAGGCATACAGTCTTGAATTTTTTCATCTGCTATATCAAATTTCTCAATAGGAATTTTTTTCTTGTTTTCAAACATTGCATAAGAAATTTCCCCATTTTCATGATGATATATAGAAAATTCTGCCCTAGTTCTATAAGCTTTTAAAGGTGATTTAAAGCACTGAATTTCTTTATCATATAAAGAAGAAAACAATGCTTTATTTAAAGCAATTTTTTCTTCAAAATGCATCTATGCATCTACCTTTTTGCCAACTACAAAAAGTAAAGCTATCATAGCTAAGATTCCAAAAACAAGCCCTAGCCATACATTAAGTCCTAGTGCTACTGGTAAATAACCACAAAGTATACTAATAGCACAAACACTCAAAGCATAAGGCATTTGCGTGCTAACATGAGCTAAAAGATCGCACTTACTTCCCATAGACGAAAGTATAGTTGTATCAGAAATTGGCGAGCAATGATCTCCGAAAATAGCTCCTGTTAAAACCCCTGAAATATTAATAATCATATATTGGTGCAACTCTGCTCCGCTTAATTCATTATGAACACCAACGGCCATAGCTAAAGGAATAGCTAAAGGCATTAAAATACCCATAGTCCCATAACTAGTTCCTGTTGAAAAAGATATAATAGAAGCAAAAATGAAAATTGCCGTAGGAAGCAAGTAAATAGGTGTTTTATCTGAAAATAAATCAATTAAATATTTAGAAGTTCCTAAATCCTTAATCACAGAAGCTAATGACCATGCACAAAGTAAAATAATCACAGTCATAATCATAGTCCTCCAACCATGGGTCCAAACTGCAATAGCTTCTTTTAAAGTAAATATTTTTCTATACATTCCTAAAATAATAGCTACTATGGTAGCTAAAAGTGCTGCTTGAAATAATACAACCGAAGCATCAGCTGCGCCAAAAGTTTCTCTAAAGGCAAATAAACTAAATGGTGCTGCATCAATTTGTGCTTTAATACTCGCATCATCTAGGGCATTATAACCACTAAAATAAAAACCTATAAATGAAAATACAATCAAAACAGCTAGAGGTATAATAGCATTAGAAGCTTGTAATTTTACATGCTCTTTTGGCTCTAAAACCTTATCTTCTATATTATCAATTTGCTCATGACCATGAGAAAATTTACCCGCTCTAGCTCTAAGCTCAGCTTTTAACATAGGTCCAAATTCTCTACCTGTATAAATAGTCAAAACAACAAAAATCAGCATAAAAAGATTATAAAATCTATAAGGTAAGGTTTGTACAAAGATTTCAAAAGCATTGATTTCTTCTTTTACTATACCTAAATGCGCAAAAGTTGCATTATCGATTAAATCATATCCGCTACGAATTAAAGAAATTTCAAGTCCTATCCAAGTAGAAATGATAGCAAGACCAGTAATTGGCGCTGCGGTTGCATCCATAATAAAAGCAAGTTTTTCACGGCTTACTCTAAATTTATCTGTCACTGGACGCATGATAGGACCTACGATTAATGAATTGGCATAATCATCAAAGAAAATAAAAATCCCCATACACCAAGTAGCAAATTGTGAGCTTTTTGCCTGCTTAGCTTTAGTAGAAAGCCAAACAGCCACAGCTTTAGTACCACCTGTTTTGGTAATAAGAGCTACAACCCCACCTATAGTTAAAACTTGTAATAAAATTCCTGCATTACCAGGACTTGCCATGGCATTTACCACTTTAGAAATAAAGCCTGTAAAAGAAGCAATAATAGCATGATAAATGCTATTTTCAATAAGTCCTAGCATAAAAGTACCACTTAATGCACCAATAAACAACGAAAGCACTACATCTTTAGTAATAAAAGCTAAAATAATAGCTATCACCGGTGGTAAAAGCGTCCAAACTCCAAAAAGTTCTGCATTTGCTTGTGCATCAGCAAATAATAATAAAGGAGCTAATAATAAATAAAAAATTTTCATATTTTTCCTTAAGTTTTTATATTTTCTCGCTAAAAGTTCCTGCCCATGTTTGAGTCACAGGCATAAGTTCAATTTCGTTAATATTAATATGCTCAGGCAAGCTAATAATAAAAGTAATAATTTTTGCTATATCTTCAGCTTTAATATATTTAGTCTTTTCATAAACCTCATCGGCCTTTTTAATATCACCTTTAAATCTCACTTCACTAAATTCAGTTTTACAAAGTCCTGGAGCAATATTTGTTACTTTTATATTGCTTCCGCGCAAATCTGTTCTTAAAGCTTTGGAAAATTGTGCCACAAAAGCCTTAGTTCCACAATAAACATTACCTCCATAATAAGGCACATTTGCCGCAATTGAACCAAGATTAATCACATGAGCATTTTTTGCCTTTCTAAGTAAAGGTAAAGTAGCTCTTGCTATATATAAAAAGCCTTTGATATTAGTGTCTACCATAGCTTCAATATCTTCAATATCCAAAGAATCAAACTCATTTAAACCCAAGGCAAGACCTGCGTTATTAACAAGTAAAGAAATATTTTGTAAATCTTGAGGTAAATTTTCAATTGCTGTAAAAACCGCTTGTTTATCCCTAACATCAAGCACGATAGGATAAATTTTATCCCCATAAAGCTCTTGTAGTTTTTCTAACCTTTCTTTGCGTCTTGCTATGGCTATAACCTTATAATCAAGCTCTATCAAAGCTTTTAAACTTTCTAATCCAAAACCTGAACTTACCCCTGTTATTAAAGCAATCTTCATGGTTGTGCCTCTTCATATAACATCAAATTTTCATTTTCTTTTAAACCAAGTTTTTTTAAAAATTTAATATTTTCTTCTTTCTTTGCAATGATGGCAAAATCAAGAGCGTTAAATCCCAAATCATCTACTTCTTTATAATTAGCTTTATAATCTATAAGTAACTTAAGCATTTTTACATCAGCATAATTTGCCCCATGCATAAAGATATTTTTAGAAGTATGCTCAAGCGCGCATAAGGTGATAAAATATGGCGTATTGCTTCCCATACTGGCAATAGAAAGTTTTTCATTATCATTAATGTATTTTTGATTTACATTTGCACCATTTTCAAGCAAAAGCTTGGCAACCTTATAGTTATTATATTCAACAGCATAAAACAAAGGTGTTTTTCCAAAAGAATTTTTATAATCAACCACCGCTTCATTTTCAAGCAAAAGCTTAACATTTTCTGCATTATCTAGTGCAAAAAATAAAGCAGACTCATAACCTTCATTTATTTTTACACCCAATTTGATAAATTCTCTTATAATCTCACTTTCTCTATTATTTAACAAGGCTGATTTAAAACCATTGTTTAATTCTAAATTACTAATTTTTTTAGTATAAATATACTCTTTAATCTGCTCCAAAGAATTATTTTTATTAGCTACAAATTTTTCAAAATCTGAAATATCTTTAAAGATTTTAGTCTCGCCAACTGCCCAGTTTAAAAATTCATTCAAAGCATTACTAGCAAAATAAATTGCACTTGCTTTATCTAAATTAAATTCCTTTTGAAAATATCTTGTTAAAGGATTAATCGCATTATTATATTCTTTCCAAAATTCCTTAAAAAGTTTAAAATTTCCAATGCTTTGATAGGCCCAAAATCTAAAATACGCTTTTAATTTTGCAAATTTTTCTTCAAGTATTATAGGATCTTGTAAAGTCTTTTGATAGCCTTGTGGATCAAGTGCAATTTCTAATAATTTAAAATCAAATTTTCTCAAATCACTAAAGTATTCTCCACCCATACAAGCACTATTGCTTCCTCTAATTTCATTAGCAAGTTCATATAATCTTTTTGTGATTTGATGATTTTTTAAAGAAAAAGCGCAATTTAAATCCACTTGAGCAAAATCTTGTGTATTTTTTGGCTCAAACTCTTTAAAAAAATCAGCCTTATTTTCCTTAACATACTCACAAGTATAATCCAAAGCTAAAGCATTTAAACTTATAATCAAACTAAATAATAAAATCTTCAAATATTTTCCTTGAATATAAATTAAATCACTATTTTAACTAAATTTTTGCTTTAATAACAATTAATTAATTTAAAATTCATACAATGCTTGCTTTTAAATAAGGAAAAATATGTATCAAAGTTTTTATAAAGCTAGTTTTGCTTATATTCTTCTACAAAGTGATAAAGATAAGCTTATTAATGTTGATTTTACTATATACAAGCCTGATTTTACTAAAGATAAACACTCTGTTTTAGAACAAGCCTTAGAAGAGCTAGACCTTTATTTTAACAAAAAGCTTTTTGCTTTTAACACTCCTCTAACTCTTCAGGGAAGCGAATTTGAACAAAAGGTATATAAAGCTTTGATAAAAATTCCTTATGGACAAACTAAAACTTATCAAGAAATTGCTTCTTTTATCAATCATCCAAAATCTTTTAGAGCAGTAGGCAATGCAAATTCTAAAAATAAACTTGCAATTTTTATACCTTGCCATAGAGTGGTAGCTAAAAATCACTTAGGTGGATACAATGGTGGTTTATTTATCAAAGAGGCTTTACTTAAATTAGAAGGCGTGCTTTAAAATGCCAAGTTTATTACTAGCAAGTTTTATTTGGGCTTTTTCTTTTCCATTAATTGGGCATTTTATTACCTTAGAAATGGATAGTTTTTTTGCAGCATTTGCAAAAGTTTTTTTATCTTTATTGGTATTTTTACCTTTTTTAAATTTTAAGATAAATTTGCATTTAAAACTAAAACTCATAGGCATTGGAGCTTTGCAACTTGGCATAATGAATTTATTTTATTATCATTCTTTTTTATATTTAAGTGTAAGTGAAGTAGCGCTTTTTACGATTTTTACACCTTTTTACGTTGTGCTTTTTTATGGGCTTTTTTCAAAAAATCTTAGATATTTATATTTCATAAGTATTTTTATATGCATTATGGGTGCTTTTGTAGTTAAATTTGATAATATTAACTCTAATTTTTTATATGGCTTTTTACTTATTCAAGGGGCTAATTTAGTATTTGGAGCTGGACAAAGTTTTTATAAAATTTTATTAGAAAAAAATACAAATTTAAGCCAAAAAGAAGCCTTTGCTTATTTTTATTTAGGCGCAACCAGCATAACCTTACCTGCATTTTTATTTTTTGGAGATTATAATAATTTACCATCCAATTTAAGCTCTTGGATAGCTTTGATTTATCTTGGGACTATTGCTTCAGGACTTGGATATTTTTTATGGAATAAAGGCTCTACTGAAGTAGATAGTGGAGTTTTAGCCTTGATGAATAATGCCATTATACCTATAAGTATTTTTATCAACATGAGTATTTTTGGAGTAGATGTAGAACTGCTACCTTTTTGCATGGGGACTTTAATCATTCTTTTTTCATTTTTTATACATAAAAAAATCATGCATTATTATAATAAGAAATCTTGCTCAAATACAAACCACTAGCAGGAGCTAAAAATCTACAATGAGCTTTTTTAGCGTTGATTTGTTCTAAAAGCTCATTTTGGCTCATTTTTCCTTCTAATACTTTTAAAATGCTTGCCATCATCATTCTAATTTGCGATCTTAAAAAACCATTTGCTTCAAAATAAAACACAGTGTAATTTTTATAAGCATAAACTCTAGTTTTATACATTTTTCTTATGCTTGTTTTATTATCAGAGCCTTCTTTTTGAAAGAGTTTAAAATCATGCTCTCCTTCAAATAAAAAAGCAATTTCCTTGGCTAATTTAATATTTATTTTTGGATAAAAATGCACATAAGAAGCTAAAAAAGGATTATATTTTTCATGACTTATAATATAGCGATATGTTCTTTTTTGCACATCAAAACGCACTTGAAAATTTTCTTGCACTCTTTGGATATGCTTTATATGTATAAATGGGTGTGCAAAATGATTGATTTTATTTTTTAAATATACAAAATCTTTAAAATGTTCTCCCGCTTTTACACAAGCGACTGCATTAAATGCATGCACACCTTTATCAGTTCTTGAAGCAAATAAAGGCTTTTCATAAATACCCAAATGCGACAAAGCCTGTGCTAAGGTATCTTGGACACTAAACTTATGTGGCTGGGTAGCTGAACCTTGAAATTTAGAGCCATCATAAGAAAAAGTTAATTTTAAAAGCATTAATACTTACTTGCAATTTTTGCTTTAAAATAAAACAAAGAAGTAATTAAAAAGCTTGAAAAAATCACAGCAATAGCTACAAAAGGAGGATTATAAAAACTAATCAAAAGCGTAAAATAAGCAAAAATAATCACAAAAATTCCAAAATAAGCAAAACCTTTTTCATAACGATAAGTTACTATACCAAAAGAGAGTGCAAAAAGCACGCTAGCTAAAGGAAATAAAGCTATAAGAATATAAATAACAAATTCTTTTGCTTTTTCTTTATTGCTTGTTACATCAGACCAATACCCATAAAAACTTTGAGTATTTAATTCTTTAGAAGAAAGTTTGCTTTTAATTAATAAATTTTTAAAACTAGAAATATGCCAATCTTCTTCTTTAATCTCATAAGCTTTTCCTTCGTCTAGTTTAAAAGTAATAACACCATCATTTGTTTCTAACTTTCCTTCTTTAGCTAAAATCACTTGTTCCTTATCTTGTGGGTTTTTCTTTGGATGATACATTATGATATTTTTATAAGTTTCATCAGAATTTTTAGCATCAATAAAAACAAGCCATTCTCCATATCTTTGTCCAAATTCCCCTGTTTTTATACTTACTTTAGCACTAATTTTTTTATAATCTACAAAATTATCAAAAAGTTCAAAAGATATAGGTATAAAAACCAAAACCACCACAAGCATAAAAGCACTTACCAAAGCTGCAATTTTTGCAAAAAAACTTGCTATCATGCTTGGAGCTATACTCAAAGCAAATAACACTGTGCTTTCATTTTCCCTAGAAAGCCTATAAAAGGCTAAAGTCAAAGCTATGAAAAAAGATATGGGTAGAGTAAAAATTAATATCTTTGGTAAAAGAAAAATATATAATTTGATTAATTCAAAAAAAGTAATTTCAATATAAGCAGTAATTTTAGCAAGTTGTATAAAAAAAATAATCGAAACAATAATAAATAAAGTAAAAAATAAAGATAACATTGTGCTTAAAAACTGATTAAGCAAATACTTATAAACTAGTTTCATAATATACTTTCTACACTTAGATTAATCAAAATTCCACAAAACAAAAAAGGAATCATAGGCATTTGATAATCTTTCTTGGCTATTTTTATAAACATCAAAAGACTTAAAAAACTTGCAATAAATAAAATCAAAAAGCCTTTTTCATAGCCAAAAATTCCAAAAATCAAAGCTATTATTATAACATCACCTTCCCCTAAACTTTCTAAAATTTCATCTCTTTTTTTAAAATTTTTAATAAAATTAATCACACTTTTTAGTATAAAAACTAACCCCGCCCCAAAACACACTCTAAATAAAAAGCTATCTTGAAAATCCTCTAAATTTAAGCCATTTTGTAAAAAATCAAAACAAAAAGCTAAAATAAATAAAATCCAAAGCCAAAGCTCACTCACTGCTTTTAGATAATAATCCATCCAAGAAAGTGCTAAAAATATAGCTAGCATACAAGCAAAAATTAAAATTTGAAAAACATCTTCGATTAAATAAAAAGCAAAGACAAACAAACACGCGCAAAGAAATTCATTAAAAGGATAAATCAAAGAAATTCTTTCCTTACAAAAAGCACATTCGCCTTTTAGAAATACAAAAGATAACAAAGGAAAAAGATGATAAAATTTCAAAGTTTTAAGACACTTAGGACATTTTGATCTTGTACTTATTATACTTTCTTTATTAATCGTTCTTAAAATCAAAACATTAACAAAAGAACCTACACAAAGTCCTAGTAATAAAAAGAAAAATATCATTTACCAAAGGTTCTTTTGCGTTTTTTAAACTCAGTAATAATATTTGCGATTTCCTTTTTAGTAAGTGCAGGAAATAAAGTTTGACTAAAATAAATTTCTGCATAACTTGATTGCCATAATAAAAAATTTGAAATTCTTTTAGCGCTCCCTACTCTTAAAAACAAATCCACATCCTCACTTAAGTCAAGATTTGCTTGTATATTTGCTTCATTAATTTCAAGATTTTTTTCAATCACCTTTTTAACCGCTCTAACTATTTCATCCTTGCCTCCGTAAGAAATAGCTAAATTAACGCATAATTTTGTGTAATTTTTAGTTTGTTCTTGAAAATTTTGTATTTTTTTTAAGGTTAATTCATCTAAAAGATTTAAATTTCCTATGGCCTTAAAACGCACTTCATTGGCTACAAATTTATTTAAAGACTCATCAAGATATTTATTTAATAGCTTAAAAAGAAACTCCACTTCTTCTTTTGGTCTTTGCCAGTTTTCTGTACTAAAAGCATAAAGGGTTAAATTTTGAATTTTTTCATCTATACATACTTCTATGATTTTTTCAACAACTTTAGCACCTTGACTATAGCCAATTTTTTCTAAAAGTCCATTTTTTCTAGCCCATCTTCTATTGCCATCCATTACCACAGCAAGATGTTTTAATTCATTCATTCTATCCCTTTATATCCATCAATCTTTTAAAAACAAACATAGGATTAAGCGTATTAACTACTTCAAATTTAAAATACTCGTTTAAAAAATGTGCTACTTTGGCAAAAGGTGTTTGTATGCGTGTGATTTTACCATTATCAATTATAATTTTTAAAGCACCAAAAATTTCAAAATACAAATACACTTCTAAAATATTTCCATTTTTCTTAGCTTCAAACAAAGCCCTATTTCCCTCATAAACAAAAGGTATATGATAAATTCCTTCAAAAAATGCAAAAAACATTTCCTTATAAATTTCAAACTCATACGCACTTTTGCTTTCCATAAGTCTTTGGATAATGAATTTTTTATACCAAGCTTTTTCATCACCTTCTTGCAAAAGCTTTTCTATAAGTTCAGTCCCTTCTTCAAAAAGTCTAATTTTAGGCTTTTTCAAAAGATTTTTAAAAGAAATTACACCTTTATCTTCATAAACTTCAGCTAAATACTCCTCCCCTACTTCAAGCTCTATCATACTTTTTGTTTCAAGCTTTTTAGTATTTAAAAGCAATACATAGCGATTATATGCGCGTTTTTCCAAAATTTGCATTCTTACAGGTAAAGTTGAGTTGATGATATTCACCAAAGTTTCCTTAATTCTTGTGCTAAAATAAAGCCAAGTTTTTCTTTGCTTTGTTTAGAACTTTGAGAAATACTATCTTTAGTGATAAAACAAATGCTATTTTCATCACTTCCAAAGCTCATTTGCTCATTTAAGACATTTAAACACACCATATCTAGATTTTTACTAACTAAAGATTTTTTAGCATTTTCTAAAGCATTTTGCGCATCAAATTCCATCTTAAAGCCTATTTTTTTACCTTTAAAATCTAAATTTTTTAAGATGTCTTCATTCAACTTTAATTTTAAATCAAGTCCGTTTAAATGCTCATTTTTCTTAATCTTACCCTTATAAGCTTTTAGAGTAAAATCACTCACAGCAGCAGCCATAATTAAAGCATCAAATTCTTTGTATTTTTGCAATTTTTCTTTTAATTCTAAAGAAGATTTAAATTTTTCTAATTTATAAGGTGTTTTAAACTCTACTGAGCTAACTAACACTACTTTAGCACCTAAAAAATACAAAGCATCAGCAACCGCCTTTGCCATTTTTCCACTTGAAAAATTACTAATACATCTTACATCATCAATTTTTTCTTTAGTCCCACCACCGCTTATAACAAAACTTTTATCTTTAAAAAAATCTTCTTGCATTAGACTTTTTTTTAAAGCATTTATAATACTATCAAGCTCAGCCAAAGCTCCTAAGCCCTCATCTTTACAAGCTAGAGTTTTAACTATAGGATCAATGATAATATAACCTTGCTCTTTTAAATTTTTTAAAGAATTTTGAGTGCTAAAATGTAAATACATGTTTGTATTTGCAGCGGGTGCGATTAAAAATGGTTTATTTTTATCTACTGCTATTAAAGTTTGAATAAATAAATTATCCGCTATACCATAGTTTAATTTATTAATAGAGTTTATACTAGCAGGCGCAAAAAGCACACAATCACAAGTCTTACTAAAGGCTATATGATTATTAGTATTTTGCCAACTTTCATTATCTTCACATAAAATTTCATCTGCTAAAGCTTCAAAGCTAAGCTTAGTGCCAAATTTTAAAACTCCTTGACTTAGCAAAACTTTAACCCTAAAGCCTTCTTTTTTTAATAAAGAAATAAGCTCATAAGCTTTATAAAAGGCTATGCTTCCACTTACTGCTAGTAAGATTGTTTTCATTTTTTACCTAGTTTTTTATAGTAAAAATCTTCTATGATTTGCACTTTTGCCCTATTGATATGTAAAGAGCCTTTTTCTACATCCTTACACACAGTACTTCCTGCTGCGATGATTACCTCATCTTTTATTTCAACCGGAGCGATAAATTGCGTATCTGAACCTACAAAAACATTTTTACCTATTTTAGTTTTATGTTTTTTAACCCCATCATAATTACAAGTGATAGTACCACAACCTATATTAGTTCCCTCATCTATTTCACAATCACCCAAATAACTCAAATGCCCTGCTTTAACTCCATTTAATAAAGCATTTTTACATTCTACGAAATTTCCTATATGGGTATTTTTGAGCTGGCATTTTGGACGCAAATGCGCCAAAGGCCCTACATCGCTATTTTCCACTATACTATCTTCAATCACACTTGAACTTTTAATGATAGAATTAATGATTTTTGATTTTCCCTCTATACGCACATTTTCATATACTTCACACTCACCTACAAACTCAACCTCATCTGAAATAAAAGTTGTCGCAGGCATGTGAAAAATCACGCCTTGCTTCATCCATTCTTTTTTAATCGCTTCTTGCATAAGATCTTGAGCTAGACAAAGCTCAATTTTATCATTCACCCCCATAAAATCTTGCTCATTTACAAACACCGCATCGATTTCATAACCCTTTTCTTTTGCTAAATAAACCGCATCGGTTAAATAATACTCTTTAGCTTTATTATCATTTTCTATCAAAGGCAATACTTCTTTTAAAATTTGTGCTTTTATAGCATAAACACCACTATTGCAAATATTTATAGCAAGTTCTTCTTTATTTGCATCTTTTGTTTCTACTATTTTTTGAATTTTATTTTCTTTTAATACTATTCTTCCGTAACTTTTTGGATCTTTTGCCTCAAAAACCGCCACATTAAAATCACTTTCATTTAAAGCTATTTTTTCTAAATCATCTGCTTTAACTAAAGGCATATCACCACATAAAATCAATACTTTTTCATGCTTACTCTCATAGCCCCTTAAAGCTCCTGCAGTACCTGGAAAATTTTGCAAGTCTTGTTCTAAAAAACGTGTATTTGGGAAATGCTCTAAAACAACTTGTTCAACCTTTTCTTTTTGATGAGAAAGCACCACACACACATCATCACTAATCTTATATGCTTGTTTTAAAATATGTAAAATCATTGCTTTTGAGCAAATTTTTTGAAGCACTTTTGGATTTTGTGATTTCATACGCGTGCCAAGTCCAGCAGCCAAAATAAGCACAGAAATTTTCATAATTTACCTTTGTTTTAAAAATTATTGCTTATTTTAACAAGCTAAAGTAAAAATTCTTATTTTTATAAAATCATTTTTATTCTTTTAAGAGTAAAATTGCTAAAATAATGCTTTTAATTTTAACCAAGGAAATATTTTGAGGGTTTTACTAGCTTTATTTTTATCAAGCTTGGCTCTTTTAGGCGCTGAAGCAACTATACCAACTGTAAATTTAAGCCTTAGTGCTCCAAATAGCCCACAACAACTCGTAACAACCCTAAATATAGTTATAGTTTTAACCATACTAGCTCTTGCACCTACCATTGTTTTTGTAATGACTTCTTTTTTAAGACTTGTTGTAGTATTTTCTTTTTTAAGAACAGCCCTTGGTACTCAAACTATGCCACCAAATACTATTTTAGTTACCTTAGCTTTGATTTTAACTTTTTTCATTATGGAGCCTGTGGCTACAAAATCATACAATGAAGGTATAAAGCCCTATATCGCTGAGCAAATAGGTTATGAAGAAGCTTTTGCTAAAGGCGTTAAGCCTTTTAAAGATTTTATGCTAAAAAACACTAGGGAAAAAGACTTAGCGCTTTTTTATAGGATTAGAAATTTAGAAAATCCAAAAACCATAGATGATGTGCCTTTAACAGTTTTAGTACCGGCTTTTATGATAAGCGAGCTTAAAACTGCTTTTGAAATAGGCTTTTTACTTTTCTTGCCATTTTTGGTTATTGATATGGTGGTAAGCTCGGTATTAATGGCTATGGGTATGATGATGCTACCTCCTGTTATGATTTCTATGCCTTTTAAACTTTTGATATTTGTGCTTGTAGATGGATGGAATTTACTCATACAAAATTTAGTCAAAAGCTTTTTAACTTAGTAGAATAAAATGTATATTTTTTCTTCCTTATTTAGTATATTTTGTTTGCTTTTTGGTGGATATTTTGCTAAAAAAATCAAAATTTTAAAACAAAAACAAGCGCGCGCTTTTTTAGATTTTGCTATTATTTTTGCCTTGCCTTGCTTGATTTTTGAGCGTGCTTATCATTTAAATTTTGATTTTTCTTTGATTGTTATTATATTGCTTGGGTTGGGTTGTGCTATTGTTTCAGCATTATGTTGTGTATTTTTAGCTCTTTGCTTTAAATTTAGCAAAAGCACTCTTGTAAGTATTTTTTTACTTTCTAGCTTTGGAAATACTTTATTTGTAGGTATACCTATTATTAGTGGAATTTATCAAGATCCTCATTTTTTGGGCGAGATTATCCTTTATGATGCGCTTGCTACTTCTTTGCCCGTAGCTTTACTTGCTCCCTTTATCATCTCTTTAGCTAGCGAGCAAAAGGTAAGTTTTTTACAAAATATTAAAAAAGTTTTTACTTTTCCACCTTTTGTTGCTTTAATTTTAGGACTTTGTTTTAAGTTTACTACACTTCCTGATTTTATCTTTGAACCTTTGCGTATGCTTGGAGCTAGTGCCACACCTATAGCGCTTTTTGCCATAGGTTTAAATTTAGGCTTTTTAAGTATAAAAACTTCTTATAAAGCAACTATAATAGTCATTTTTGGCAAAATGATACTCACACCTTTAATCTTTTTAGTGCTTTTAAAGCTTTTAAATTTCAAATTAAACCCTAGCTCTATCATCGCTTTACTTGAATCAGCTATGCCTACTATGACAATGGTTGCAGCTATGATTATGAAAGCAAAACTTGATACGAATTTAGCGGTTAGTTCTGTAGCTTTTGGTATAGTTTTTGCCTTTATTTCTTTACCTATTTGGGTATATTTTTTAAGCTAAGGATATAAATGGCATTTGCTATATTTGGAAAATATCTTTATGATGATCTTGCTTTTACTCTTAAAGCTCACACTCAAAAAGAAAGCAAAAAAGCTTTTAAAGCTATAGAAAAATATAAAAGTCAATATTATTTTTTAGGTTATATTCAATATGAATTTTATAAATATCTAGATGATAAAAATTATAAAAGCAAAGAGCCTTTTTTATATTTTTTTGCTTTTAAAACAAGAAAAATCTTTATAAGTGAAGAAAAAAATTTAGACTTTTACCCAAACTTTTCATCTAATTTAAATCAAGAAAAATATTTTGAAAACTTTGACAAAGTTAAAGATGCTATAGCTAAAGGTCAAAGTTATCAAGTTAATCTCACTCAAGAATTACATTTACAATCAAATCTTAATGTGTATGAGAGTTTTTTAAGCCTTTATCCTAAACAAAATACCCCTTATAAGGCTTATATGAAAAATGATTTTTTAGAACTAGCTTCATTTTCACCTGAGCTTTTTTTTAAAATCAAAAATAAAAAAATCATCACAAAACCCATGAAAGGCACAATCAAACGCTCAAATAATCCAAAAGAAGATGAAATTCTAAAAAACTTTTTAAAATGCGATGAAAAAACCATTAGCGAAAATGTAATGATAGTTGATTTATTACGCAATGATGTTTCAAAACTTATTAAAAAGCATTCTTTAAAATGCAAACTTTTTAAGGTTAAAACCTATCCTACCTTACACCAACTCATTTCAAAAATAAGCGGAAAATTAAAACAAGGAAATGATTATTTTAAAATTTTCAAAGCCCTTTTTCCATGTGGATCCATCACAGGCGCACCCAAAATAGAAACCATCAAACTCATAGAAAATTTAGAGCAAAGAAAACGCGGAATTTATTGTGGCGCAATAGGTTTAATCCATAAAAACAAAGCAAAATTTAGCGTAGCCATACGCACTTTAGAGAAAAAAAATAATGATAATTTTTTAAGATATGGTGTGGGAAGTGGGCTTGTATGGGACTCACAAAAACAAGATGAATTTGAAGAATTAAAACTAAAAAGCAAAATTTTAGAACCTAACTTTTACTTGTTTGAAACAATGTATTATAAAAATCATTCTATTTTATTTTTCAAAGAACATTTACAAAGAATTTTAAACTCAGCTAAATTTTTTGGCTTTGATACTCAAAGATTAATAAATGATTTTAAAAATATACTAGAGAGTAAAGATAAAAAATTCCATTTTAAATCTTTACAAAATTTTAATAATTTTGTTTTCAATCATCATCATTTTTTTACAAAAAGTAATTTTACTCAAAAAGGCTCAAAAGCTATTAAATTAAAACTTTTCAAAAATGGTCTTTATGAGTTTGATTTTAGCAATATACAAGAAAATTCAAGCAAAAAACTACTCATAAGTAAAGATATCATAAAAGTAAATCTTTTAACACACCATAAAACTTCTCTGCGTAGTTTATATGAAGCAAATTCATATCTATGGAAAGAAAATATTTGCTATGACATAGTTTTTTTTGATGAAAAAGGCATACTTTGTGAGGGTTCAAGAACTAATATTATCATAAATTTAAATGATGAGTATTTTACTCCTTATGCCAAAAACTGCCTCAATGGCATTTATAGACAAGCACTCTTAAAACACAAGCTCATCAAAGAAAAAGATATCACTAAAGATGCGCTTTTAAATGCTAAAGAAATTTATGCTATTAATTCTTTAAGAGGCTTAAAAAGGGTGTTTTTGTGAGAGTTTTAATTATAGATAATTATGATTCTTTTACCTACACTATAGCCTTTTATTTAAAAGAATTAAATATTACTTATAAAATCATCAAAAACGATAAATTTAAAAACCCAAAAAAGCTTAAAAAATATGGTTTTACCCATCTTTTAATCTCCCCTGGACCAAATTCTCCAAAAGAATCAAAGCTAAGCTTAAAAGCTATAAAATATTTTAAAAAAGATAAAAAAATTCTTGGAATTTGTTTAGGACACCAATGCATAGCACATGTTTTTGGTGGTAAAATTTCTAAACTTCCAAATCCAACTCATGGTAAGGTAAAAACTATAAAATTTAAACCAAACCCACTTTTTAAAAATCTTAAGCAAAATTTTAAAATTTGTTTATATCACTCTCTTTATGTTAGCCATATAGGTAAAAAATGTGAAATTTTAGCCCAAAGTGAAGATAATATTATCATGGCTTTAAAACATAAAAAATACGACATTTATGGAGTTCAATTTCACCCAGAAGCCATACTAAGTCAAAATGGTAAAAAGCTACTTAAAAATTTTCTTGCTTTATAATTACTTTAAGTTATATTTTCTATAATAAAACAAAAAGTTTAAAAATGAAAATTTTATATTTACTTTTCTTGCCTTTATTTTTGCTAGCTAATAATCTTAAAGAATTTATAGATTTAAGTTTAAACAATGAAAATTACTTACAAAAACAACTTCAATTTTCAAAAAGTATTTTAGAACAAGAAAGTGTGCAAAATGCTTATTTGCCAAGTTTACATTTAGGTGTTTCTTATCTTGGCTCAAACAAAGATCGCTTTATCATAGAACCCCAAGAAAGTCTAATGAGTACTCTTTCGCTTAAATTTTTACTTTTTGATGGGGGCAATAGAGAAGCAAAAATCGCTAGCATGCAAAGTCTAAAACAACTTGCTCATCTTGAAAAAGAAAACATGACAAATTATATGGCACTTAGTGCTAGTGTTTTGTATTTTAATTATCTTAGCTTAGAAAGTATTATAGCAAGTGATAAACAAAAAGAAATCACTCTGCAAAATCAACTCAAGCGCTTAGAAAATTTTTACCAAGCTGGACTTGCTAGCCAAAGTGAGCTTGAGAGCATAAAAGCAAAATTTGAGTTAAGCTCTTATGAATTAGCTCAAAATGAATTAAAACTATATGAATTAAAAAATGAAATTTATAATCTTAGCAAAACGCATTTTACGCCTTCTTTTCAAAATATTTTACAAGAACCAAGTGCAGAAAAAAACAAAAGCTATGAAATAGCCCTTATGCAAGAAAAATTAAATTTAGAAAATTTAAAAATAGACTCTGCTAGAGCTGAGTTGTTTCCAAAAATATTTTTACAAAATAGTTTTAGTTTTTATGATATGAACTACAATCCTAAATTACCACATGAGCTAAAATCAACAAGCGAAAGCTTTTTAAAAGAGCATGGACAAAGTAATCGTTTTATTTTAACTTTTGAGTGGAAAATTTTTGATTTTGGGGCTAATCAAAAAGCTCTAGAATCTCAAAAATATACAAGCAAAATCACTCAATTAGAGCTTGAAAAAACTAAAAGAAAAGTAGATATAGAACTAGATAATCTTTTACAAGAAATTGAAATTTCCAAAGTTAAAATAAAAGCATTAAATGCAAGTTTTAAGGCGGCTAATTTAGCTTTTGAGGCCATTGAGAAAAAATACACCGCAGGGCTTTGCTCATATGTAGAATACCTAAATGCATTAGAATTAAAATACAAAAGTCAAAGTCAACTTGAACTAGCTAAAAATGAATATGAAATCACGAAAGCAAGGTATTATTTTACAGCTGGAATTGATATAAAAACAAAGGTTTTAGAATGAAATTAGTATTTTTAATTTTATTTTCTCTACTCACTTTAAAAGCTGAAGAAATTTATGCTAGTTTTGATGTGCTTGCACAAAATCAATCAAAATTATCCTTGCAAAGTGCTGGTATAGTTAAGGCAATTTATGTGAATGTTAATGATAAGGTAAAAAAAGATCAAGTTTTACTTAAACTTGAAGATTCTAGCGAGCAAATAGCCTTAAAATTAGCACAAAATGAATACAAACTTGCCACTCTTGCGCTAGAACATGCTAAAAGTTCTTTAGAAAAATTTAAAAAGGTACAAGAAGTTATAGATAAGCAAAGTTATGAAAATGTTTTATTTGAGTTTCAAAAAGCACAAAGCTTGCAACAAAAAGCCTTTTTAAATATACAACATTACAAAGACTTAATTGATAAAAAAACTCTAAAAGCACCTTATGATGGGATTATTTCTAACAAATATATCGACATAGGCGATGGAGCTAGGGGAATTTCTCATGTTTTATTTGATTTTTTTTCTTATCCAAAAGTAAAATTGCTTTTAAGTTTTGATGAGAAATTTAAAGATAAGGTAAAAATTGATGATATTTTTATTTATAAAATAGACTCAAATGAAAAAGAATACCAAGGCAAAATCACACTTATTTATCCAAGTATAGACATAAAAACACGAAAAATTTATGCAGAAGTTGAGGCCTTAAACTTTACTCCAGGTTCTTTTGGAGAAGGAAAAATCATCACCAAGGATTAATCTTGTATCGTTTTGCTATTAATAATCCTATTGCTGTTTTGATGTTTTTTATCGCTTTAGTGATTTTTGGTACTTTTTCTATTTTTAGTATGCCCATTAATCTTTATCCAAAAGTAGATATTCCTTTGATTAAAATCACCACAACCGCTAATGGGGATTTAAAATTCATAGAATCTAAAATAACCAAAGAAATAGAAAATGCAATTTCAGATGTACAGGGGATAAAAAATATCAATTCTACAAGTTATAATAATTTTTCTATTTCTGTTGTTGAATTTGAATTAGGCAAAAACTTAGAAGTAGCTGCAAATGATATTAGAGATAAACTTAATACTATTAATCTTCCAGCAAAGCCAACCTTAGAAAAAATATCCCCTGATGCAGGATCTGTTGTATCATTATTTTTAAGTTCCAAAGATCATTTAAAACTTATGCGTAAGATTGACAATGATATAAAACCATTTTTACAAAAAATTTCAGGAGTTGGAACGATCAATGATATAGCCTTTTTAAAACCACAAGTTCAAATCAAACTCCTGCCTAATGCCTTGCAAAAATACCACATTAATGCACTTGATGTAGCTAAAATCATCCAAAGTCATAATTTTAAACAATATCTAGGTGAGTTTGAAAATTCAAAAGATAATTTCACCATCAAAGGATATTTTGAAGCACAAAATTTAAAAGAGTTAGAAAATATACGCATTTTTAGTGGAATATTTTTAAAAGATATAGCAAATATTAGCTATGGCTTAGAAGATCAAAAGCAGTTTGCAATACTTGATACAAAAGATGGGGTATTACTTGAGCTTAATAAAATTTCTGGTTATAACTCCTTAAAAGTTATAGAAAATATCAAAAATTCTTTAAAAACATTACAAACAATAGCAGGCAATGAGGTAGAAATTAAAATAGTTTATGATAAAAGCCAAAACATCTTAAAACATATCAATCAGGTTATTTTTGATATGGTTTTTGGCGTGATTTTGACACTTTTAATAGTGTATGTATTTTTAAGAAATATCAGCGCGACTATTTTAGCTTTTATTGTTTTACCAACTTCAATTATTTCTAGTTTTTTTCTCATTAATCTTTTAGGTTATGATATTAATCGCTTAACCATTATAGCTCTTACTTTAAGTATAGGAATTTTTATAGATGATGCTATAGTCATCATTGAAAGTATAGCCAAAAAAGCAAAAACACTCCCTCCTTTACAAGCTTCATTTGAAGGGATCAAAGAAATAGGCTTTAGTGTTTTAAGCATTAGTGCGGTTTTATTGTGTGTGTTTATACCTATTGCTTATATGAATTCAGTTCCTGGTTTATTTTTTAATGTATTAGCTACTAGCGTTGCTTCTGGTGTGATTATAAGCTATCTTGTAAGTGTATTTTTAATACCTACCTTAAGTGCTAGATTTTTAAATACTAGCGAAAGCACATTTTATAAAAAAAGTGAATTTTTATTTATAAAACTTGACTTATTTTATAAAAAGCTACTTTATAAAGTTTTAGCTAATAAAATTAAATTTATCCTATCAACGCTTGTTGTAATTGTTTTATGTTTTTCTTTAGCTCCTAAAATAGGCTTAGATTTTCTACCTATAGAAGAAGATAGTGAAATACAAGTTTTATTAGAAAGCAAAAACGACTTATCTTTAGAAGCTATGAAAGAAAAAAGTTTAAAAGTATATGAAAATATAAAGCAAGATCCAAGTGTTGCTTATGCATATTTACTTATAGGATATAATGACGCAAAAGAAATTAAAAAAGCAAAAATTTATGTAAAATTAAAATCTTTAAATGAAAGAAAATTCAGACAACCTAAGCTTATTAGCCTTTTTCAAGAAAAATTAAACTCCTATGAAGACTTAAAGATAAAAGTTTTAGAACTCCCTAAAATAGAAGGAGCAGGCATTGAAGATCCAGTTCAAATTCAAATTTTAGGTGATGATTTAAAGCTAATAAAAGAAGCTATTAATAGAATGAAAGAAGTGTTTTCAAAACACGAAGGCTTTGTTGCTATAGATGATAATGAAGGGGATTTAAAAGAAGAAATTGCTATTAATATCAATAGAGAAAAAGCTGCCAAACTTGGTATTAACCCTCAAGAACTTGCTTATGTCTTGGCTTATTCCTTTGGAAATTTAAGTGTTGGAAATATGGATTATAAAAATTTTAAAGATGAAATTATCCTTAGCTTTGATGAAGCTTTTAAGCAAAATCCAACTAGTTTAGAGCTAATAGAACTTAAAAATCATAACAATGAAAGTATAAAACTTGCTAGTATTGCTAGCTTTTCTTATAAAAAAGATCTTTCTTTAATTAACAGACACAATAAAACTACTAGTATAAAACTCACTTCAAGCATAGAAAACATTTCTTTGGATGAAGTAAGAAAAATTTTTGAGTCCAATTTAGCTTATATTTTAGGAAAAAATAACCTATCTTTTGCTTATTCTGGTTTTTTGGACTTTTTAGATGATACCATTAGTGGATTTTTGTTTTCTATATCTTTGGGGATGATTTTGATTTATTTAATCCTTGCTTCTTTGTATTCAAGTTTAATACTTCCTTTAATCATCATGATAAGCATGCCTTTGGCTTTTGGTGGAGCTTGTTTTGGAATTTTTATCACAGGAAATCACTTTTCTTTATTTGTGCTTGTGGCTATTATTTTGCTTTTTGGAATGGTAGGAAAAAATGCTATATTATTAGTAGATGTAGCTAATAAAAAATGCGATGAAGGTATGGAAGTAGAAAAAGCACTAATTTATGCAGGAAAAAGTCGTTTAAGAGCCATTTTAATGACAACTTTTGCGATGATTTTTTCCATGCTTCCACTAGCACTTTCAAGGGGTTCTGGTTTTGAAGGAAATTCTCCTATGGCCATTGCTATTATATTTGGTCTTATTAGCTCAACCTTACTTACACTTTTAGTAGTGCCAGCTTTATTTAAATTTGCTCATAATTTAGATGTGAAAATTAAAAAAATCTACCAAAGAGAGAAAATTTAATTAAAAACTCTCATATTCTTTGGCTATAAAAACCTTATCATCTTTTACAATCAATGGGCGTTTTATGAGCGTTGGACTTTGTAAAATCATCGCTTTAATCTCATCTTGGCTTAAATTTTGAAGTTTTTCTTTATTTAAGCCTAATTTTCTAGCACTCATACCCGCTGTATTTACAAGCTCTAAAACACTCCTTTTGCTAAGCCAAAAATCTAAAGTTTCCTCATCTAATTTTTTAATATCTAAAAATTCAAATTCAATTTTCTTAAAATTTAAATAATCCATAGCTTTTTTAACACTATTACAATTTTTAATACCATAAAATTTTAACATTTTCTTGCCTTTTTAACTAAGTCTGCTATGATAAATGCTAATTCTAAAGCTTGGTCAGCATTTAATCTTGGATCACATTGTGTTTCATAGCGTTTAGAAAGCTCTTCTTGAGTGATATTTAAAGAGCCTCCTACACATTCTGTTACATTTTGCCCTGTCATTTCCAAATGTACCCCACCAGGATATACTCCCTCACTCATAGCTATTTCAAAAAATGCACGCACTTCTTGAATGATTTTATCAAATTCTCTTGTTTTAAAATTACCTGATTTAACTGTGTTTGCATGCATAGGATCTATGCTATAAAGTATATTAAATCCTTCTTGTTTTAACTCTTTAAATAATTTTGGCAAGGCATTTTCTATCTTATCACATCCCATACGAATGATAAAATTTAATCTTCCTGCTTCATTATGTGGATTTAAAATACTTACTAACTTTTTAATCTCATCTAAATCATAATTAGCACTAAGTTTAACACCAAGTGGATTTTTCACTCCACTTAAAAAATGCACATGTGCTTCATCTGCTTTTCTAGTACGCTCACCTATCCAAAGCATATGTGCTGAACAATCATAAATTTCCCCACTTAAACTATCTACCCTAGTTAAAGCTTCTTCATAAGGCAAAAGCAAGGCTTCATGAGAAGTATAAAAGGCTGTTTGAGAAAGATTTGGAGTATCAGTGATACCACAAGCTTGCATAAAAGCTAAAGCTTGAGTGATTTTTTCACTAAGTTCATCATATTTTCTCCCAAGTTCTGCCTTTTTTAAAAAACCCAAATTCCACTTATGCACTACTCTTAAATCCGCTAAACCACCTCTTGAAAAAGCTCTTAATAAATTTAAAGTTGTAGCACTTTGATAATATGCTTCTAGCATTCTTTTAGGATCAGCTATTCTTGATTTTTCATTAAATTCAAAACCATTAATAATATCCCCGCGATAACTTGGAAGCTTTACTCCTTCAATTTCTTCAAAATCACTACTTCTTGGCTTTGCAAATTGTCCTGCAACGCGCCCTACTTTAACGATGGGACAAGATCCTGCAAAAGTAAGTACTATAGCCATTTGAAGCATAACTTTAAACATATCTCTTATATTATCAGCGCCAAAATTTACAAAACTCTCCGCACAATCTCCTCCTTGGAGTAAAAATGCTTGTGAATTTACAACATTAGCAAGGGATTTTTTTAATCTATCCACCTCACCTGCAAAAACAAGCGGTGGTAATTTTTCTAATTTTTCAACAACACCTTGTAATTCATTTTCATCGGGATATTGTGGTTGTTGCTGAATTTTATAATTTTTCCAAGAATCTTTAGTCCATTTCATAGCTTAACTTCCTCATTTTAGTAAGCTAAAATTATACAAAATGAGGCTTAAATTAAGATTTTAAAACACTTTCAACACGTTCAAGACTATCTTGCTTATATAAAGTTAAGCGCACTATAGAATCTTCTAACGCTAAAAGATTATGGATTTCATGAGCTTTTAAACTTACACTATCCAGTGTTTTAAGTAGAATTTTTTGGTTTAAAACTCCAAAATCAATGGAGCCTTTTAATACTTGTATGGTAATATCAAAAGGCGCTTTATGATCTTTCATAAAGCTATCTTTTGACATAGTTATGCAGATTTCTTTAGCATAAGCATTTTCTATTTTCTTAGATATATTTATGCCGTTTTGAATTTCTTGTTCCCAGGAAATTACTTCATATATTTGAGTTCTAAATTTCACTTTTATTTTTTAAGTTCTTTAATACGAGCAGCCTTACCTCTTCTATCTCTTAGGTAGAATAATCTAGCACGGCGTACACGACCTCTTCTTAACACTGTAATACTTTCTAAACTTTCACTATAAATAGGGAAAATTCTTTCAACGCCTACATTGTTAGCACCGATTTTACGTACGATGAAAGTTTCATCTACACCATTTCCTCTACGTGCTATACAAATACCTTCAAAATTTTGAATTCTTGTTTTATCGCCTTCTTTAATGCGAATAGCAAGTCTTAAAGTATCTCCAGCACGAAATTCTGGAACATTTTTACCTTCAATTTGTTTTTGCTCAAATTGCTCAATGTATTTATTTTTCATAACGATATTCCTTAAAATTTGCGTTCATGCTTTTGATACAAATCAGGACGAAAATATTTCGTTTTGCAAGACGCCAAAGTAGTTTTTAAAGCTGTGATTTTAGCATGATTTCCCTTTAAAAACTCTGAAGGCACATAAAATTTTTTATTTTCCTTTTCAAAAACAAATGGCTTAGAAAATGATGGGGCTTCCAATAAGTCATTTTCAAAACTTTCTTCACTTAAGCTTTC
Organism: Campylobacter sp. IFREMER_LSEM_CL2127; assembly: GCF_025771745.1. Classification (NCBI taxonomy): domain Bacteria; kingdom Pseudomonadati; phylum Campylobacterota; class Epsilonproteobacteria; order Campylobacterales; family Campylobacteraceae; genus Campylobacter; species Campylobacter sp. IFREMER_LSEM_CL2127. The sequence goes on from NZ_JAKMQV010000001.1 coordinate 247,771, forward strand.
GCTATTTCCAAGAACATCTTGAATATTTCTGCTAATAGCATCACACATTACTAAAGACGCTAACTCTCCACCTGTAAGTATAAAATCACCTATAGAAAATACCTCATTAGCAAATTCTTCCACAATGCGCTCATCCAAACCCTCATATCTACTACTTACAAAGCAAATATGATCTTTCTTACTTAATCTTTTAGCATCAGCTTGTTTAAAAGTCTTAGCGCAAGGCAAAAGAAAAACAAAATGAACATTTTTATCTTGCTTTTTAATATGCCTTAAGCAATCATACAAAGGCTGAGCTTGTAATAAAAGCCCTGCGCCTCCTCCTATTTTATAATCATCTACTTTAAAGTGCTTGTTTGTGGTAAAATTTCTAGGATTAACAAAAGCAAATTCTAATATCCCCTTTTCTTTTGCTCTTGCTAAAATAGAAGTTTGGAAATAAGGCTCAATAAGCTCTGGGAATAAACTTACAAAAGTATATTTCATGAATTTTCTAAAATATCCAAAGCAGATTGTGTGAATATTTTTTTATTTTCTACATCAACTTTTTGAATATATTTATCAACATAAGGAATATAAAAGTTTTTAATCTTTGTCTGTAGTTTTTCATCACATTTTATACAAAATAAAAATCCTGCTCCATTTTCTAAAATGTCTTCAACTACACCTAATTTTTGCTCATTTTCAATAATATCACATCCAATTATGTCAAAATAAAAATACTCATCTTTTTTTAATTTACAAGTTTCTTTTGTAGCTTCAATAGTTTGAAAAAGAGTAATATTAGTTAAGGTTTTGGCAGCTTCAACACTCTCAAAACCTTCAAATAAAACTAAAGATCTAGTTTTATCAAAAGCCTTTATGGTGTAAATTTTTTGATTAATATCAAAAAATTTAGCACCTATTTTAAACTGCTCATAAAAATCACTAAGATTATGTAATTTTACATAACCTTTTAAACCAACACTTTTCCCAAGTTTAGCAACCTGGATCAAATCATTCTTCAATGGCTTTTACCGTTATACGATATGAAGTTGCATCTTTAACTTTATAAGCCATAATGACTGTTTTTATTGCGTTGATTAATTTTCCATTTTTTCCGATCAACTTACCAGTATCAGATGGATCGACATAAATGATAATTTCAGCAAAATTGTTTTCTAAATTTTGTCTTTGTATATCAACTTTTTCAGGAAAATCAACAATTAATTTTGCGTATTCTCTTAAAAAATTTTCAACCATTTTTATTTGCTTGTAATAGCTGCTACTCTATCGCTTAATTTAGCACCTACGCTTTTCCAATAAGCTAAACGCTCAGCATCAAATTTTACCACTTCAGGTTCAACCATAGGATTGTAATATCCAATGCTTTCTATCCAACTACCATCGCGTCTTTTTCTACTATCAGTTACAACTATACGATAAAATGGTCTTTTTTTACGTCCCATTTTTGTAAGTCTGATTACTGTCATTTTAATACTCCTAAAAAAATTAAAATTTTGTTATAGATATTTTAACTCATATATCCATAAAAAAGCTTTAATTATTGCGGTCTTTTAGCTTGCTGCAACATATTCATAAAGTTTTCCATTCCTTTTTTGTTTGAAAATTTCTTTGCCAACTTAGCTGCATTACTAAATTGTTTTAAAAAGCGATTTACTTCCATTTGAGATAAACCAGCACCCTCTGCAATACGACGCTTTCTTGCGTTATTTAACAAATCAGGATTTTCTCTTTCTTTTGGCGTCATTGATGAAATCATTGCCTTAATATGAATAATTTCTTTAGAATTATCCAAGTCAATATCTTTAATATTTGCTGCCATAGATGATAAACCAGGTATCATACCAATGATTGATTTCATACTACCAAGTTTTTTAACACTTTCCATTTGATTTAAAAAGTCATTAAAATTAAATTCACCTTTTTTAATTTTCTTATTAAGTTTTTTTGCTTCTTTTTCATCAATAATGGTAGCAGTTTTTTCAGCCAAAGTCGCTAAATCACCCTCACCCATGATACGATTAACAATCCTATCAGGGATAAACACTTCTAAATCAGCTACTTTCTCACCAACACCTATAAATCTTAAAGGCACACCAATTTGTTTTGCTATACCTAGCGCAACACCACCTTTAGTATCTGCATCAAATTTACTTAAAATAACCCCTGTAATTTCTAAAGCCTCATTAAAACTACTTGCAGTTTTAACTCCATCTTGACCACTCATAGCATCAGCTACATAAAATACTTCATCAGGATTTAAAATAGCTTTTACTTCTTTAAGCTCATTCATCAAAGCCGTATCAATTGCTAAACGGCCGGCAGTATCTACAAGCAAAACATCATACATAGAATTTTTTGCTTTTTCTAAAGCTTGTTTAGCAACATTTAAAGGATTACTTTCATTTTCTATAAAAAATAAATCAAGCTCATTAGCTTGAGTGAGTTGTCTTAATTGCTCTACCGCAGCTAATCTTTGCAAATCACATGCAGCAATTAGTACTTTTTTATTTCTTAGTTTTAAGTAATTAGCAATTTTTACCGTAGTAGTAGTTTTACCACCACCTTGTAAACCACACATCAAAACAACCGTAGGCGGCTTACTAGCAAATACAAAACCTTGATTTTTACCTTTAACACTAAGAATTTCTTCTAAATTTTTCTTAATTGAGTCTAAAAATTGTTTTTGACCTATGCCATTAGTTTTTACATCATTTTCTACTAAAGTAAGTAATTCTTTAGTAACTTTATGATGTACATCTGCTTTTAAAAGGGCTTTTTTTAAAGTGTCAAGAGCATTTTTTAAAGCTTTTTCATCATCAACAAAACGAAGTTTATTAACTGCGGATTTAAATGACTCACCAACTATTTCAAACACTTTATTTTCCCTTTATTAAAATTTTAAAAAGCTAAATTATAAACCCTTTTAGCTTTAAACGCCTTTAAAAATTTAAATTTTTTATTTCAAAACCATAAGCATTGAAGCTCTCATCAAGCAAGGCTTTAAATTGATAATCAAAAATATGCGTTTCATAAGAGTGTAAATACATTCTTGATGAATTGATTTTTGCATATTTTTCATCACCGATAATACCATGTTTTATATGATTTAAATGTACTCTAATTTGATGTGTTCTACCTGTTTTAATGACTGCTTTTATTAAGGTTTTTTTAGCATTTACCATTAAAGGTATAACTTGAGTATGAGCTTCTAAGCCAAATTTATCGATTTTACTAAAAGCTCCGGATTTATTTTTTATAGTAGTTATTTTTTCACAAATTTCAAGTTCTTCAGCAATCACCCCATCAACAATAGCCAAATAACTTTTATAAACATTTTGCTTTTTATATTCTTGAATACATTTTAGTCTAAATTCCTCATCTTTACTTAAAAGTAAAACTCCACTTGTTTCCTTATCAAGTCTATTGATTAATTTAGCATTATAAACACTTTCTAAATTCTCACTAATCTCTCCATAAGGCTTATTTAAGGCTATGATTTTATCATCTTCAAAAAGTATTTTTGCTTTTTTTATTTTTTGCACAACAAATCTTGTTTTAGAACTCATCAAAGCTCTAGCTATAACAACCTTTTTACCCATAGCAAAAACACAACCTTTGTCAATCAAATCTTTTGCTGCGTTATTAGAAATTTTTTCTTGCATTGCAAGCAATTTATAAGCTTTTTCTTGCATCTAAACCTTCTTTTATACTTAATATAACTTCACTTAAGTCACTTTGTTCTTTAAGTTGTGCTTGTGATAATTTTTGCTTTAAAAAAACATTTATATCTTTTGCACTCTCACAAATATACAAACCATCAACTTCTTGATATAAACTTTCTTGATTAAAATAATATTTCCCTGAGATAATAGCATTATTCCATCTAGCCGCCTCTATAGGATTATGCCCACCTATATTATTTATGAAAGAGCCGCATAAAAAAACCACATCACTAATCTTATAAAAATTCTCTAGCTCACCCAAAGTATCTAGCAATAAACATTTGGCATTAAAAAAATTTGCAAAATTATTTTCGCTTAAAGTAAAGTCTGAAAATTTTTGCATATTATAGTGGTTTTTTTGACAAAAATCTTTTAAAATTTTCTCAACTTCACCAAAACGCTCTGGATGTCTTGGGGCGATAATCAATTTATCGTTTTCTTCTAAATTAATTTCATTAAGTAATAATCGTTCTTCATTTTCATGTGTACTAGCAAATATAATAATCCTAGCTTTGGGCTTGGAATAGTTTTTCACTTGTTCTTGTTTTATATTAGCTTTGATATTTTTATATGCTATAACATTTTTAGCGCCCAAGCATTCTAATCTTTCTTTGTCTTTTTGACTTTGCGCAAACACAACATCAATATATTTAAAAATCAAACGATAAAAAAAGCTAAAACGCTTATAGTTTTTTAAAGATCTATCGCTAATTCTAGCATTTAATAAAACAACTTTTGCATTATAAAATTTAGCCATAAACACAAGCATAAGCCAAAACTCTGCTTCAAAAATAACCAAAACTTTACAAGGTCTCATCCAAAAAGGTACAAAAATCTCAAAAGGGAAAAAATTTACTTTTTTAGAATATTTTAAAGCTTCACTAAAACCAGTTTGAGTTATGGTTGAAATTTTACAAGCTGGAAAAAGTTTTATTAAAGGAATAAGGCTTTTAATTTCACCAAAAGAACAAGCATGAAAATACACGTCACCTTGTTTTTGCCTTAAATTTTTGTAAAGAAAGAATCTTGATTTTAATGATATTTTATACTTTTCCTTACAAAAACTTAAAATCAACAAAAAAGGAGCTGCAATTATATATATAATCACAGCAAAAATATAATAAAAAAAAATCAATTTTGATTTTCTTCTTTTTCTTTGTATAAAATTCTTCCACAATGTGGACAAGTTATGATTTCATCACCTTTTAAAACAGCCAAATAAGTTTTATCATAAATTCTCATAAAACAGCCATAACAAGCATGTTTTTTTACAGGAACTACTGCAGTATTTCCCGCCCATTTTCTAATTTTTTCATAAAAAGTTAAAACTTTTTGATTTATTTCACCTACTAATTTTACCTTTTTATCATAAATTTGTAATCTTTCTTTTTCAATATCCACTAAAACAGTTTTAGTTTGAGCATCGATTTGATCCACTTCATTTTCAAGTTCGCTTCTTTTAGCTTGCAATTCTTGTATGAATTTTTCTTTATTTTCTAAAATTTTATCTAATCTTTCTATTTCTTCATTTGCTGCATCAAGTTGTTCTTTGGCTATATCCTCTTCAATTTTTAAAGCATTTGCTTCTTTTTCAGTTTTTACCGCAGCACTTTTTTTAGCTATTTCTTTAATTTTTACACCAAATTCTGCAATATGGTTGTTGTTTTGAATTTTTTGATTTTCTATATCTTTAATATCTTTCTCAAAACCTGCAATTTCTTCTTCTGTTTTATCAAGTAAATTGCGTTTTTCTTTTAAATCTTTTGTAGCATCTTCTACTTTATTTGCAAAACCATCAAGTTCTTTATCAATTTGCGATAAAGCTATAAGTTGTTCTAAATATTTACTCATTGAAATTTTCCTTAAAAATATTGAAATGGATTTTTTGAAACTGATATTATAACTTCTAAATGAAATTTTTGCAAATCTTTTGCTAAAATTTTACCAAAACAAGATTCGCTTTCATAGTGTCCTATATCAATCAAACTAAGTTTATTATGATAACTTTCCAAAGCTTGGTGATATTTAAAATCTCCGCTTAAAAAGCAATCTGCCTTAACACTAGAAATTAAATCTCCTCCACTGCCTGTGCATATTGCTAAAGTTTTAATTTTCTTATTACCTGCATTTACAACTCTTATACAATCAAGCTTTAAACTTTTTTTCACATGAGTAATTAAATCACTAAATTTAAAATCAACATCACAATAAATTAAAAACTCATTTTGTTCTTTAATCTTAAAACCTAAAATTTCACGAGCGAAATAAGCATTTAAATGACTTAAGTCAAAATTCGTGTGCATAGCAATTAAAGCTATGTTTTTTTGTATCATTTTAGTAAGAATATTTTGCGGATAAAACACCCCGCTTAAGTTTTTTAAACCTTTAAAAATCAAAGGATGATGAACTATAAAAAGTGAATTTTCACGTGCATTTTCAATTAAATGCATATCCACATCAAGAGCAAGATAAATTTGATTTATTTCTTGATCTAAAGTTCCAAGTAATAGGCCACTATTATCCCATGAACTTTGCGTACTAAATGGGCTAATAGTATCCAAATAATCATAAATTTCTTTAATTTTCATCTAAACTTTCTTTATACACCAAAGCACAATTTTTAGATAATTCTCTAATTTTAAGCATAAAATCTTGTCTTTGAGTTACTGAAATAGCTCCTCTTGCATCAAGCAAATTAAAAGTGTGCGCTGCTAACATACAATAATCATACGCGGGTAAAGCAAGCTTTGCTTCTAATGCATTTTTACACTCATTATAGGCATTTTCAAATTGCACATTTAAAGTTTTAACATCACTTACTTCAAAATTATATTTACTAAATTCAAACTCACCTTGCTTATGAACATCTTTATAAGTAATTTTTTCACCGTTAAATTCATTCCAAACTATGTCATATACATTATCTACATCTTGCAAATACATTGCAAGTCTTTCTAAGCCATAGGTAATTTCAGCACTTACTAAATCTACGCTTATACCGCCAACTTGTTGAAAATAAGTAAATTGTGTTACTTCCATGCCATCAAGCCAAACTTCCCAACCCAGACCCCAAGCACCTAAACTTGGACTCTCCCAGTTATCCTCAACAAAACGAATATCATGTGATTTTAAATCAAAACCTAAATTTTCTAAACTTTTTAAATATAATTCTTGGATGTTATCAGGGCTTGGTTTAATCAAAACTTGAAATTGATAATAAGCACCTAGTCTATTAGGATTTTCACCATATCTTCCATCAGTTGGTCTTCTACTTGGTGCTACATAAGCAGCTGCCCAAGGTTTTTTACCCAAACTTCTTAAAAAAGTTGCAGGGTGAAAAGTCCCTGCACCTGCTGGAAAATCATAAGGTTGCATAATAGCACAACCTTGCTTTTGCCAAAATTCTTGTAAATTTAATATCATTTGAGAAAAAGTCATTTTTCTTCCTTTATTTCTTCTGGCTTTTCAGGTGAATTCGCATATAGTTCTACTGTTTTATTCCACATCATTTTATATTTTCTTTTTAGAAATTCCACTTCATTGCGCGCATATTTGAGTTGCTCGTTAAGATTTTCTATGGTTTTTCTATCTTCATCATAAAGTTCTTGCATAGAATAAAGAGCATCTTTTAAAAATTTATTCTCACCCTTTAAAGCTTCTAAGGTCTCATCTTTAGCATCAAGAACTTTTTCGTGTAAGTTTAAAATAGTTCCTATGGTTTTTTCTACAAAACTTTCTCCTGCTAAAGTCATAGAATTTACCATAGCAGGTTGCTTTGAGCTTGTTGGAACCACACTAAATGTTCCTTGATTAGCCTCAATATAAATTTCACCCTCTTCTTCTTTGAAATTTAAAGCACCATTTGCCATCATTCCTTTTACAACATCTTCAGATAAATGCACTAATTGACAAAATTCTTTTAACTTCAAGTAAGTTTGCATAAATACTCCTTAAAGAAAAACTTCAATTGTACTAGAATCTTGAATTAATTTTTCTTGTTGTTTTTTTCTATCTTCTAATAATTTTTGTGCTAAAGATTCATCCTCTATAGCTAAAATTTGCACAGCTAAATAAGCTGCATTAATAGCCCCTGCTTTACCTATAGCCAAAGTTGCTACAGGAATTCCACTTGGCATTTGCACAGTAGAAAATAAAGAATCCATACTTGCTAAATTACTTCCTGGCATAGGTATGCCTAAAACAGGTTTTGTTGTATGTGCTGCAACAGCTCCTGCTAAATGTGCTGCCATACCTGCTGCTGCAATAAATACTTTTGCACCTTTTTCTTCGGCATTTTTGATGTATTCTTGGGTTCTTTGAGGACTTCTGTGTGCTGAAGTGATTAAAATTTCATATTTAACATCAAATTTTTCCAAAATTCCCAAAGCTTCTTTCACTACATCATAATCACTCTTACTTCCCATCAATATAGAAACAAATTTCATTCAACACTCCTTCTTAAAAAGCTAAATTCTGGAAGCTTAAACGGTAAAGTAATTTCATTTTCATTACCACTATGAATTTCACTAAATTCTTTATTATTTTTGGCCAATAATTGCTTAAAAACTATAAATTTCTTACCATCATTTTCATAGATTAAACCTAGTTTATTTTCTCCTAATTCTATATTAGAATTAACCGGAGCTAAAATTTCATATTCTTTGTTTAATTCTATCTTGCCTTTACATTTAAAAAACTCGCCACCTTCACTAATAGCATGCACTTGATGAGTTCCTTCTTCTATGCTTGTATTGTGATTAATAGAATCGGTTTTTTCATAGGCTCTTGAGACTAAATATCCATCCGTAAAACCTCTGTGTTTTAAAGTATGGATTTCTTTTTCATATTTAGCAGCATCAAAAGTGTCTTCCAATACATCTTGCACTGCCATTTTATATGTTCTTGTAGTTAAAGCTACATAATACTCACTTTTTGTTCTTCCTTCTATTTTAAAAGCATGAATACAATTTTCTTGCATAATCTTTTGAATATATGAGCTTAAATTTAAATCTTTAGAATTAAATACATGTGTGCCATTTTCATCTTCTTCTAATCTAAAAAGTGTATTTGTCTCTGGATTTTTCGCATAAAGCTCATAATTAAATCTACAATCATTTGCGCAAGAACCACGATTGCTCATGCGTCCACTTTGTACTGAGCTTATTAAACATCTACCAGAATATGCAAAGCACATAGAGCCATGCACAAAACTTTCAAGCTCGATATCACAATTATTTTTTAAATCTTTTGCATCTTTTAAGCCAAGCTCTCTTGCTATAACAACACGCTTAGCTCCCATGTCTTTATAGACTTGAGCGTCTAAATAGTTTAAAATATTAGCTTGAGTGGATACATGAAGATTGATTTCAGGTGCAAGTTCTTTAACTAAACGCATAGCACCTACAGAAGCTACTATAAAAGCATCAGGTTTCATTTCTTTTAATTTTAAAATATGCCTTTTTAAACCCTCAATTTGTGAACTAAAATGAAAACCATTAATGGTTACATAAATTTTTTTTCCTCTTGTATGAGTATAATCAATAGCCTCTTTAAAAGTTTCATAATTGAAATCCCTAGCAGTTCTTGCTCTTAATGAAAAATTACTCACTCCCGCATAAACAGCATCAGCTCCATAAGCCAACGCTATTTTTAATTTTGTAAAATTTCCCGCAGGAGCTACTATTTCAGGAATAATCATTTTTTGCCTAAACTTGCGATTAATGCCTCAATATCATCATTGCTTACAACATCTGTAGTTGTATCACCTTCAATATGCACAGCCGATCCTACGCGTTTTTCATCATCAATTTTACCTTCAAATAAACTACTCATATATCTACTTAAAGCTCTCATAACATTAATAACACGTTCGATTTTTTGACGATGAATATCTTGATATTGCATAGCATCCATTGCCATCATAACTTCATCTTGTCCAGTTTGCAAACAACCTGTAATCTCATCTATAATATTTTTAGCATTATTGTTAGTTTCTATGGCTTCTTTAAAGCTTACAACATTAGGAAATTTTGCATTTAGCTTTTCAAAAATTTCTATATTTTTATTCAGAGCATCACTAATTACACAAAGCTCATTTTCTGAATTTGCAAAGAAATCATTAATAATTTCTAACTTTTCCATCATTTCAGTAGCTTTGATTTCACTATCTCTTGTAACATCATCAAGCTGATGCACAACTTTATGTTCTTTGCTAGGTGGTGGTGGTGGCCATGCCATATCTGCTCTTGCTTTATAATCACCATTAATCATTGCATCAACAATTTGTTTATTTTTTTCCTCATCTTCATACTCTGTTTCAGGCTTTGTTTCTGTTTCTTCTACAGAATCAAGATCTAAATCTTCAGTGCTATTCATTAAAGCATCTAATTCTTCTTGAGTCATTTTTACACCTTTTTAATATAAAAAACTAATGTGAAATTATATTATAAAAAAATATAAACCAATATTAATTTTGTTAATTAATTATATAAATTAATATTTTTTTGTATTTGACCATAAAAAAAATATTAATTTAAACTTAATTTAATAAAAATATACTACAATCTTAAAAAATAAATTAATACCTATTAAAAAGGAGAGGAAATGGGTAAGTTTGTAAATAACATTGGTGAGTTTTTTAGTTATTGTCAAGAACATGAAGTTTTATTTGTTGATTTTAGATTTACTGATATGATAGGCACTTGGCACCATATTACTTACAATATAAAAGCAATTGATGATAAAACTTTTGAAAATGGAATTCCTTTTGATGCAAGCTCTTTACACGGTTGGCAACCTATAGAAAAATCGGATATGATTTTAAAACCTGATGTAGAAAGCGCATTCTTAGATCCATTTACAGCAGATCCTACTATCATAGTAATTTGTGATGTATATGATATTTATAAAGATCAAATGTATGAAAAATGTCCAAGAAGTATTGCCAAAAAAGCAATGCAACACTTAAGTACAAGCAATATCGCCGATACAGCTTATTTTGGTCCTGAAAATGAATTTTTTATTTTTGATAATGTAAAAATAGTTGATTCTTCTCATTGTGCAAAATATGAAGTAGATACTGAAGAAGGTGAATGGAATGATAATAAAGATTTCACAGATAGTTACAATAGCGGACATCGCCCAAGAAATAAAGGCGGATATTTTCCTGTAAGTCCTATTGATTCTAGTGTAGATATTAGAGCTGAAATGGTGCAAGTTTTAGAAAGAGTGGGTTTAAAAACTTTCGTACATCACCATGAAGTAGCACAAGGACAAGCTGAGATTGGTGTAGAATTTGGAAATTTAGTTGAAGCTGCTGATAATGTACAAATTTACAAATATGTAGTAAAAATGGTAGCACATTTAAATGGAAAAACAGCAACCTTTATGCCAAAGCCACTCTATGGAGATAATGGAAGTGGTATGCATGTACATATGAGTCTTTGGAAAGATGGAGTAAATTTATTCTATGATAAAGAAGGCTATGGAAAATTAAGCGAATGTGCGATTAATTACATCGGTGGAATTTTAGCTAATGCAAGAAGTGTTGCCGCATTTACCAATCCTAGCTCAAATTCCTATAAAAGAATAGTTCCAGGTTTTGAAGCACCTTGCATTTTAACTTATTCTTGTCAAAATCGCTCTGCAAGTTGTCGCGTTCCTTATGGTATTAACGAAAAAAGCGCAAGAGTAGAAATTAGATTTCCTGATAGCACTTCTAATCCTTACTTGGCTTTTACAAGCTTGCTTATGGCAGGACTTGATGGTATTAAAAACAAAACCATACCGGTTGGCCCTATGGATGAAAATTTATTTGCACTAACCCTAGATGAGATTAGAGAAAAAGGTATAGAGCAATTACCTCACACTTTAAGAGGATCTTTAGAAGCACTCATTAGAAAAAATGCTTTCTTAAAACCTGTTATGAGTGATGTGTTTATTGATGATTATCAACATATGAAATTTGAAACCCAAGTATGGCCTGTAGAAGCTAGACCAACTGCATATGAGTTTAAAACTTGTTATTCTTGCTAATTTTTGATGCCTTTTTGGCATCAAAAATTTAAAACACTATCGTTTTATTTTCGTGTATAAAAATCCTATCATCAAACACTAAATCCAAAGCCTTAGAAAAAACATTTTTTTCCACATTACGTCCTGCTTGCTGCATAGCCTGCCAAGAATATTCATGAGTAACTGGTATAACATCTTGAGTGATAATTGGTCCCTCATCTAGGTTATTATTTACAAAATGTGCTGTTGCGCCTATAATCTTCACTCCTCTTTCATAAGCTTGCTTATAAGGATTAGCTCCTATAAATGCAGGTAAAAAAGAATGGTGGATATTAATAATCTTTCCTTCAAAATGCTCCACAAAAGATGGAGACAATATTCTCATATATTTTGCTAAAACAATATAATCAAACTCGTATTGTTTTAAACACTCTAGTAATTTTTCTTCATGCTCTTGCCTACTTAAATCCTGCGCTAAAATAGTATGAAAAGGTATGTTAAATTTATCTACTAAAGGTTTTAACACCTCATAATTTGCAATAACTGCTTTAATATTTGCGTTAAATTCCCCACTAAATTGGCGGATAAGTAATTCGCCCAAACAATGAGTTTCTTTGGTAGCTAAAACAATAATATCTTTTTTTCTCTTTGGTGTAATTTCAATTTGTGCATTATCAGGAAGCATAGCTTCAAGCGTTCCCTTAAAAGCTTTTATATCAAGATCACCTTCTAAATGCGCCCTAAAGAAGAAACGATTTTCTCCAACAAATTCATCATTTTTTATAATGTTGATTCTATATTTAAAAATAACATCTGAAATTCTATAAATCAATCCTTTTTCATCACTACTTGAAATTTTTAAAATATATTCATTCATTTTTACTCCTTTATATAGTTTTTTAATTCTTGTAATCTTCTTTTTTCAAGCTCAACCCCAAGCTCTTTCCCACTAAATCCTTCCTTTAGTAAATCATTTGCACTTATTTTACTTTCAAAAGCATGATGATATAAATTTAATTTCTTTGCTTGTGTTATACGCTCATTATCCCAAAGCCCAAGCCATTTACAAAGTGGCATTTTCAAAGCAATTTTAGCTAAATTAAAATCATCAATTTTACCTAAAATAAACTCTTGTTCACATTTTTTTAATAGTTCTTTTTTTAATTTTGTTTTATTGAAAAATTCCTCTTTATTTATATGAAAAAAATTCAAATACAAATATAAATACAAAGCCTCATCATAAATTAATTTTTGACTACGCTCTAAAAGTCTTTCAAATTCTTCATTACAGCTTTGATAAAAAAATATTTTTTCTTCTAAATTTAAAATTTTAAAATACTCATAAGCTTTATTTAGTCTTGAAGTTTTAAAAATTTTGTAAAGTTCATTATTAATACGCTCTTTAGATAAATCACTTATATCCATAGTTTGCATTAATTTTAAACTTTCTTTTGCAATTGTTAAATCAAACCTGCATGCAAAAGAAATTCCACGAAGCACTCTTAAACTATCTTCAACAAAACTTATATCATCAATATGTCTTATAATCTTTGCTTGTAAATCTTGCAAACCATTAAAAAAATCTAAAAACTTAAAATCAAAAATATTTACCATCAATGCATTAATGGTAAAATCCCTTCTTTTAGCTCCTTCTTGTTCATCATTACAAACTTTAACTTCAAAACCTCTATGACCTGTAGAAATTTTATTTTCATAACGTGCTAGAGCTAAATCAAATTTTTTGTATTTATATACAAAAAAACTTCTTCCTACTCCATTTGCACCAAGTTTTTGCATAAGCTCATCAAAAAACTTAGGCTCAATATCATAAATTTCTATATCATAATCATCACTAGATAAATCTAAAAAAGAATTCCTTACACAACCACCTACTAAATAAGCTCTTTGAGTGTAAGGTTTAAGTATATTTTTAATTCTTAAAAAATCATGATCATTTTTTAAGTCTATCTTCAATCTTTGCAAGTAAAAACTCTAAAAAAGTAATTGTTATATCTAGTCTTTTTTCTATATGCTCATCTTTAGTATTTTTTAATCCTTCAAATAAAACCAAAATACGCTCTCTGATATTTTTTAAGAAAAATTCTTCATTATTTATAATACTTTCTTCTTTTTCCTCTAAAGCTTCAACTTTAATAGCCATAGCTTGCTTATCTTCTTTAACTTTTACTTCTAAATCATCTAATTCTTGGATCAATTCTTGTGCAACTTGATTAATCTCTTTTTTTATTTCATCTTCTTGGATATTAATATTTTTTTCTTGAGTAATTTCCTCTACCATAGGAGTAAATTCATCATTTTTACTTTTTTTATTATCTAACTCTGAATTAACTTCACTTATGGCCATTTTTGCTAAATCTTCTATATTCATAGTTTTATTAACCACCTTTTAAATTCATTAACTTCTTCTTCGCTTTTCATATTAACAAAAAAATCAAGCATATCATAATTTAAATCTTCATGATTAGAACGCAAACCACTTAAACGCCTTATAGCATCAATAGCATTTTTATTTTGCGGATCTTGCTTTAATATATTTTTATAAATCTCCAAAGCTTCATCTTTTAAACCTTGTGCTTCATAAATAGAGGCTTCTGTTACTGTATATCGCATTATCAACTCACAAAAAATAAAATGTCAAAATTCTAACAAAAAAGACTTTAATTTATTTTAATTTTTACTTAATCACAGGAGCTTTATATGCTAAAAATACAAAAATATTAAGTATTATAGCTACTGTAATAAGCATGATAAAGCCTAAAGTAAAATTTCCAAAACTATCATGGAGCATACCTATAATCCAAGGTGCTTGAGCTGCTATTAAATACCCTATGCCTTGTGACATGGCAGAAAGTTTAGCTGCTATAAAAGAAGTTGAACTTTTTATAGCAATAAACAATAATGAAATTGTAAAAACCCCACTAGATGCAAAACCTAAGAAAATAGCTGCTAATAACAATACTAATTTTACATCACAAAAAAACACCAAAATAAAACTTAAAACATATAAAAAACCCAATGTTATAATAACAAAACCCTTAGCATGAGCTCTTAGTTTTCCTAAAACAATAGGTAATAAAAACGCCACAGGCATACCTATGATTTGAGAAAGTAATAAAACATTAGAACCAAAATCAATTCCAAAACCTTTTTCACTTATCATCACACTAAGCCAAGCAAAAAGACTATAAGATAAAAAACTTTGCAGTCCCATTACAATAGTAACTTTCCAAGCTGTTAAATTCAAAAAAAGATTTATTTTATTGATGTTTTTCTTCTTAGGACGCAATAATCTTTTGTTTTTCAAATGTGGAAAATAAAAAATCAAAGCAATCAAAGCTAAAACAACCCAAAAAAACATAGCTTGAGGCACTTCAAAAATTTTAAGCAAAGGAAGCGATAAGGCCACTCCAGCAATTGAAGATAAACCTATAATTGATCCATATAAGCCCATAATTTTATAAGCATTTTTTGCAAATTTTTCTTTTACAAAAGAAGGTAATAAAACATTAGCTATTGCAATGCCTGCCCCAATTAGAAAAACCCCAGAAAATAAACCTATATTACCCCCATAACTTCTAATAAACTCTCCAAAAACAATTAAACACAAAGCAAAAAACAAAGCTTTAATTTGCGAAAAATACGCCACGAAAAAAGATATAAGCCCAAAGGCTATCAAAGGTAAAGTTGTAAGCATTCCTGCTAGGGCTGAATTTATCTTATAATATTCTTGAATGTATTCTATCATAGGACCTATAGAGGTTATAGGTGCTCTTAAATTTAAAGCAAGGGTAATTACAACTAAAATATTAATCCAAAAGAATTTTTTATATGAAATTTGTGTATACATGATTATTTTTGATTTAATATATTTTCAAGGTATTTTTGTTTATCTTGCTTAATATTTTTTTGCTCTATTTGCTTTTGTTGTTTTACTACTTCATTTTCCTTAGAAAAATAAAAATGATCAATAATAAAAACAGAAGAAATGATAAAAATCAAAGGAATCAAAAAAACCATAATCAATACTTTCTAAAGACATTGCCATAGTATTCTATATTATCTTTTTTTAAATTCTCATCAAAAACATTTGCCTCAAAATTTGCTTTTAAAATTTTTTCTCTTTCTTCGTCTAAATCCTGATAAGAAAAAACCATATTAATACTCACTACCCCATCAAGCTGTTCTAATTGTTTATATGCTTTTAACTCATCATCTAAATTTTCACTTTCTATTACTACTATAATTTTTTCATCCTGAGCTAATTCCACACTACAACAAGGTGTTTTTTGAATTTGCTCTTTGAGTTTTTCTACTTTTTCTTCTTTAGTTAAAATCAACACACTAGAAAGATTCATCTATACTCCAAAATATAATTTTATCTTCATAACCTGCACTAATAAGCTCATGTTCATTTAAAAATATAAGATATTCTAGCAAAAAATCTTTATTTTGGAATCTTTTTATTGTTTTTAGGTTTTTAGTATTTACAAGTTCTATAATA
Source organism: Campylobacter sp. IFREMER_LSEM_CL2127 (assembly GCF_025771745.1). Taxonomy (NCBI): domain Bacteria; kingdom Pseudomonadati; phylum Campylobacterota; class Epsilonproteobacteria; order Campylobacterales; family Campylobacteraceae; genus Campylobacter; species Campylobacter sp. IFREMER_LSEM_CL2127. The sequence goes on from NZ_JAKMQV010000001.1 coordinate 264,034, forward strand.
TTTTTTTCATTATCTCCAAAAGCCGCTATAGAACCATTTTCATTTAAAGCACAAGTATAAATCAAAAAATCTCTTTCTATATTTTTTTCTTGATCATTTTGCACTATGCCCAATTTTCTATCAGTACTACAGCTTGCAATAATTGTGTTTTTAAAATCAAGTTGATAAATATTATCCTTGTGAATATTCTTATAACTTTTTATTTTTTGCCATTTCTTCACATCAAAAAGCATTAGCTCGCCACTTTCAAAACCTGCCACTAATTGAGTTTTAGTTTCATTTAAAACCACATCACTTAAGCTTGAACTAGAAAAAGTAAAATTTTTTACAACGCTTTTTGTTTTTAGATCAAAAAGCTCTATATTAGAACCTAGCAAGGCTAATAAAATAGTATTATCATCTAAAAACAAAGCTTTTTTTGCTCCATCATTAGCTAAATCATAGCTTAAAAGTTGTTTATTTTTATAAACATATAATTTTTTACTTCCAAAATCACCTTCACTTAAAATCAAAATAGCCCCATTTAAGTAATCAATGCTATAAATTCTGGGGCTAAGATTTTCTTCGTAAAAATTTTTAATCTTATCTAGCTGAGTGATTTTTTGCATTTTTTTATCTTTAAGGAAATATTGTTTTATCTCTCCATTATCAAGTCCTATAAGCAAACTATTATCAGCAAGCTTTAAAGCGTTTAAATTTGAATCAAGCTTAAGCTCATAACTCAATGCATAAATACTCATTAGTAAGATTAAAAACATTTTTTTCATAATTTTATTTTACACCTTCATTTAAAACATCTAAAAGATTAGATTTTTTCTTTGATTCTTCGCTTTTAAATTTTGCTTCAAAGCTATTTCCTACCAAAGGTTTAGCATCACTTTGTGGCACATGACATTGTGTACAATTAAATCTTGCATCACTTATCATATCTTTAGTAGATTTGTTTTTTCTTAAATCAAAATAATGACTACTTGGAAGTGGCGTAGCTCCAACATCTTTAGCAATAGTCTTATCATGACAACTTAAGCAAATATTATTATCTTTAGTAATTGGAAGCATATCCTCTAAAGTGTGCGGGATTAATGGCGGAGCATTTTCAAACGATCTTTCAATCAAAACAGACTCACCAGCCACTGCTTGAGAATATTTTGCATCCAATAATTCTACATTTTCACTTTCTAAACTTGTTTTTCTTAAACCTATATCTTTTGAATCAACACTTTTAACAGCAAGCCCACAAGCACTTATTAAAACAGCTGCTGCTAAGGATAAAAAGATTTTATTTTTCATTTTCTCTCCTTAAATTTATTATACTAAAACCTAAAGCATCATCACCGCAAATATCAATACATTTTCCACATCTTATACATTCACCTGATTTTACATCTTGATTTTCTTTACCTATCATCCAAAGCACTTGTTTTTCAGGGCACACTCCAAGACATTTATAACACTTAGTGCATTTTTGTAAGTTATATCTTACTTTTAACAATGAAAAATACGAACTTAAAGCCCAAAAAGCCCCTAAAGGACAAAAATGCGAACAAGTAAATCTTGGACTAAAAAATGTATCTATACAAAAAATGATCAAAGCCATAAAAAGCCAAGAAACACCACCGAAAATAATCCCTCTTTGGATTATTCCTATATAAGAAAATTCCTCAAAAACAGGAAAAGAAAAAAGAAAAGAAAAAATCAAAACAAAAGCTAAAACATAATAACGCAAATTTTTATTTACATTAAAAACTCTTGCTTGATTAAAACCTAATTTATTTCTAATAAAATAAGCAAAATCAGTAATGATATTGACAGGACAAACCCAAGCACAAAACGCTCTTCCAGCAAAAATAGCATAAAACAAAAATACTATCAAAGCACCACTTAAAGCCATTAAATCTACTTGCAAACTTGCTAAAGCAAGTTGAATAAATGCAAAAGGATCACTTAGTGGCACCGAAGAAAATAAAACCGAAGAGCTTAAATTTCCTTTTAATATAAAATTAAATACACCAAAAGAAAAAAAAGTTAAAATAGACAATTGCATTACCCTTCTTAAAATAAGATATTTCATAGCAATTCTCCATCATTAAGATAATCTTTAGCCTTATTTTTATTGAAATTTTTATCTGTGTTTACATCTTGCAAACGCTTTTCATCTTTTTCATCCCAACCTTTGATGTAATTATCCCCAGCTTTTCCTAAAACAAATTCTCTAGGTAAAACTTTAATGGCTGCTTTTTGTGTTATACAAGCTTTTTCACAAATCCCACATCCAACACACACTTCATGATCTACCACAGGTAGTAAAAATGCATGCTTTGCTGTTCTTTCATTGCGTTTTGTTTCAAGTTTTAATGCTTTATCCATTAAAGGACAAGCTCTATAACAAGCATCACATTGAATTCCCCAATAAGCAACACAACTTGCACTATCAATTATAGCTATACCCATTTTTGTTTTATAAATTCCATTATTTTGCTCTAGATATTTATGATCTAGCGCATTTGTAGGACAATCTCTTATACAAGGTATATCCTCACATAACCTGCAAGGATTTTCTCTTGCTACAAAAAAAGGCGTACCATTTTTAGCACTATTTTCTAAATTTGCTAACTTTAAAACATCATAAGGACAGGCTTTTACACAAAGTCCGCATCGTATACATTTTGATAAAAATTCTTTTTCATCATCTGCCCCAGGAGGTCTTAAAAAATACTCCTGATTTGAGCTAAATGCTAAACTTGCTAAAAATGCACTTCCGCTTCCTATGCATAAAAGCTTAAAAGCAAAGGCTAAAAATTCTCTTCTATTTTTCATTTTTATGCTTTAGTAATTTTTACGGCACATTTTTTGAAATCTGTTTGATTAGACAACGGACAAGTTGCATCTAGTGTAACTTTGTTTATATATACATTCTCATCAAACCAAGGCACATACACAAGGCCTTTAGAAGGTTTATTTCTACCACGAAAATCTACTCTAGCTTTTACTTTACCACGACGTGATTCTACCCATACGATATCACCTTGATTAATTTTCATAGCCTTAGCATCATCTTCATTCATATAACAAAGTGCTTCAGGTACTGCACGGAAAAGCTCAGGAACTCTCATAGTCATAGTTCCACTATGCCAATGCTCTAAAACCCTACCAGTACATAACCAGAATGGATATTCTTCGCTTGGTTTTTCAGGTGCTTTCATAAATGGTCTAAAGAAAATTTTTACTTTGTTTTTTAAACTGTATTTTTCTTTAGTTTGTGGAGCTAGTAAATCTCCTTTTGGTAATTCTTTAGCAAAATCACCATAAAACGCAAAGTCTGAATTTGGAGCAGCTTTTTTAGCATAATAGTCAAATTTAGTATTAAATCTCCATTGGGTTTCTTTACCATTTACCACAGGCCATCTTAAACCTCTTACTTTATGATAAGTATCAAAATCAGCTAAATCATGTCCATGACCTAAACCAAATTTGCGGTATTCTTCCCATAGATATTTTTGTACAAAAAATCCATAACCTTCAAATTCTTTACCATCACTACCTATAACTTTTCTCTCATCACCAAATACTTCAGAATTATCAAATCCTTTTGCAATATTATCTTTAGCTTTAAAAGATTTTGCTTCTTTATTAGCAAATAATACATCATATAAAGTATCATCTTCGCTATAACCCATAGCTTTAGCTTCTTCTAAAACACTTGGCAAGGTAAGCTTATCATTTACCTTAGTTTCGCCCCAAACTTCTTTTAATTTAAAGCGTTTTGCAAATTCCATGATTTGCCAAGTATCACTCATAGCTTCACCTACAGGCAGCACTTGTTGCTTCCAGTGTTGAGTTCTTCTTTCAGCATTACCATAAGCACCCCATTTTTCATAAATCATAGCACTTGGTAAAATTAAATCTGCCACCTTAGCACTAATTCCTGGGTAACAATCACTCACAACGATAAAATTATCCATTTCTCTAGCCGCTGCTATCCAGTGATTTGCATTAGCTGTATTTTGCCAAGGATTATTTACTTGCACCCAAGCAAATTTGATATTTCCATCTTCTAAATCTCTCATGATTTTTAAGTATGGAGCACCTGGTTTAGGATTGATTGTTTTTGCAGGAACTTTCCAAATTTTTTCACTAATTTCTCTGTGTTTAGGATTTGCAACCACCATATCAGCAGGTAAACGATGCGAAAAAGTCCCTACTTCTCTTGCAGTTCCACAAGCACTTGGTTGTCCTGTTAATGAAAACGCACCACTTCCTGGCTTAGCTTGTTTACCAAGTAAAAAATGCACCATATAAGCTTGCTCATTTACCCAAGTACCTCTTGTGTGTTGATTAAAGCCCATAGTCCAAAAGCTTACAACTTTTCTATTTTTTTCTATATATAAATTTGCTAATTCTTGAAGTTTTTTCTTAAATTCTTCTATGCTTTCATCTTCATTACCCTTAGCAACTTTAGCAACATAATCAAGTGTATAAGGCTCTAAAGCTTTTTTGAAATCTTCAAATGAAATTTCCCAATGCGCATCAGGAGCATTTTGGTGTTTCATTTCAAATTTATCGCCTGCTTTTACACCCAAATAAGCCAAAGATACTGCTTCTTCTTCATCTACAATAATAGCATTTTGTTTTGCTACGGTATCTTTTTCACTTGCTTTAAATTTAGGATGGTTTGGATTATTTCTCATTCCATAACCAATATCAGCATAACCTGTTGTAAAAATACAATGTTTTTCAATAAATTCTTTATCCATAGCTTCAGGATGATTATAAACAATCTCTCTAGCGATATAATTCCAAATAGCTAAATCAGTATTTGGTTTGAAAATGATTTCAGTATCTGCTATATGAGAAGTTCTATTAGAAAAAGTAGATAAATTTACGATTTTAACTTTATCTAAATTACTTAATTTTCTATCACTTACCCTTGACCATAAAATCGGATGCATTTCTGCCATATTTGCACCCCAAGTAATAATAGTATCAGTAAGCTCTATATCATCATAACAACCAGAAGGCTCATCAACCCCAAAAGTTTGCATAAAACCAACAACAGCACTAGCCATACAATGACGTGCATTTGGGTCTATATTATTTGATCTAAAACCAGCTTTTACTAATTTTGCAGCAGCATATCCTTCTTGTATAGTATATTGACCACTTGCAAAAATTCCAATCCCCTCAACACCTTTTTCTTTGTAGGCTTTTTTGAATTGTTTTTCCATTTCATCAAAAGCTCTTTGCCAAGAAACTTGTTGAAATTTTCCTTTTTTATCAAACTCACCTTTTGCATTTACACGAAGTAAAGGTGTTACTAAGCGATCTTCTCCATACATAATTTTTGCATTAAAATAACCTTTAATACAATTTAATCCACGATTTACCGGAGCTGCTGGGTCTCCTTTTACAGCGACAATTTTACCATCTAAACTTGCAACTAAAATTCCACAGCCTGTACCACAAAATCTACAAACAGCCTTATCCCAACGCCATTTATTCTCAGTATTTGCAAGTACACTACTTGGAACACTAAGGCCTGCAACACCACAAGCACTAGCAATAGCGGTATTTTTAATGAAGTCCCTTCTGTTCATTATATCCCTCGTTATTGTTTATTTATGTATATAAAGAATACATAAATAAAATATTACTATGATTAGTTTAAATTTAAATTATAATAGAGAATATTTTACAAGTATTTATAAATAGGAGTTTTTTAGTATTTTTTAATATTTTTTGCATATTATAAAACGCTAGTTAATTCTAGCGTTTTAATTGATTTACAATTCCAAGCATATCATCACTTGTAGTAATAGCTTTTGAGCCAGCTTCATAAGCTCTTTGCCCTGTGATAAGATCTGTCATTTCTTCTACAAGCTGAACATTACTAAGCTCTACAAAGCCATGTTTGATTACAGAAAATCCATTCTCTCCAGCTATACCTGCAATAGGCGCTCCACTTGCATCAGTTTCTACCAAAAGATTATCCCCTAAAGCATGTAAACCTGCGGGATTAATAAAATTAACAAGTTCAATTTGACCTATTTGAGTTTCTGCTGTATTTCCTGGTTGCATAACAGAAACTGTTCCATCGCTTGCTACGTTAATAGCTGTAGCATCTTCAGGTATAGTCATTTCCGGCAAAAGTCTATAACCATCTGAATTTACTATATTTCCTTCAGCATCTTTAGTAAATTGACCATTTCTAGTATAAGCTATAGTTCCATCAGGCATTTGAATTTGAAAAAAGCCATTATTACCAGCAATTGCCATATCAAGACCTGAAGTTGATGTTTGTTTTAAACTACCTTCACTAAAAATTTTACTCACAGCTGTCACTCTTGAGCCAAGACCCACTTCTATACCACTTGGGTGTTTTGTGGTACTTGAGGTTGAAGTACCTGCGTATTTCATCGTTTGATACATCAAATCTGCAAATTCTGCACGCGATTTTTTATAACCTACTGTATTAACATTTGAAATATTATTTGACGTTACATCAATTTGTGTTTGTTGTGATACCATCCCTGATGCTGCTGTATATAATGATCTTAACATTTTACCTATCCTTAGTTTTATTTAGTACTTGCTAATTTGTTAATAGCTTCTTGATTTAAATCATCCATATGAGATGTCATAACTTTTTGATACATCTCAACCATTCTATTTGCTTCGATTAATCCTACCATTTCTGTAACTGGATTAACATTTGATCCTTGAGTAAAACCTTGCTTAATGGCATTTGAATTTGGCAAATCTCTAATTTTGTTTAAATTATCGATTTTATACATATTATCGCCATCTTTTTGCAAATCTCTTAAGTCATCAACTTGCGCTACGAATAATCTTGCTATATCTTGATTAGACGCACTGATGATTCCATTTTTATCCACATTAATAAAAGAAGTAGAATCTCCTATGCGTATACCATCATTTTCAGGATTGTTAAAATAATCACTGCTTAAAACTCTATACCCTTGACGATTTACCAAATAACCCTCATCATCAAGCTGGAAATTTCCATCTTGGCTTAATCTTACTTCGCCATTATTTGTTTTAATTAAGTAAAAAGTATCTTCACGAGTAAGAGCTAAATCCAAAGGATTATGCGTCATTTTCATAGAGCCTACGCTAAAATTTGTATAGACGTGATTAACTTGTGGAACTCTATCTATAGTTGTATTTGCAAATCTTGCAGCATCTCTTGTGTGATTTTGTATAGGCAACTCATCTTGAGTTTCTTTAAAAATCCTTTTAAAATCTGCAATAACAACATTATCTCTTTTATAGCCACTTGTATTTACATTTGCTAGGTTATTAGTTACAACATCTAAGCGATTAAACTGCGTAACCATAGCACCAGTGGCTTGATAATACCCATTTTGCATTGTTTTTCCTAACTAAAATCTTAATTTTTCACTAACAAAGCAAAAGCTGTTCCAAAATGTTTTTATTTGTTTTTAATTAATTTTTAGGCATAATATTTAGTTTTACACTCATTACTTAAATACAAGGGGTATCCATGGCTAATGAAACTAATGTTTTAGAAGAACTTTTCAAAGAAAATTCTAAAGATTATATCACATATGAAAAACTTGTCAAGTATTTTGCAAAGCTTCCAAACGCAACAAGTGCAAAAAAAATCCGTGATCTAATGGATAAATATAAAGTAGAATTAATCTCTTCAGCTGAAATTGCCAAAAAAAGAAATTTAGAAGAAGCAAAAAAGCTACAAGAGGAAAAACAAAAATTACAAGATACAAGTTTGGAAAATGAATTTGATTTAGCCAATGAAAATGATTTACTCGAGTGGAGCAGATCAGACTCTCCTGTAAGAATGTATTTAAGAGAAATGGGACAAATTGCTCTTTTAAACAAAGATGAAGAAATTGAAATTTCTAAAAAGATTGAGCTAGGCGAAGACATTATCATCGATGCTTTTTGTTCTGTGCCTTATTTGATAGATTTTATACTTGATTATAAAGAACCTTTAATCAATAGAGAAAGAAGAGTAAAAGAGCTTTTTAAAAGCTTTGAAGATGATGATAAAAGTGATGATGATAAAAGTGATGATGAAATAGACTCTGAAGAGGAAAATGAAAACGAGGAAAATGAAAACTCAAGTGAAAAAAAACCCAAAAAAGTAAGTAAAAAAGAAGACGAAAGAACTTTAAAAGTCATAGAAAGCTTTAAAGCATTAGAAAAAGCAAAAAAAGAATGGTTAAAAACTATATCTACTATTAATGCAGAAAAAAATGATGATGAACTATTAGATAAACTCATAATTGCTTTTAAGAAAAATATACTAAAAGAAAAACTAATGGATCTAGGTCCAACATCAAAACTTATTTCTGAAATAGTAAAATCTATGGAAACAGCATTAAAAAGTGATGAGGAATTTGACAAAGAATTAAAACGCTTAGAATATCGCTTACCGATGTTTTCAGAAGAATTAAAACAAAGACACCAAGATATTTTAAAAGATATTACCAAACTTAGCAAAGAAGAAATAGCCGAGCGTGCTTTAGAAACTACCATGGTAAGCACTTATATGGAGATTAAAAAACTCATTCAAACCAAAGAAGCTAGTCAAAATTCTTTTGATTTAGAAAAAGATCAATTAAAAGAAATTCTAGAGCAAATCAAACGCGGTAAAAAAATATCTGATGAGGCTAAAACCAGAATGGCAAAATCAAATTTACGCTTGGTTGTAAGTATTGCTAAAAGATATACTAACCGCGGATTACCATTTTTAGATTTAATCCAAGAGGGCAATATAGGCTTAATGAAAGCGGTAGATAAATTTGAATATAAACGCGGTTATAAATTTTCAACCTATGCAACTTGGTGGATTAGACAAGCCATTTCAAGAGCAATTGCCGATCAAGCAAGAACGATTAGAATTCCTATTCATATGATAGAAACTATTAATCAAATCAATAAAATCATTCGTGAATATTTACAAAAAGAAGGTAAAGAACCTGATGTAAGCATTATTGCTAAAGAAGTAGGACTTAGCGTAGATAAAGTAAAACAAGTGATTAAAATCACTAAAGAACCAATTTCTCTAGAAGCACCTATTAGCAATGAAGATGATGGTAAATTTGGAGATTTTGTAGAAGATAGAACTTCAATTTCACCTATGGATCACATCTTAAAAGATGATTTAAAAGAACAAATTGATGAAGTTTTAGATCAGCTTAATGACAGAGAAAAAGCTGTTATTAGAATGCGTTTTGGTTTAATGGATGATGAAAGTGATAGAACCTTAGAAGAAATCGGCAAAGAACTAAATGTCACAAGAGAAAGGGTAAGACAAATAGAAAGCTCAGCCATAAAAAAACTCAAACACCCAAAAGTTGGTAGAAAACTTAAAAATTACATAGAAGGTTGGAAATAATCCTTGCTAAAAAGCAAGGATTAGCTATCCCTAAAAAGTTTCGTTGCTAAATGCGCTGCTCTACTATGATCAGTATCTTTTTTCAAGGTATTAAAAATTCTACTAATATATTCTTCTAAGATTTGTTGAGAATTATTAATTTTTTCTGCTTCATTTAAAGTAATCTTACGATATCTTCCTTCGCTATCTAACTCATAAGCCAAATCATTATCGCTTAATTGTAATTTTAAAATTTGAGCTAACTTTGCACGCGAATGCTCATCAAAAATAGGAGTCATTAATTCTAGTCTTCTTTCTAAATTTCTTGGCATCCAATCAGCACTTGAAATAAAATAATTTGGCTCAGTGTGTTTAAAATATAAAATTCTAGCATGTTCTAAATATTTTCCCACTATACTTCTAACTTTTATATTTTCACTATACCCTTTTACCCCAGGTCTTAAACAACAAATTCCACGTACAATAAGATCTATTTTAACACCCTTATTTGAAGCATCATATAAAGCTTTAATCACATCACCATCTACTAAAGCATTCATTTTAGCTATGATTACTCCATCTTTTCCATGATTTGCTTCAGTAGCTATCATATCTAAAATTCTTTCTTTGATTTGCTTTGGACTCATTGATAAAGTCTTTAAACGACGGCTTTTGCTATATCCTGAAAGTATATGAAAAAAAGTTGTAGTATCTTGAGAGTATTCTTCTTTAGAAGTAAAATAACTCACATCAGTATAAATTTTAGCTGAACTTGCATTATAATTGCCTGTACTTAAATGATTATAAATTTTTAATTTATCCCCTTCTTTTCTAATCACTTGGGCTACTTTTGCATGCACTTTAAAACCAGTGATTCCATACACCACATGAGCCCCTGCATTTTCTAATGATTTTGCCCAGTGCAAATTATTTTCCTCATCAAAGCGTGCTTTTAATTCCACCATTACTGTAACTTGCTTGCCATCACTGGCTGCATCAATTAAAGCTTGGACTATGTTTGAATTTTTTTCTACCCTATAAAGAGTCATTCTTATAGAAACAACCTTAGGATCTTTACTTGCTTCTTTGATAAATTGATACACAGGCTCAAAACTTTCATAAGGCTGTATAGCCAATATATCTTGTTTATCAATTGCACTAAAAATAGACACATTATCTCCAAAAGGCGGTAAAATCTTTGGTGTATATACAGGGCTTAGTAAGTGTGTAAATTCTTTATTAGAAATGATTTGCCACAATGATGGTAAATTTAAAAGTATGCTGTATTCGTAAATGTCTTTATGAAAAATATTCATATGAGAGCTTAAAAATTCGATCAACTGCTCATCTGCGCCTTTTTCTATTTGTAAGCGTATAAAAGCACCTTTTCTACGAAGCTTTAAACCCTGCTCCAAAATCAACATAAAATCATCAGCCTCTTCTTCTTCTATTTCCATATCTGCATTTCTAGTTACCCTAAAAGCAGCAGAAGATAAAAGCTTATAACCAGGAAAAATATGCTCTGTATGATGACGTACTATACTTTCTATAGGCACATAAATATTCGAACTTACTTGATAAAATCTTGGTAAAACCCTAGGTATGCGTATCATACCAAATTTTAAAAGTTCAGGATGCATAGGATCGCAAAGTTTTACCGCTAAAGAAAACGAAAGATTGTTTAAATGCGGAAAAGGATGAGTTGCATCAACCGCAATAGGCACTATTACAGGAAAAATATTAGAGAAAAAATGCTCATTACATTGTTGTTTTAAATCCTCATCAAGTTCTTCATATAAACGAATAAACAAATTTTCTTTTTCTAAATCTTGAGTTATTTTAGTAAAATACTGCTCTACTACATATTTTTCTTCATGTAAATAATTTCTAATAGCTTTAAGCTGTGCAAGTGGGGTCATTTCATCATTACTTGCTGTGCTTATTCCTGCTATAAAAAGCTGTTTTAATCCAGCCACTCTTATCATATAAAACTCATCTAAATTTGTACAATATATAGCTATAAATTTAAGTTTTTCAAGCAAAGGAAGATCTTTGGAACATTGATCTAAAACACGGGAGTTAAATGCAAGCCAAGAAAGTTCTCTATTAATATACATTGATGGTTGAATTTGCATAATACACCTGCCTTATTTTCTAGTATGTAATATTTTAGTATTTCTTTTATTAAAATTTATTTTATTTTTATAATAGTAAATAAAATTATATAAAAAAATAATACTTTTTTTCTCTTATTAAAAAAATAATAAATGATTAATAAATTTATATTTACTTTTTAGGTTTTATAATGCAATATAATTATACTTAAGTTCTTGTAACTTAAACTTCATTCAAAGGAGAGACTTTGAAAAAAGCAAACTCAAAACTTTTTGCTGTTTTCCTCTTCTTGCTTGTAATTTTAGCAGGAGTTGGAATGTATACTTTCCATAATGCTAAAGGCACTTCTTATTTTAGCGATGCCAGTGAAAGCTGTAATAATTGTCATATTATGAACGAAGTTTATAATGATTATTTAAAAGCTTCACACTCTAAAGAAGTTGATGGTAAACCAAGAGCAACCTGTAATGATTGTCATTTACCACATAGCTTTTTTGAAAAATGGATTGCTAAAGCTCAAAGTGGTTTAGGACATGCTTATGCATTTACTTTTAAACTTGATTCTTTACCTACACATTTAAGTGCAAATGCAAAAAGTAAAGAAATAGTCCAAAATAACTGCATAGAATGTCATAAAGAAATTGCGAGCAACACTATCAACCCTACTCTAGATCCACATAAAGATAATTCCTTAAGTTGTGTATCTTGTCACCAAGGTGTTGGCCATAAGAGAGGATTTTAAATGAAAGGAGTAATTAATGAATAATAAAGGCATTTTATATAGTGCTATAAGTGCTACTATAGTAGCTATTGCGGGCGTATTGTGGTTAAATCAAGATATCACAGCTAAAACAAATGATTCAGTAGGTGGAATCATTTCTCAAGAAATTGTAAAACTTGGCGATGAAAATCCTACTTTTGATTATTGGGGAAAGAATTTTCCTGATTATTTAGATATGCATACAGCAGTGGAAAAACAAGCACCTAATGCAACAGAATTTGGTGGAAATTTAGCTTATTCAAAACTAATCCGCTATCCACAACTAACTGTTCTTTGGGCGGGTTATCCATTTAGCATTGATGCTAATGAAGAAAGAGGACACTTTTGGGTTCAAGTAGATCAAATGGATACAGCTAGAAATAACAAAGATTTCTTAAATGCACATGGCTTTGCAGGATTTGGTGGTCAACCAACAGCTTGTATGAATTGCCATAGCGGATGGACTCCTTGGCTTTTAAACAACACTGCAAAAGGTGATTGGGTGGCATTTAACTCTGCAAAATATTGGACTATGATTAAAACAGTTCCTGCGGTAAATGGAGCTAAAGAAAACTCGCCTGAGCACAGTGGACCTCATGGTGGAAAAAGAATGGGTGTAACATGTGCAGATTGTCACAACCCAACAGATATGAGTTTAAGACTTACAAGACCAGCTTTAATTAATGCATTAATTTCAAGAGGCTATGAGGCAGATAAAAAACAAGGCATTAAAGCTTCAAGAAGCGAGATGAGAACTTTAGTATGCTCTCAATGTCACGTTGAATATTATTTCAAACCAACAGGTACTAAAGTAAAAACTATCGGTGAAAGTATTGCTAATGATAGTTCTAAAAAATGGTGGAATGGTACACAAAAAACTTATGATGAATTTGACTCTTGGAGAGATGGAAATAAACCAATTGAAATTGAGGTTGATGGTATAGAGTTAACCTATCCATGGAGTGAGTGGAAAAAAGGTGAGCCATTTAGAATAGAAATGTTTGATGATTATTATGAAAAAAATAGAGAAAATTTCCCAAGTGATTGGGTTCATAAAATCACTAAAGCACCTATGCTAAAAATTCAACACCCAGAAAGTGAACTTTATAGTGGTGGAGTACATGCTGCAAATGGTGTAAGTTGCGCAGATTGTCACATGCCTTATATTAGAAAAGGTGCAAAAAAAGTTACCAACCATAACATCACCTCGCCTTTAGTTGATATTAATTCAGCTTGTAAAACTTGCCATACTCAAAGCGAAAGCTATCTAGCTAAACAAGTAAAAGATATTCAAAATTCAGTAGCTCATGATTTAAGAACAGCTGAATATTCTTTAGTAAGCTTGATTAAAGATGTAGAAACTATTCGCGTAGAGCTTGGAAAAATGCCTAAATTCCAAACTAATGGCAAAGCAGATGATGCTAAAATTTCAGCTGAATTAAAAGAAGTATTAGAACTTCATAGAAAATCTCAAGTAAGAGCAGACTTTGTAGGCGCTGAAAACTCAACAGGATTCCACAATCCTAGAGAAGCTTCAAGAATGCTTTTACAATCAGTTGATATGTCAAGACAAGGACAAACTAAATTAGTAGAAATTGCGGCCAAAAATGGTATTAAAGATTTCAAAACTTCAAATTTAGGTTTTGAAGATATTCAAAAATTAAATCCAGGTGAAATTCACTATAAAGTAGATCTAAATGGCAACAAAGCAGGCGATCGCTACTACAAACATCAAGAAGTAAATGGTAATCCACCAGCAAAACTTCTTGAAGATGATAAAAATCTAAAACCTTATAATTATAAAGTAATAGATTAATCAAAATAAACCCTCACAATCGAGGGTTTATTCTTTTATCAAACTTACATCTTCGCCTTTTAAAATTTTATTCATAGTGTTCATAGCACACATTTTTCCACACATTGAGCAAGAATTAAGTTCTTCAGGTTTTCTTTCATTAAACATTTTCTTAGCCTTTTCTCCATCAATTGCCAATTTAAACATTTTTTCCCAATCAATATCTTGTCTAGCTTTACTCATTGCATCATCTATTTTTCTTTCTTTAGGAAGTTTAGCTATATCTCCTGCATGAGCTGCTATTTTAGTTGCTACTATACCATCTCTTACATCTTCTAAATTTGGAAGTCTTAAATGCTCAGCAGGGGTTACATAGCAAAGTATATCAGCACCAGCTGCTGCTGCAACTGCTCCGCCGATTGCTCCACTTATATGATCATATCCTGCGCCTATATCAGTAACCAATGGTCCTAAAACATAAAATGGAGCTCCATTGCAAATTCTTTTTTCAAGTTGCATATTAGCTTCTATTTCATTAATAGCCATATGACCAGGTCCTTCTATCATCACTTGCACATCTTGAGCCCATGCTCTTTTGGTTAACGATGAAAGTTCTATAAGTTCAGTAATTTGAGCCGCATCACTTGCATCATGAGTGCAACCAGGTCTTAGCGCATCACCCAAAGAAAGTGTCACATCAAATTCCTTACATATAGCGAGTAAATCATCATAATATTCATAGAATGGATTTTCAGCATCATTCATTTGCATCCAAGCATAAAGAACTGAGCCTCCTCTTGAAACTATATTAGTAATCCTATCACACTCTTTAAAAACCCTAGCAGCACGAGAATTTATCCCTGCATGAATTGTCATAAAATCCACTCCACTTTTGGCATGATGATATACTACATCTAAAAAATCTTTTGCCTTAATATCTTTTAAATCTTTTTCTAAAAATCCAACCGCATCATAAACAGGTACAGTGCCTATCATAGCTTTTGAAGTAGCAATTAGCTCATCTCTAAAACGACTAGTTTTACCATAATTACTAAGATCCATAATAGCTTCTATATTAAATTTATGAGCCAACTCTACCTTTTTAATTTCTTCACTATAGTCTACACAATCATTTGAAACACCTAAATTAACATTTACTTTTGTTTTAAGTCCATAGCCAATACCATTTGGGTCTAGTGCTTTATGGTTGATATTTGCAGGAATGATAATTTTTCCACATGCTATATTTTCAAGCAAAAAATCTTCACTTACTTGCTCTTTTTGTGCAACAATTTGCATTTGTTTTGTAAAAATTCCTTCTTTTGCATAAGACATTTGAGTTTTCATTTAAATTTATCCTTAAAATAAAATTTGGATAAATGAAGGGTATGTGAGTAGTTGATAAATTATCCCAACGCTAGCATTACCTAGTTCTGGTGCGGTCTAAGCTTTTAGCTTACTCTCAGCCTGTATCACAAGCTCCCGTCATTTATGCAAAGCAAGTATAGCAATAAATACAAAACAAAGTTTATTTTTTTATTTGATTTTTAGCTTGCTTGCTAAAATGTAACAATTCTTCGGTAGTTTTTATATAAAAAGGAATTTTTTTAAGACAGTATTTTAAAATTTCACTTGCAGCCAAAGCATCACTTAAGGCTCTATGATGCTTACTTTCAATACACAAAAACTCTTTTAGCGCATCAAGACCGTATTTTGGACTTTCAATGCATTTTTTAGCTAAATCAATAGTACATAATCTTCTATTTAAAAGCACCCCAAAATCATTTTCATACATAGCTTTAGATATAAAATGATAATCAAAACGCACATTGTGTGCTACAAAAATACTATCTTTTAAAAATAATTTAAAATCATTTAACACAGTTTTTAAAGAAGGAGCATTTTCTACCATATCTAAACTAATCCCAGTTAATTCTGTAATATTTTCAGGTATGCTTTCTACTTTTACAAAACTTTCAAATCTATCAATTTCTTTATAATTTTGAATTTTAACCGCACCTATTTCTAAAATTTGACCACTTTTTATCCCGCCAGTGCTTTCGATATCTACTACACAAAAAATCTCATCTTTTATTTTTGTATTTTTACTTTTTAAGCACAAGCAATTTTGCGCATTAAGCTCCACTCCTAGTCCTAAAAGCTCAAAAATATATAAATCAAACTCATAATGATTTAATTCTTCTATTTTTGCAAGTTCTTTTAAAACCCAAGGAAAAGGTTTGTTTTCTTTGCTTAGCTTGATGATCAAATCATCGATTTGTTGTTGACTCAAAATTCAAGCTTTAAAGAATTAATTGCTGTTTTTTTATCTTGTGAGGAAAAGATATAACTACCTGCGACTAAAATATCAGCTCCTGCTTCATCTAAATCAGGTGCATTTAAACCATTTACCCCACCATCTACTTCTATAAAAACTTTAAGATTTTTCCTATCTATCATTTCTCTTAACTGTCTAATTTTATCATACACTAAAGGTAAAAAACTTTGCCCACCAAAGCCTGGATTAACACTCATTAAAAGTACCATATCTACAAATTCTAAAATATGCTCTATGCTTGAAACTGGAGTATGTGGATTTAAAACAATAGCAGGATGAATACCGTTTTTTCTTATATACTCACATACCCTAATAGGATGATTTTCAGCTTCCAAATGAAAGCTAATAAATTTTGGTTTAACTGGGATAAATAAATCTACAAAACTACTAACATTATGCACCATTAAATGCACATCTAAAGGCACTGAAGTAATTTTTGAAATATTTTCAACCACACAAGGACCAAAAGTAAGATTTGGCACAAAATGTCCATCCATCACATCAATATGCAATAAATCAGCCCCTGCTTCGCACACTTCTTTAATCTCATTTTCTAAATTTAAAAAATTTGCAGACAATAAACTTGGTGCTACATACATTTTATATCTCCAATAAAAGTAAAAAATAATTTTATCATACTTATTATCAAATTTTCTTTATGTATTTTTGATAATATTTGATTTTTTTAAGCTTGTTTTAGATACAATGCTAAAAATTATTTTTATTTCATAAGGAAAATTTATGTCAAGAATTTGCCAAATTACAGGAAAAGGACCTATGGTAGGTAACAATGTTAGCCATGCTAACAATAAAACAAAAAGACGCTTTTTGCCAAATTTAAGAACAGTTCGTATTACTTTAGAAGATGGAACTACTAGAAAAGTTAGAGTTGCTGCTTCAACTTTAAGAACACTTAAAAAGCAAAGTAGTAAATAATCCTTAATGTAAATGAGGAATTACTATGTCTTTTTTAAAAAAGCTACAAAAATTCCTCAATTGGTCTCCCTCTCCAAAACCTCCAATTAATCTCAATGATGAGCTTTATGAGCAACTTAAATTTTTAAGAATTCCTCTTATTGCCGTTGTTGTTATGACATTAATTGGGGCTTTTGGTTATATGCTCACAAGTAATTATAACCTTAACGATGCTATTTATCAAGCCGGTATGACTTTTACCACTTTGGGTTATACTGAAGTTAATCCCATACCAACAGCAGGTAGAATTTTTACTGTTGTATATGTACTATTAACTTTTACAATATTTACTTTTTGTATGGGTTTAGTAATAGAAATAGTAAAAAAAGGTGTTTTGTCTAAAATCATCAAGGAAAGAAGAATGCTGCATAAAGTTGCAAGATTAAAAAATCATTTTGTAATATGCTACCATAATGATTTTACCATAGAATTAGCACAGCAATTTAGAGAAAATCATATTCCTTTTGTTGTGGTTGATGAAGTTGAAAATTTCAGCGAGATTGCTGAAAAATATAATTATCCTTATTATATAGAAAGCGCACCTCATACTAATACAGCCTTTTTAAAAACCAATCTTTCTAGCGCAAAAGGCGTAATAACCCTTAGTAATAACATAGCAGATAATATTGCTATCATTGCCTCAGTAAGATTATTTGAAAAAGAACTACAAAGAATTAATCCTTATTTTATACTAGCTAGTTCAAGCAACGAAGATGAAACAGAAAAACTTAAAAAACTTGGAGCAAATTCTATTGTTTCTGCTACAAAATTAGTCGCACAAAGACTTAGTGCGATGTCAGCAAGACCAGATATGGAAAATTTATTAGAAAATTATCTTTATAAAAAAAATAGCCCTATTGATTTAGAAGAGGTTAAAATTCCTGATGAATCCTGGGTGAGATTTAAAAGATTAAAAGAAATTCATTTAAGAGATATGGCAAACGTAAGTATAGTAGGAATTTTAGAAAATAAAAAATTCACACCTATGCCAAGAGGTGATACTTTAATAGGTACTGGAGCAAAATTATTAATCGTAGGTACAGCAGATAGCATAAAAATAGCCAAAAAGATTATAAAAAACAAGCAAAAACCCGATGAGTTAAAATATATTTAACTTATTTTAAGCTATAATCAAATATTAATTTTAAAAAGGAGGCTTATATGCTACATGAATTTAGAGATTTAATCACTGAGCTAAAAGGTAAAGACATGCACTTTGATAAATTGTTTGAAGAGCACAATGAACTTGATCACAAAATCAAAGACGCAGAAGAAGGTAGAATTCATCTAGATAGCTTGGAAATTGCAAATCTTAAAAAAGAAAAACTAAGATTAAAAGATGAGCTAAACACTTATTTATCAAATTATAAAAAATAATTTCTTTCTAATTTTAACTTTCAAGGAAAAACTATGTTTGGAAAAAAAAGTCAATCAAAACAAGACTTTGAAGATTTACAAAATAAAATCAAAGAACTAGAAGAAGAAAACAAAAAACTTCTTTTAGAAAAACAAGAATTAATCGAAAAATACGAAAAGCAACTTCAAGAAGATTGTGGGAAAACTGCACTTGAAACTCGTCTTTTGGAGATGTTATTAACTGGAGTGTTAAAAGGCATTTCAAATGTACAAGGCGATATGCAAGAAAATGTAAATAAAGCTGAAATGATTTCCCAGTATTCTGACTCATCATTAAAAGATATGCAAGAATTAAATGCAATTACGCATTCAATTATATCTTCACTTCAAAGCATTATTGAATCAGCTAACCGTTCAAGAGATACAGCGGGTAATTTACACCGTAGCGTTGATGAAATCACTAATGTTATTAACTTAATCAAAGATGTATCTGATCAAACTAATCTTTTAGCACTAAATGCCGCAATTGAAGCTGCTAGAGCAGGAGAACACGGCAGAGGCTTTGCTGTTGTTGCTGATGAAGTTAGAAAACTTGCTGAAAAAACACAAAAAGCGACCTCTGAAGTAGAATTAAATATTAATCTATTAAAGCAAAATGCAGATGAAATGTATGGACAAAGTGAACAAGTAGAAAAAGTATCATTAGAATCAAATGAACATATTATAAAATTCTCTAGTAATTTTGCTCAATTAATCTCTAATGCAAATTCAACTAGCTCGCACGCTAAACGTATTGCTTCTGAAATTTTTGTTTCCTTAGCAAAATTAGATCATGTTGCTTTTAAATTAAATGGTTATAATGAAATCATTCATGCTTCAGGTAAAGCACTCTCTGATCATTTAAGTTGTAGACTTGCAAAATGGATTGCAGGTGTGGGCAAAGAAAGATTTTCTAGCGGAAGAGCTTTTGGTAAGTTAAATTTACCACACCAAAAGGTGCATGAAAATATCAACCAAGCTGTTGCCTTGGCACATAATGAAAATACAGGCAATGAATTAGTTCAAAATCAAATTCTAGATAAATGCTCAAATGCTGAAAAAGCCTCTGAAGATTTATTTGTAATCTTTAAAGAAATGCTTGATGAAAAAGACCCAAACATTGAAAATAAAGAAGAAAAATAAAAGGTAAGATTAATTCTTACCTTTAAACCACAAATACGCATATTCAAGTAAAGGGGTTTTGATAGGATTTTCTTTAGAAAATTTTTCAAAGTCTTTTCTTTTTATCCATACTGCTTGAATATCCTCTCCATCAATTCCACCACCATGACCAGTTTTATCATCTTCGGTAATTTCAGCATAAAATAAAAACTGTCTACTTACACCTGAACCAAAACCTGTATAAAACTCTCCTATTTTTTCTACAACCCTAGGAGCATAACCTAGCTCTTCAATACATTCTTCTTTAGCTATTTCCTCTAAACTCAAATTTTTATCAACAAGTCCTGAACAAAGCTCTATGCTAAATCCCATCTCATCTAATTTTAAATCATTACGTTTTTGATAATCCCATAAAGGAATTCTAAATTGTTTTACAAAGACAAAAGAATCTTTTTGAGTATGATATAAAAAAACAGAAACACTATCTAATGCTTCTATAAAATCCCAAGTATATTTTTTATTATCTTTGCCTATATAAGTATATCTTTTAGGTTTAATGTATTTTGAGTTGGAAAATCGCTCTTCTTGTAAGTTTTTCATGTAAAATCCTTATAATTTTACATCTATTATAACAAAAATAAAAATCAGTGCAGAAAAATAAAAAAAGAGTGAGTTGCTTTATATAAAAAGCAACTCAAAAGCAACAAAAAGATGGTATTACATCATACCACCCATGCCTCCCATACCGCCCATGCCACTCATATCAGGCATAGCAGGTTTATCCTCTTTGATTTCACTAATTGTAGCTTCAGTTGTTAAAAGCATACTAGCTACTGAAACTGCATTAAGTAAAGCCACTCTTTCTACTTTAACAGGATCAATAATACCGCTTTCAAGCATATTTACATATTCACCTTTTGCAGCATCAAAACCGGTATTTTCTTCTTTACTATTTTCTACTGTATTAACAACTACACCAGCATCAAATCCAGCATTTTCAGCAATTTGTCTTAAAGGTGCTCTTAAAGCTCTTTCTACAATAGCAGCACCAATAGCCTCATCACCTTGCAAATTCAAGCTGATTTTTGATTTTGCTTTGATTAATGCAGCACCACCGCCTATTACTATACCTTCTTCAACAGCAGCTTTTGTAGCGCTTAATGCATCATCAACTCTATCTTTTTTCTCTTTCATTTCAGTTTCCGTAGCAGCACCAACTTTAATTACAGCTACACCGCCACTTAATTTAGCAAGTCTTTCTTGTAATTTTTCTCTATCATAATCTGAGCTTGTTTCAGCAATTTGAGCTTTAATTTGGTTGATTCTTGCATCAATATTTGCTTTCTCACCTGCTCCATTTACAATAGTTGTATTATCTTTATCAATAATCACGCTTGAAGCTTGACCTAAATCTTGGATACTAGCACTTTCTAAAGTTCTTCCAAGCTCTTCAGAAATCACTTCACCACCTGTTAAAATAGCAATATCTTCAAGCATAGCTTTTCTTCTATCGCCAAATCCAGGAGCTTTAACTGCTGAAATATTTAAAACACCTCTTAATTTATTTACAACTAAAGTTGCTAAAGCTTCACCTTCAATGTCTTCAGCTATAATTAAAAGTGGTTTTCCTGTTTTTTGAATTTGCTCTAAAATTGGTAATAAATCTTTTAAATTAGCAATTTTTTTATCAAATAACAAAATAAAAGGATTTTGCAATTCAGCTGTCATTTTTTCAGTATTTGTGATGAAATATGGGCTTAAATAACCTCTATCAAATTGCATACCTTCAACTACATTTAATTCATCATTGATTGATTTTGCTTCTTCAACAGTAATAACACCATCTTTTCCAACTTTTTCCATAGCATCAGCGATTAAATTTCCGATTTTCTCGTCTGAATTTGCAGAAATTGTCGCAACTTGAGCTATTTCTTTTTTATCTTTAACTTCACGAGAAAGTTTTTTAAGTTCAGCTACTATAGCTTCGCAAGCTTTATCCATACCTCTTTTAACTTCGATAGGATTAGCACCTGCTGTAATATTTCTCAAACCTTCTTTAAAAATAGCATGCGCTAAAACTGTTGCCGTTGTTGTTCCATCACCTGCTTGATCAGCTGTTTTACTAGCTACTTCCCTAACTAAAGAAGCACCCATATTTTCTAAAGAATCTTTTAATTCCACTTCTTTAGCCACACTCACACCATCTTTTGTGATAGTTGGAGCACCAAAACTTTTTTGGATTAATACATTACGGCCGCGTGGTCCCATAGTGACTTTTACAGCATCATTAAGTTTTTTAACGCCTTCATAAAGTTTATTTCTCGCTTCATCTGAAAAAAATATTTCTTTTGCCATTTTTTATCCTTTTTTATTTAATAATCCCTAAAACATCTTCAACATTAAGAACTAAATACTCTTCATTATCAAGTTTAATTTCAGTTCCACCGTATTTTGTAAACATTACTTTATCATTTACCTTAATATCTTCTATTTCTTTGCTTACTGCAACAACTTCACCATTTAATGGTTTTTCTTTGGCATTATCTGGTATAATAATCCCAGAAGCAGTAGTTTTCATTTCTTCTAAGCGTTTTACTAAAATACGCTTTCCTAGAGGTTGAAAATTCATTTTTTATCCTTTCTAAAATGTGCCATTTTTAGCACTCTTTGTTTTTGAGTGATAGAATTATACATTAAAGAAAGTTAATTGTCAATAAATTAAGTAAAATATATCATATAAGTTTAGTCTATATCACTAAATTTATATGATATATCATTATAAAGGTTTCTCATGAAAAAAATTCTTTACATTCTTTTAGGTGTAGCGTGTATAGCATTTCTAGCTATATATACATTATTATTTACAAGCATGGGCAATGCTTTTTTAAAGCCAAGAATCGAAACGATTATTGCTCAAAAAAGTGGTATGAATGTTAAATTTGAAAATTTTAAAATTAGTTTTTCACAACTTGACATTAAAGCAAATATTGATGATAAATTTTTTGCTAATATAGAAGGTGGCATATCACCTTTAAGACTAGGATTTGATTTAAACTATCTTTTAGGACTTAAACAAAACTATATTCAAAATCTTGGCTTAAAAAGCGATAAAGATTTTACATTTAAAGGTAGTGCTGTAGGTAAAAGTAGTGATTTTTTAGTAAAAGGTAATGGATTTTTATTTGATTCTAATCTTAGCTTAGATGCAAAAATTGTTGATTTTTCTCCTATAAATCTTGAATTTATTGGAAAAAATATAGATTTAGCTCAAATTTTAGATTTTGCTAATTTACCAAGATATGCTCAAGGAAAAATTAGTATTATAAGTGATATACAAGCTAAAGATTTAAAACCAAATGGTAATGCTTTGATTAATTTTTACACAAGTTCTATCAACAATACTCTAATTGAAAAAGATTTTAATCTAAGCCTACCAAAACAAAGCTATATAAAAGGCGAGATAAGATCTTTAATCCAAAACAATGAAGTTATATCTAAAAGTGAAATTTTAAGTAACTTCTTCAAACTTTATACACAAAAAAGTATTTATGATATAGCAAAACAAAGCTTAACTAGTGATTTTGACATCAAAATAGATGATTTTAATCAATTTTCATCTTTAGCTAAAATAAAACTCCAAGGCAAAAGTCAAATTCAAGGTAATTTACTTTTTACAAGCAATCAATTACAAAAATTAGATGCTAACTTGCTTGGATTTGGTGGTAGCTTAAAAGCTATTTTAGAAAATAATAATCTTAATATCAACACAACCAATATAGAAGTAGCAGAGCTTTTAAAGACTATCTCTATGCCTGCTTTTATTAATTCTAAATTAATTTTAGATTTAAAAGCGCAAGGACTTGATTTTAAAAATTTCAATCTAAATACTAGGTTAAACAATGCAAATATAAATGTTGTAGAATTTAAAAAACTAAGCAATCTTGATTTTCCAAAAACAACTTTTAATCTACAAGCTAAAGCAAATGTGAAAAATTCTTTGATTGATTATGAAGCTTTGCTTGATTCAAACATAGCAAAAATACCTCAACTAAAAGGCTCTTATAATCTTACAAACAAAGATTTAAAAGCCCAAATTAGTGCTTTTGTAGATAATCTTAACAAATTAAAACCTTTAACCAAGCAAAATCTCAATGGACCTTTAAATTTAGATGCCAAAGTTGATCTTAAGGCAAATCAAATTCAAAATCTTGATGCAAATATTAAAATCATGCAAGGGCTTATCAATGCAAAATCCAATGGAAAAAGTTTGCAAGCGAAAGTTGATAATATAAAATTAGAACAACTTTTCCCTTTAATTGGACAAAAAGTTTTAGCATTTGGCGATGTAAATGCTGATATTGATTTAAAAACACTTGATTTTAACAATATTAATGGTGATTTTAAAGCCACTATCAATTCTTCTTTTAATGAAGTAGAATTATCCAAGCTTTTGGATAAAAAATTTCCAAAGAATACTTCAGCAAAAATCAATCTTGATGGAAAAATTTCTAAATCAATCATTGATTTTAACGCTAAAGCTCTAAGTTCATTTGCAAATATTAACTCATTAAAAGGAAATTTTGATCTTAATCAAATGGCTCTAGCAAGTACTTATAATATTTCATTGCAAGATTTTTCTAAACTAGGATTTTTAGTCGATAGAAACTTAAAAGGCAAGGCTGATTTTGAAGGAAAATTTGATTTTAAAAACGCTTTAATTGATGCAAGCGTTAATAGTAAAAATATATTTAACGGCTCATTAAATGCAACTTTAAAAAATAATATTTTTAACGCTAAAATGCAAAATACTGATCTTTCAAATTTAGCTCAAAGCTTAGATTTACCTGATTATTATCAAGCAAAATCAAATTTAAGTATTGACTACAATCTTTTAAAAGAAAGCGGTGTGGTGCTAATGAACTTAGCCGATGGACAACTTAAGAAAAACCTCATCACAAGTGCTTTAATGCTACTTTTACAAAAAGATATCACTCAAGATGTATATCGCAACGGTGAAGCTAAAATGAATATCAATAAAAATCTTATAGATTTAAATTTAAACCTAGTGGCTGATAGAAGTAATATAAACATCAGCAAAGGCAAAGTTGATACAAAAAGCACTAAATTAAACATTCCTTTTAATATCGTTATTGATAGAGCAAATTTCAAAGGCATTATAAAAGGAACAACACAAGATCCTAAAGTAAGTCTTGATACAAAAAGTGTTGTAAATTCTATTGTTAATACAATAGGTGGAAATGCTAGTGATGGTGCTAAAAACACAGGTAAAAAAGTAGATCAGGCAATAGATAAAATCTTTAACAAACTCTTCTAATACATCTAGCCTTAAAAAGGCTAGATTTTTTAAAATAAACCAAATTTACCATCTTTTTTCTTATACAGTACCCTCATTTTTGCATCTATGTCATTAAAAACTAAAAATATATCCTTACTTGCTTTTAGCTTTTCTAGTGCTTCTTCAATTTCTAAAGGTTTATATAGCTCAAGTTCTGTTGGAACTATCTCATCTTCCTCAATCACACTTGGCAATACTAAATTTTCTTTTATCTCATCTTGATGCTTATGAGTAATATTTTTATCATGTAATCTTCTTAAAACCTTAGAAATTCTATCAATAGCTAAATCTATAGCAGCATATAAGTCTTTATCTTTTTGCTTTACAACCACTGTATTAATACCAGCTAAGTTAATGCTAAATTCAGTCCAAAATCCTTTCTTTCCATGCCTTTCATCAGCGCTTATAACACAACGTGCAGAAATCACATCTAAGCCATATTTACTTAAAGCATCAAAGCTTTTTTCCACATACTCTTTTATAGACTCAGTTAGCTCAAATTGCTTTCCAACTATACTTGTATTCATTACTTCTCCTTTTTATGAAGTTAAATACATTATAGCACTTTAATCGTAAAAAAAATAACTTTTTAAATAAAAAATAAATTTAAAATTTTAAAGGATCTAAAATAAGCGCACCATCTGCTGAAAGTTTTTTACCTTGAAAGTGTGTTTTACAAAAAGAAACAATTAAAGCATGAAAAATTTGATAAAGCTCGTATAGTTTACATTCTTTTTTTAGTAAAACACATAATTCTTGTTGATTTTTAGCTATGCCTTTTTTTAAAAAATCTGCTAATTCATCATAACTTTGACACTCATAGCCTAAATAATTAGCTATTTTTGCACTATAAGCATCAACTACTAAAACTTCTTTTTTACATATATAATTTAAAATTCCATCTACACTTTCTTGACCCAAGCCTTTAATGCCTAAAAGCCATTCTCTATCTACTTCTTCTTTAAAAAGTTCAAAAGAATTAAAATCTTGGAAATATTTTTGAGTGAAATTTTTAATATATTTTGCCTTGGTATTATAAAATCCACTTGGCTTTATTAAAAGTGCTAAATCTTGAGTGTTTAACTTTGATAAATCTTCTATATTAGTAATATTTGCTTGTTTTAAATTTATCAAAGCTTTTAACACATTTTTCCAGTTTGTATTTTGAGTTAAAACCACAGAAATTAAAATTTCAAACTCGCTTAAAGTATTATTTTCTAGCCACTCAAAATCGTTATAGTTGATATTTGCATTAACTAAAGCTTTAAAAATTTCATATCCGCTCATGCTTTTTCACTCTTTCTTAAATGCATCAAAATAGCCTCGATCACATCATCATCGTCTTTACTTTTTGCCTTAATAACTTCCTTACTCTCATCATCTTTTACAAAACAAATATTTTGCTCATAATTACTCACTAGTTTATAATGCTTGCTAGCTAAAATTTTTATGATGATTAAATCCAAAAACTGCTTTGTGAAGATATCAGGCTTACCAAAACGATCATTCATCTCACTTTCTATCTCATAAACTTCATTAACACTCATACATTTACTAAGTCTTCTATAAAGCTCTAATCTCAAACGATCTTCACCAATATACTCACTATTTAAAAAGGCATTGATATTAAGCTTTAGATCTATTTTTTTCTCTTTAATTTCTTCTTTTTTGCTTAGCTTATTAATTTCATCTTCTAACATTTTAAGATATAAACTATAACCAATTTGTTCTATATGTCCACTTTGATCCACGCCTAATAAATTTCCACCACCACGAATTTCTAAATCATGATAAGCAAGCACGCTTCCTGAACCTAAATAAGAATTACTCTCCAAACTCGTAAGTCTTTTTAAAGAATCTTTTGTGATTTTTTCCTTATCTTCAATCAAAAAATAACAATATCCTTGCTTAGCACTACGCCCTACTCTTCCTCTAAGTTGGTGCAAATCAGCCATACCAAAGCGATCTGAATTTTCTACTATGATAGTGTTTGCATTTGCCAAATCAATACCACTTTCAACTATAGAAGTACAAAGCAATAAATCATATTCTTTATTTTCGAATTTAATCATTTCTTCTTCAGTAATTTTTGCATCAATTTTAGAATGCAAGATTAAAATTTTTAAATTTGGAAACAAATCTAAAAGATATTTTTTACACCCATCAATACTTGCTATATGATTGTGTATATAAAAAATCTGTCCTGCTCTTCTTAATTCTCTTGAAATAGCTTCTTTAATCAAAGCGTCATGACTTTCTCTAACAAAGGTACGCACATCCAAACGATCCTCAGGTGGAGTTTGTAAAACACTATATGACTTTAAAGAGCTAAGAGCTTGATTTAAACTTCTTGGTATAGGCGTTGCTGACATAGATAAAATATGGGAGTTTTTACTTAATTCTTTGAGTTTTTCTTTTTGTTTTACACCAAATTTATGCTCCTCATCTATCACAACTAAACCTAAATTTTCACACTCAACCCCTAAAAGAGAATGCGTTCCTACCACTACGCAAGGCTTATTTTCTTTTAAAAATGCTAAAACTTGTTTTTTTTCTTTAGCACTAGTAAAACGATCTAGCTTAAAAACCTCTATATCAAAAGAATCAAATCTTCGTTTTAAGGTTTTAAAATGCTGGGCTGAAAGCAAAGTAGTTGGCACAAAAAATAAAGCCGTATAACCACTTTTTACACAAGTAAATATAGCGTTCATAGCAACTTCTGTTTTACCAAAACCCACATCGCCACTTAAAAGCCTATCCATCACCTGCATACTTTTTAAATCTTGAGTGATTTCTTGACAAACTTGACTTTGATCTTTAGTGTAAAAAAATCCTGCTTTATTGATAAATTCATCTTGTAATTCTTGAGAAATTTTTAATTCTTTTGCTTTTATCAAAGCTCTAGTCGCTGCTAAAGAAACTATATTTGAAGCAATGGCAAATAATTTTTCTTTTAATCTTTCTTTGATTTTTAGAAAACTTCCTTTTCCAAGCTTATCAAGTAAAGGCACGCCACCACTTGCACCGATATATTTATCAATCATATATAAATTTTCAACAGGCAATAAAAGCTTATCGTTATTTAAATACCCAAGAGCGACAAATTCTTTTTTTGCTCCTGCAATTATAATAATCTCAAGACCTAAAAATTTAGCTATACCATAATCTTCATGTACAACAAAATCCCCGACTCTAAGCTCATCTATTACCAAACTTGCTTTTCTAACTCTTTTACTTTTTTCTTTTTTATTTAAAGAGATAATAAGCTCATCTTGAGTGATTAGGTTGATTCTTTCTTGAGATATTTTTAATTTAATATTTGAAAATTCTTGTAAATTTAAAGCTTTAAACAAAGCTTCATTTTTTGCCAAAATAGTAATTTTTTTATCTTTGTGAAAAGTGAAAAAATCATAATTATAAGAACTTACTAAATCTTTATAAAATTTTGGTTCAGGTAAAATATTTTGATTGATTTTACTAATATCTTCTTCAAAATCATTTATATCAAAATTTTTTATACTCACAAAATTTAAATCCAAATAATCACAAAAATCATCAACACACCAAAATCCTAAAGAATTAACATCATTAATAATACTTTGGCTTTGAAAATTTTGAATTTTTTCTTGTAAATTTTCATATTGCTCTTGATTAAAAGCACTTAAAAATGGACAAATCTCAATTTTTGAAAGTTCATTTGGGATTGATTTTTGTGTATGAATATCAAAATATCTTATACTTTCTATCTCATCTGAAAAAAGCAAAATTCTAAAAGGTTGTTCTTCATTAATTGCAAAAATATCTATAATATCTCCGCGTATTGAAACTTCACCCTTATCTTGAACTATATCTACAAACTCATACCCACTATGTAAAATTTCTTCTTTAAATTTCTCTAAAGCAAGAAGTGAATTTCTTTTAAGAATAATATTTTTTAGATGCTTTTTCCCGGGGAGTTTTTGCAAAATTGTTTTTATAGGAGAAATTAAAATTTTATTTTCATCTTCTTTATGATAAGCATTTAAAACTTTGCAAATTTCAAAAAGCTCTTTAGAAAAAGAGCGCAAGTCACTACCAAATTCTGCTCTAAAATCAGGCAAAACGAAAGTTTTTAAATTTAAAAATAAACAAACTTGAGCTAACTCATCTGCTTCTTTATCATTCTCACAAACTATTAACTCAGTTTTGTTACTTAATAAATATTCATATAATTTAGCTTGCATTTTCTGAATTTTCTATACTCACATCAATAGTTGTAAGCTCTTCATCTTTTTCGATTATTTTACTGCTTCCATTAAATTTTCCACCATTTTCAATGCTTAATTGTTTAACTATGATATTACCATTAAGCACACCACCGGATAAAATTTCCAAAGAATCAACTTGCATTTCTCCTTCAAAAATCCCATTAATCACTATCTTACTTGCCTTAACTTGTCCTTTTAAAACACCACTCTTACCTATTACTATCACATTAGAAGAATCAATCACACCTGTAATCTCTCCATCTAAATGAAGCATAGAGTCAAAATAAAATTTTCCTTCTATTTTTGCTCCGTTTGAAATGACTGTAGTTTCGGATACTGTAGCAATAGAGCCTTTATTAAAGATTGCCATGGAACTCTCCTTTCTTTATCAAATATTTGTTCATAATTTTTTCGGTTTAAATCTATAAAAATTTTAGGGTCTAAAAGTTTATTAATAAATCTAACCTCATAATGCAAATGTGGTCCCGTAGAAAGACCGGTATTTCCTGTATATCCAAGCAAATCACCTTTTTTTACAAATTGCCCTGCCTTAACAACATCTTTGCGCATCATATGTGCATATACCGTTTTAAAGCCAAAATTATGGATCAAAATCACTGAATAACCATAACCATTATTACTATATGCAGCATATTCAACTACTCCATTTGCCGGTGCATAAATAGGAGTATTTAAAGCTGCTCTTAAATCAATACCTGGATGAAACTCTTTTTTATTTAATATAGGATGATGGCGCCATCCGAAATTACCTGTGACTCCATTATCTTCTATCACATGGCCATTTGGAATTTGTGTTAAAAATAAATAGGCTTGATCGTTAGTAAGCTTAACTTTTTCCAATCTTTCTGGTATATCCAAACCCTCATCTTGCTTTAAACCTAAATTTTCTTCAATATCTGCAAGTTGAGTTTGGAGTTCATCATACAAGGCTGTTTTTTCCTCTAAACTTTTTTGCATACTTTCATTTTGAGAAAATAATTTAGTATTTTTTGCTGACAATGTTTCTTGCTCTTTTAAAAGCTCTGAACGCTTATCTGCCAAATAATTAATATATAAAGCACCCAAAACTATAACAACAAAAACAAAAGTAGTAAAATAAATAATTACTTTTTTTATGATCTGACTTAATAAAAAATGTCTAGAACCATTTACATCTGTGATAGTTAACGTAAATTTATCTTTCATTATAGCCTCTTAAAAAATTTTCTACCAATACAAAAGAACCAAAAACTAAATACAACTCATCTTTTTTTATTTGTTCAAATTTTTGATAAGCAATATCTAATTTTTCTAAATTTTCTAGCAAAACAGAGCCTGCTAAAGGTCTGTCTTTGCTTTCATATTCATAAATTTCAACTATTTTTATTATAGGCTTTAAAGCTCTTAAAATTTTATAAGAATCTTTATCTAAAAAGCAATTATAAACCAAATGAACTTTTTTTTCCTTGAAAATTTCAGCTAAAGTTAAAGCTGCCATTTCATTATGGCCTACATCAACAAAAATATTTTGACTTATTTGCTCACACCTTCCTTTTAAATCAAGTTTTGGCAAATTACTAATGCTGCAAATCAATTCTTTTTCATTTTTGGCACAAATTTTAGAAAAAGCTTCTAAGGCTAAAAAAAGATTATCTTTTAAAAAAGTTGCTAAATTATATTTTTGAATATATTTTTGCACATAAGGATAAATAGCCTTGTTTTCATCTAACGCACTAATATCTAAACTAGCTTGTTTTAATTTTGCTATTTTTTGAGCCAAATTTAATACTTTTGTTTCTTGCTTATGATTAATTAAAGCTTTAGCACTCATGGCTTTTAATTTTGTTCTTGCTATTTCATCTAAGTTTTTACCCAATAAATCTTGATGATCAAAACCTATTTTAGTAAAAATACTAAAATCTATCTCAAAAACACTTGTAGCATCGTACTCTCCACCTACTCCAGCTTCTAAAATCACATAATCACAATCTTTAAAAACAAAAAATGCTAAAAATGTAGCATACTCAAAATAGCTAAGTTTTTTCACATCATCTAAAAAAACACTTTCTAATTCTTCGTGTGCTTTTTCTAAAAGCTCATTGCCTGTAATTTTTCCATTTAACCAAAATCTTTCATTAAATTCAAAAATATGTGGACTTGTATAATGCCCTACTTTACATCCTTGCTCTAAGAGTAAAAGGGCTAAAAATCTACCTGTGCTTCCTTTGCCATTAGTGCCAATAATTTGAATATTTTTAGTTTTTGGGATAAATTTTTTATATTTTTCATACATACTAAACATAAAAAATCTACTGATTTTTTGCACATGCATGGTTTTTTGTGAAAGTGTTTGCTGGAATTTCATACTAAGCTTTTTGCATTAATTCTTTTAAAATATCGCCATCTGGAAATTCTTTTTTTTCTATACAAGAAGATGATAAAACAAGTCTAACTACTTCTTCTTTATAAATAAATTTATAATCATCTATAAGTTTCAAAGCTTTTTCCGTAAAGATTTGAGCATCTTCTAAGCTTTTACCCGGAAAAACAATTAAATAAGAACTTTCATCTAAAATCCAAATTTCAGCTAAATTTTTACATAAATCTTTGAGGATTTTTTTAAACTTCCCACTAATGGTTTTAAAACTATCAATACCGTAAGCATTAATAACATGTTCTATATTATTGATTTTAAAGAAAGATAAAGCATAATTAACCGCATAAAGCTTATAATTTTCATCAAGTTTTTTAAGCTCTTGAGCAAGACTCCATTGTTCTCTTTGCTCATCATCGCTTGTAGCTTGAATTTGAGTTTTAATTTGAGCTATTTGCTCGTTTGCATACAAAAGCTTATCTTTTAATGTATCAAAATTAACCTGCACATTACCATTTTCATCTTTAGTTAAAGCATTAATAAATTTCACATCTTCTTGGCTATTATCATAAAGCTTTGAAACCATTTCATTTAGGCTTTCTAAATGCTGATTGAAAAAAGAAAGATTTTTTTGTATATAGTATTTATCTATTGCTTCTTTTTTTTGTAGCATCAAACAATATTCATGTGCAAATTCTTTTCTAGCAATCAATCTAGGATTTTCTTTTAATTTTTGCTTAAATTGCTCTACTTCTTTACTCTCACCAAATAAAGGTTCTAAAGAAGCTAGTAAAAGTTCAGCTTGTTTTTCATAAGAACGTTCTTTTAGCATAGTGATAAGTTTTTCTATTAAAGCATGAAAATCCAAAAAAGCTCGGATATTAAATTCTTCTAATTTTTTTAAAAGTTCTCCATCTTCATAAGATTTTTCAAGTTCTTTCCATTTAGCTCTTAAAAGATATATGGTTTCTAAATCCATAGCTTGGGATAATCTGTGTTGAGTAATTTGAGCAAGCTCTTTGATTTTTTTATCTTTACTAATACTAAGTTGTTGAATGATTAAGCCAAGCAAAGCATAAACATCTTCATATTTTCTACTTACCTGTCTATTGAGCCTAGAGACTAAAAACATCAAAAACTCATCAATAGTTCGAATACTTTTTCCTTTTAATTCTTGCTTGTAAGAATCATCTAAAAGATTAGTATATTTTTCTATTCTGGCTTTATTTGAACTCATCACTCCTGCTTTTTTAGCACACTCTTCAAACACCTCGCTATAATTTTCAGGAGTTGGATATAACTTACGCTCTTTTAGTTTTATCAATGTTTCTTTTGCAATTTCATTGATATGACTTGCCATTTTATTTATAACCCCTAATAGCTATAATAGAAACAAATTCATCAAAAGCTTCACTTGATGCATTTTTAATCGCTTCAAATCTTGCTTGATCACTGATGATAGAGTTTGGATTAATATCAAAATTATAACTTCCTTTAGTATTTACAATTTCTTCCTTGCCATTTTTATAACGCAACACAAACTCCAAATAAAGCTCTGCTTTATAATTAATCACATAACCATTTTTATCATAAACCATAGGATGAAATTCTAACTTTTTCATCGTGACTATAATAGAACTATCTGCATTATACTCATCTGTGATTTTTCTACCAAGCTTATTAAGCATGGCTTCTCTTAGAATGTCTGTTATGTAAACACTGTTTTCAGGATCTTGTTTGCTAATATTGATTTTTAAAAATACATTTTCACCCAAAACCCTACTTGCCATCTGCGAAGAGGGAATATATCCACAAGCTATGATGAAAAAAGCAAAAAACAGCACTAGATATTTTTTCATTTAATCACCAAATTAACCAATTTCTTATCAATATAAATTTCTTTTACTATAGTTTTTCCTTCTAGCCATTTTGCGACATTTTCTTTAGCTAAAGCTAAAATCTCATCTTCTTTAGCTTCTGAATTTATTTCAATTTGTGCTCTTTTTTTACCATTAACACTAATAGCTATATTAAAACTATCTTTTACAAAAACTTCATCTTTTATTTTTAATACTTTAAAATTTTCACATTTAAATAAATGCTCACTAAGTTCAAAACAAACATGAGGGATGATAGGCTCTAAGATATTTAAAATAATATAAAAAGCTTCTTTTGAAACCTCTTTATGATTTATAGCATTTAAAGCATTTAAAGCCTCCATACATGCAGCTATTAAGGTATTAAAGGCAAAGCTTTCTTCATAAACTTCGAAAGATTTTTTCAAAGCTTCATATACTTTTAATCTAGCATATTTTTCTTCTTTATTTAAACTTTGATGATCAATTTCTTGTAATTTTCCACATTCTAAACTCATAGCCTTTTCATAAAGCCTATTGATAAATTTAAACGCACCTTCTAATGCACTATCGTTCCATTCAAGTTCTTTAGCAGGTGGTGCAGCAAACAATATAAACAATCTTGCACTATCTGCTCCATATTTTTCTATAATATAATCAGGATCAACCACATTCCCCTTAGACTTACTCATCTTAGCACCATCTTTAGTGACCATTCCTTGGGTTAAAAGTCTATTAAAAGGCTCATCATCTTTTAAATAACCCAAATCTCTAAGTGCTTTTTGGAAAAATCTAGCATAGAGTAAATGCAATATCGCATGTTCAATCCCACCAATATATTCATCAACATTCATCCAATAATTAACACTTTTTTCATCTACTGCTTTTTCTTGCCATGTTTTATCATCACTTGCAAAACGCGCAAAATACCAAGAACTTTCAAAGAAAGTATCTAAAGTATCGCTTTCTTTTTGCGCTTTTTTACCACATTTTGGACAAACGCACTCTTTCCATGTTTCATGCTTATCAAGTGGATTTCCTTCTCCATTTATCACTACATCTTCAGGCAAGGTAATAGGTAAATTTTCTATTTTTTGAGGGACTATGCCACAAGAGTTACACTTAATCATTGGTATAGGAGCTCCCCAATATCTTTGTCTAGAAACACCCCAATCACGAATTTTAAAATTAGTAACCTTTTTACCAATACCCAAAGATTCAATTTTTAAACTAATTTTTTCCCTAGCTTCATTGCATTCTAGTTGATCAAATTCGTCACTATTAGTTAAAACACCTTCTTTTAAAGTGTAGCATTGTGCGTCATTTTCATCTTTATAAATTACTTTTTTTATAGCCAAATTATAAGTTTTTGCAAACTCATAATCTCTTTCATCGTGAGCAGGCACGCTCATAACAGCGCCGCTACCATAATCACTTAAAACAAAATTAGCTACCCATAAAGGAATTTTTTCTTTGCTTAGTGGATGGATTACATAAAGATTTAAAAAATATCCTTCTTTTGGTGCGGCTTGTCTTTGGCGCGGTGTTTGGTTTTGTATATTTTGAATTTTAGCTATAACATCTTGATCTAGTAATTTTTTATCAATTAATTCATTTACTATTTCATGATCAGGTGCTAAAGCAATGTAAGATACTCCATAAATAGTCTCAGCTCTTGTGGTAAAAACATTGATTTTTTTTGCACTGATTTTATCATTTTCTTCTATATCAAAATCAAAACTAAGCCCTGTGCTTTTACCTATCCAATTTTCTTGCATAGTTAGAACTTGACTTGGCCATTTTCCTTCTAATTTTTTAAGATCTTGCAATAATTCATCTGCATAAGCAGTGATTTTTACATAATATCCTGGCATTTTTTTTCTAATGACTTCATGTCCACAACGCCAACATTTGCCATCTTCAACTTGCTCATTTGCTAAGACTGTTTTATCATTCTCACACCAATTAACTTCAGCTTCTTTAGTATAAACAAGTCCTTTTTCATACATTTTGATAAAAAATTCTTGCTCAAATTTAGTATATAAAGGATCAGAAGTAGCAAACATTCTTTTTTTAGAAAAAGAAAAGCCCAAAGATGCAAGTTCATTTTGCATATAATCAATATTTTCATAAGTCCATTTTTTAGGATGGATACCATGTTTAATTGCAGCATTTTCAGCAGGCATACCAAAACTATCAAAACCTATAGGATGTAAGACATTAAAACCTTTTTTTCTATAATACCTAGCCATAGCATCACCTATGCTATAGTTTCTCACATGTCCCATATGAATTCTACCACTTGGGTATGGAAACATAGATAAAATGTATTTTTTTGGTAAAGAAAAATCATCTTTTGGTTCAAAATATTCTTTTTCTTGCCAAATTTTTTGCCATTTTTTTTCTATTTTACCTGCTTCATATGCCATTTTAACTCCTAATTTTCTTCTTGATTTTTTACTGAATCAACTATAACTAAAATCATTGAAAAGATATTAGCTATCAAAGCACCAATTGCTAAAGTATAAACCATAACATTAGCTTCTGGATTAATTTGTATTAAAGCAAAAGCTGGAATTAAATGCAAATCAGCTACCAAAGAACTAGCAAATAATTCAGCTGCTAAGAAATTTCTAACCCCAATTTTCAATAAAGTAGAAATTAAATTCACACAAGCTGCAATAAATAAAGCAACTTCATTTTGATCATATAAAAATCCTGCGGTTGTAGTTAAGCTCATTAGAGCAAAAAAGATATAAATAACCTTACCCCAATTCATTTTTATACCATTCCTTTTTCATACATTGCTCTTAATTTCTCTTTTTCTTGTTTTTTCTTTACTTTTTCTAATTCTTTTTGGCGATACTGCGCAACGCTGAATTTAAACCATAAAAGCGCCGGACTTGCTACAAATATAGAACTTGCAGTACCTGCTACAATACCTACTATCATAGTTAGAGCAAAACCTTCTATCATAGATCCACCAAAGAAATAAAGCACTACAACGGTGATTAAAGTTAAACCCGTTGTTAAAGTAGTTCTTGATAAAGTAGCTGAAACTGATTCATTGATAATTAGATCAAGTTTTGAATTTTTACTTGTTTTAATACCTTCTCTAATCCTATCAAAAATAATAATCGTATCATTTAAAGAATACCCAAGTACGGTTAAAACAGCCGCCAAAATATCTAAATTTACATCTATTTCAAATAATGCAATAGCACCCAAAGTAATGACTATATCATGAATTTCACACACAATAGAAGCCATAGCAAAACGCCATTCAAATCTCACTGCCAAATAAATCAAAATAGCAATCAAAGAAATTCCAACCGCCATAAGACCTTTATTACGCAGTTCATCTCCTACTTTTGGACCCACTACATCCACGCGGCGCACTTCAAATTTACCTGTATCTTTTAATAAATTTGCAATACTTACTCCAATATCACTTCCTAAACTATCACTACTTCCTGAAAAACGAATAATCACTTCATTAGCGCCACCAAATTCAGTAACGCTAGCACCTTTTAAATTTTCATTGATAGCTAAAGCTTTACGAATTTCAGCCAAAGGAGCTTTTTGCTCATATTGAAGTTGCACTAAAGTTCCACCGGTAAAATCAATACCAAAATTCAAACCCTTAGTAAAAAGGATAAAAATAGAACCAAAAAATAAAATAAAAGACAAAGAGATGGCTGCAAATCTCATTCTCATAAAATCATAAACATGTTTTTGACTAAAAAATTGCATTAAGGTCTCCTATATCCAAACCATAATCTTGTGTTATTGCTTTTTTCCATACGGTTCATAAACATTTCAAACATACCATGAGTTCCAACAATAGAAGTAATCATCGAAACTAAAATCCCAATACTCAAAGTCACCGCAAAACCTTTTACTGCACCTGTTCCATAAGCATAAAGTACCACTGAAGTAATAAGCGAAGTAATATTAGAATCTAAAATCGCACTCATTGCATGCTTATAACCATTTTCAACACTTTGCCTTATACTAGCACCTTCTCGCAATAACTCCCTAATTCTTTCATTAATAATAACATTAGAATCTACTGCCATACCTACAGTCAGTACAAGTCCTGCCATACCAGGTAAAGTTAAGGTTGCACCAAACATAGCCATTACAGCAATAATCACTAAAATATTTGCCACTAAAGCAATATTAGCAAAAATTCCTGCTATACCATAATACATCACCATAAATGCAATAACTAATATAGAAGCACCTGCTAGGGCTATCATACTCATTTTAATACTATCAGCACCCAAAGATGGTCCAACACTTCTTTTTTCAAGCATTTTAACCGGTGCTAAAAGTGCCCCACTTCTTAAAGCAATGGCCACATCATGAGCTTCTTCAACAGTAAAGCTACCACTAATTTGACCACTACCCCCACCTATTCTTTCATTAATTCTTGGAGCTGAATATACTTTATTATCTAAAACTATAGCTAAGCGTTTGCCTACATTATTTCCTGTATAGTCTCCAAATTTTTTAGCACCTTCTGAATTTAAGGTAAAATTAATCACAGGAAGATTATTACTTTGCGCAAAGCCTACTTTTGCATCTGTTAACATAGAACCATCAAGAATAGGTATAGATTTTACTAGATATTTAATTTGAGGATTTTTTGCATCTTCAAAAATCAAATCTCCATATTCAGCAGCTTGAGCTGGAGTAAGATTATTTATTTGATCCATTCTAACATCATCTACTTCCATTAATTGTAAATGCGCGGCTTTTGCGATAAGTTCTCTAGCTCTAGCCTCATCTGCAGCAGTTTTAATGCCTGGAAGTTCGACTAAAATTTTATCCTCACCCGATCTTGCTACATTTGGCTCCGCAAGACCAAATTGATCAAGTCTATTTCTAATAGTTTCTACAGCTTGCAAAATAGCTTGTTCATGAGTTAGCTTGACTTCTTCTTGGGTTAAAGAAAGTGTGTAGTGTAAATTTTCATGTGTAATAGCCAAGCCTTTGATGTCTTTTAATAACAAATCAACCTTAGCTATATCATTTTCATCTAATAAACTAAATTCAATACTAGTATCATTTACTTTGATTTTATCAACAATAATATCTTCTTTATTGATAGAATAACTAAGAGAAGAGGCTATAGATTTAACCTTTGATTTAACCGCCTCTTCTACTTCTACACCTAATAACATATGCAAACCACCTTGCAAATCAAGTCCTAGGTTGATCTTAGCACCACTTTGGGTTTGCATAAAAGAAGGTATGGAAAAAATTAATCCTATAAGAAAAACTACAAAGAAAATGATACTTCTATAAGTAATTTTTCCACTACGCATCAATTTTCTTTGCTATGAAATCTCTAGAAATTTTTACAACTACATTTTCATCATTAAGCTTAACTTTGATAAAATCCTCTTCTGGTTTTACCACCTCGCAAATTATCCCACCATTTGTGATGATTTTATCTCCTTTTTCTAAAGATAAAACCATTAATTTGTGGTCTTTTGCTTGTTTTTGTTGTGGTCTGATAACCAAAAAATAAAAAATCGCAAAAAGCACAATGAGAGGCAACAATGAAGTCCAAATATTTCCGTTTTCTGCCATTTCTTCCCCTTTTTTTAAAGTTCATAAATTCTAATTCTACCACTTTTAAAATAATAAAAGCCTTTTTTTCTGCACTTTTATTGTCAAATTTTATTTATTTTTCTTTTTTTGAAAATTTACTTTTTGAATTTATTTCACCATTTTTAAGCATATATGGTTTAATTTTATTACTAAGAAACAAAAGTAAAGCAGGATATTTTTACACCGGTTTTTTTATAGGAATTTTATGGTTTTGGTGGATAGCTTTATCATCAATTTATTTTAATTTAGCTTATTTAATTCCTTTAGAAATTATCTTAATCGGATTAATTTATGGATTATTATTTTTAGTATGTTTTTTTCTTAAATATGATTTTTTAAGACTTTGTGGAATTTTTTTACTTAGTTTTGCTCATCCTTTTGGCTTTGATTGGCTAAATTGGGGTGTTTTAAGTGTATATGGAATCTTTGATGCAAGTTATCAAGGCATTGTAGCTATGTTTTTGATTGCTTATTTTTATTATGAAAAATACATTTCAAGATATTATAAAATAGCAATCATTTTAATCCTTATTCTAATCGGAGCTCAATACAATCAAAAACAACCACAAACACTAAATTTAGACTATAAATTAATTCAAACTAATATCTCCCAAGATCAAAAATTCATACAAGAAAATTTACAAACTCATTCTAAAGATATATTTTATCAAATCAATCAGGCCATAAAAGAAGGCAAAGAAGCAATTATTTTTCCTGAAACAGCTTTTGCCTTTGCTTTAAATAAAGCTCCAAGTTATTTACAAGCTTTAAAAGATTTATCAAAACAAATCATCATCATCACAGGTGCTATAAGTACCACACCTAATCATCTATATAATAGCACTTATGTATTTGACAATGGTAACATACAAGTTTTTAACAAACACTATCTTGTACCTTTTGGGGAAGAAATTCCTATATTTAAAACCTTTTTTAAAAAATATCTTTTAAATATTGATGAATTTTCAAAAGGAAAGGAATTAAATCAATACATTCTAAATAATCAACTCATCACTAATGCTATCTGCTTTGAAGCCACAAAAGAAAAACTTTACAAACACTCAAAGATCATCATAGCCATTTCAAACAATGCTTGGTTTAATTTTTCAAGTGAATATAAATTACAAAATTTTCTAATGCGTTTTTATGCGAATAATTATAATGTAAGCATATATCATGCAGTTAATGGAAAAGAAAATACTGTAATTAAGCCAAAAGAGATATTGATTTTAAAGATAAAAGAAAAACTTTTAAAGCAAAATGAAGCTTAAAAGCTTCATTTTATAATGCTTTAAATTCATCAAGAGCGTCTAATTTTTCCCAAGGATAATCAGCCTGACCTACTTGACCACGAGCAGCTACATCAGCATACATGAAAGTATCTTTACTTGGTTTATCAAGATTGAATTTATTTTTAATCCAATTTGGAGTTAATGGGAAAGTTTTCATCACAAAATCACTTAAAATATCATCATTTAATCTTGTGTTTGTTCCCATGCAATCCACACTTACAGAAGTTGGTTTAGCTACGCCTATAGCATAAGAAAGCTGCACTATGCATTTTTTAGCAAGACCTGCGGCTACGATATTTTTAGCAAGCCATCTTGCTGCATAAAGCCCACTTCTATCAACCTTAGTATAATCTTTAGAAGATTGCGCTCCTCCGCCTATTGGAGCATAACCACCAAAGCTATCTACTATAAGTTTTCTTCCTGTTAAACCACTATCATGCAACGAGCTGTGATTTACATATTTTCCCGTTGGATTGATTAAAATTCTTGTTTTTTCTGGACAAAAAAGCTCTTTTGGTAAATTTGAATCCAAAATCAAATCCATCACCAAAGCTCTTAAATCTTCTATTTTCATACTTTCAACACAAGGAGCTGAAACTACAATAGTATGGATGCTTTGAGGTTTACAATTTTCAAAATTTTCTTTATTTGCATAATCAATCGTAACTTGAGTTTTAATATCCACTCCAAGTTTATCAGGATTGTTTTTTGCAAACTCATATACTTTATCACAAAGCATTCTAGCATAAGAAATAGCTGCTGGCATATATTCTTTTGCTTCATTACTTGCAAAACCAAACATTATCCCTTGATCACCTGCTCCAATCTCTCCATCTTCTTGATCAACACCTTGATTAATATCAGGACTTTGCTCATTTAAAAATACCATTACATCTAAATCATCAGGATGTAAACACTGTTTTTTGCTAAAATGCGGATGCCCATCATAACCAATATCTGCTAAAGCTTTTTTTACAATATTTTCATAATCTTGTTTTTCTAGCTTATGTTTTGATTTAATCTCGCCACCAATTACTACTTTATTTCCTGCTACAAAAACCTCACTAGCAACCCTTGAATCTTTATCATGAGTTAAAAAAGCATCCACTATAGAATCAGCTATAATATCAGCACATTTATCAGGATGTCCTGCGCTAACAACTTCAGAAGTAAATAAATACATATTTTATATTCCTTAATTATCATAAATAATAATAGCTTTATTCTAGCACAAGCTAGCTTAAAAATCAAAAAGCTTATTTAAGCTTTACTTTGTTAGAATAAATTAAAAATTTATCACTACAAAAAAAGGTAAGAAATGAGTTTATTTTCTTGTGCAATCAAACGCTATAAAGATGGAAATCTTATTTTACAAATTTGCATAGGTATTATTTTAGGAATTTTAGTAGGTGTTTTTTCTAAAGATTTAGCTATTTTTGCAAATATTTTTGGTGCTTTATTTACAGGAGCTTTAAAAGCCATAGCGCCAATTTTAGTTTTTATCTTAATCTTAACAACTATTTGCACAAAAGAATTTAACCATGGAAGCGAAAAAATAAAACATATCATTTTCTTATATATATTTGGAACTTTTTTAGCTTCTTTAAGCGCGGTTAGTATAAGCTTTGTCTTTCCCGTAGAATTAGTATTAACCGATATTGAAAAAGCTTCTACTACAAGCCCTGCACATATAGGCGAAGTATTTAAAACCTTACTTTTTCAAATCGTAGATAATCCTATCCACGCCTTATCTTCAGGAAATTATTTAAGTATATTAGCTTGGGCCATAGGTGGGGGTTTTGCCCTAAGGCACTGTTCAAATGACGCAAAACAACTTTTTACTGATATCAACGAAGGTGTATTAAAAATTGTTAAATTTATAGTCAAGCTTGCTCCATTTGGAATTTTTGGACTTGTAGCAAATTCAGTTGCTCAAACAGGAGCAGCAGGACTTTTAAGTTATGTTAAATTATTAATAATTTTAGTTTTAACCATGTTTTTTGTAGCCTTTGTGATTAATGCTTTAATTGTTTTTGCTTATACAAAGAAAAATCCTTATCCTTTGATTTTTATTTGCTTAAAACATAGCGCTGTTTTTGCATTTTTTACAAGAAGTTCTGCAGCAAACATCCCTGTAAATATGGCACTTTGCTCTAAATTAAATATCAATAATAACCTATATAGCATTTCTATTCCACTAGGAGCTACGATTAATATGGCAGGAGCAGCTGTAACTATAGCTATACTAAGTCTTGCAGCAGCTCATACAGTAGGTATTGAAATAAATTTTTTACAAGCTATGCTTTTGAGCGTTTTAGCTGCATTTGCAGCTTGTGGAGCTAGTGGGGTTGCCGGAGGTTCGCTTTTACTCATACCGCTTGCTTGCTCTTTGTTTAATATCGATTATGATATAGCCATGCAAGTAGTTGCGGTTGGATTTATCATAGGGGTTATTCAAGATAGCGTTGAAACAGCTTTAAATAGTTCAACAGATGTTTTATTTAGTGCTATTTGTTCAGATAATGAGCTTAATTTAAAAATTTAAGGAGGACTTATGAGGCATTTAATTACTACAAAAGATTTTAACAATGATGAAATCTTAGCTTTATTCAAAGAAGCAAAAGAATTTTTAGATGAAAAACCGCGTACATTTTTAGAAGGAAAAAGTGTCACAACAATTTTCTTTGAAAATTCAACACGCACTCAATCAAGCTTTGAAACAGCCGCAAGAAGACTAGGTGCTAAAGTTTTAAAATTAGATGTTTCAAGAAGTAGTTCAAGCAAAGGCGAAACACTTTTTGATACTGCTGCAAATTTAGACGCAATGGCACCAAGTACTATTATAGTTAGACACAAAAACTCAGGCGTGCCTCATACTTTAGCAAATTACACTCATTGTCCTATAGTTAATGGAGGCGATGGTAAACACGCTCATCCTACCCAAGCTTTACTTGATCTTTTTACTATAATGGAGCATTTTAACTATAATGTAAAAGGTAAAAAAATAGCCATAGTAGGAGATATTAAAAACTCACGCGTTG
The DNA here is from genome assembly GCF_025771745.1 of Campylobacter sp. IFREMER_LSEM_CL2127. Lineage (NCBI taxonomy): Bacteria > Pseudomonadati > Campylobacterota > Epsilonproteobacteria > Campylobacterales > Campylobacteraceae > Campylobacter > Campylobacter sp. IFREMER_LSEM_CL2127. The sequence continues at coordinate 307,701 of NZ_JAKMQV010000001.1, forward strand.
CTGCTTCAAATTTAGAATTATTGCCTCGTTTTGGTATAGACATTACCCTAGTAGCCCCACCTCATTTTATGCCAAATTATCCCATTAAAAAAACAAATAAGCTAAAAGAAGTCATTGATGATGTTGATATTATCATGAGTCTTAGAACACAAACTGAAAGACACAATATTCCAACCTATGCATCGCTTAAAGATTATGCAAATGATTTTTGCATTAGTAAAGATTTAATAAAAGATAAAAATCTCATTATCCTACATCCTGGTCCTGTGCATAGAAATATTGATATTAGTGATGAAGTAATGGCTGATAAAAGATGCAAGGTTTTAACTCAAGTTAAAAATGGTGTTGCCATTAGAATGGCTGTATTAAAAAAACTCATTTTAGAAAGCTAAAACCATGCAAAATTGGAACTTAAGTACATTATTTAAAGATGAGCAAGAATTAAATCTTTTTTTACAAAAAACCCAAGATGAAGCTTATGAATTTAAAAAACAATATGAAAATAATCTTCATGGTTTAAGCAATGAACAATTTTTACAAGCTTTAAAAAATTATGAAGAATTGATCTTAAAACTTTCTCACATACTAACCTATGTGTATTTAAATTTTGCTCAAGATACTACCAAAGGTGCTTTTTATGCAAAATATGAAAATTTAAGTAAAAAAATAGAAGAAAATCTTTTATTTTTTGAACTTGAATTTTGCGAGTTAAAAGAAGAAAAAAGTAAAACTTTCATCACATTTTGCAAAGATTATGAGTTTTATTTAAACAATCTTATCAAACACAAAAAACACAATCTTTCTAAAAAAGAAGAAAGAGTTATCTTGGCTCTATCAAGTACGGGTTCAAATGCATTTGCAAGATTATTTGATGAAACCTTTAGTGCTTTAAAATTTAATTTTGAAGGGCAAAAACTAAGCGAGGAAGAAATTCTAAGCAAGCTTTATGATAAAGATAGAAGCATTAGAAAAAAAGCTTCAAAATGCTTTAGTAAAACCTTAAAAAAACAAAACAAACTTTTAGTATATATTTTCAATATGATTAAAAGCGAACTTGCTAGTATTTGTGAGTTAAGATTCTATGAAAATCCTGAAACCCCAAGACATATAAGAAATCAAATTTCTAAGAAAAGTGTTGATGCGCTTATTAGCGCTAGTGAGAATAGCTTTGATATTGTTTCTAAATTTTACAATACAAAGAAAAAAATTCTAGGATATAAAAAGCTAAAAGATTATGATCGTTATGCACCTATTGGAAAGGAAATGCAAGTTGATTTTAATCAAGGAAAAGATATAGTTTTAAAAGCCTTTGAAAAATTTTCTAAAGATTTTTATATGATAGCAAAAGAAGCTTTTGAAAATAACTGGATCGATGTTTATCCTAAAGAATTTAAACAAAGCGGTGCTTTTTCTCACTCAAGCACACCACTAAGCCATCCTTTCATACTTTTAAACTATACCAACCAAAGACGCGATCTTTTCACTCTAGCACATGAGCTAGGCCACACTATACATCAAAAACTTTCTTATAAAGTAAGTTTTTTAAATCAAGATACACCACTAACTACAGCAGAAACTGCTTCAGTGTTTGCAGAAATGTTGATTTTTGATTATATTAAAGAAAATTTAGACAAAGAAGAGCTTTTATCTTTATATGCGGCAAAGATTGAAGATATTTTTGCTACTCTTTATAGACAGATTAATTTTACTACTTTTGAACGCAGATTTCATGCTAAAAAAGAAGAGCTAAGTGCTCAAGAACTAAGTGAAATTTGGCTTGAAGAATCAAGAAAAATGTTTCAAGATAGCGTAGTTTTAACCAAAAATTATAGCCTTTGGTATTCTTATATACCACATTTTATACACTCTCCATTTTACTGCTATGCTTATGCTTATGCACAACTTTTAGTTTTAGCACTCTATGGTCTATATAAAAGTGACAAATGTCCTGATTTTACTTCAATTTATATTGATTTTTTAAGTAGTGGGGGAAGCAAAAGCCCAAAAGAACTTGTAGCTATGTTTGGCTTTGATATAGAAAGTGATGAGTTTTGGAATATAGGCTTAGAGCAAGTTAGGATACTAGTAGATGAATTTTTAAGGCTAAGCAATGATTGATAAAATTTTAAATAATAAAAATTTTATAAGTTTAATGCAAAAAAGCATTTATGAATGTTTGCAAATTTTAATCCAAGAAGATATTGAGTTTAACATCATTGTAAATACTAAATTTGTTACACTCGAACCTCCCTTGCCACCAGAATTAGATGTAGTAAGTAAAAATCCTTATTGTCTTTTCGCACTTGGTGGCTATACTTTTAAATCTATAGTTTTAACAAATGAGCATATAGAATTTCATGCAGGTTTTGGGCCTGATGATTTTGCAACCTTTGTAAAAGTGGATTTAGGTGCAATCACTCAAATTCAAGTTGAAGATAATATCATTTTTGTCAATTTTTCAAACTATTTCAAAAAGCAAAATGATCAAAAGTTAAAAGAAAAATCCATGAATGCTTTTTTAAACAATCCTAACAATAAAGATTTATTTAAAAAATGAGTTTTTTTGAAGGTTTAAATGATAGCCAAAAAGAAGCTATCATGCATATTGATGGAGCTATGCTAATACTAGCAGGCGCAGGTAGCGGAAAGACTAAAACCATTACCACTAGGCTTGCCTATTTAATCGATCATGTAGGTATTCCTGCGCAAAATACCCTCACACTAACCTTTACAAATAAAGCTGCCAATGTAATGAAAACAAGAGCCTTAGCACTTTTACAAGATCAAAATTTACACAATCCCCTTTTATGTACTTTTCATAAATTTGGCTTGTTATTTTTAAGACTTTATAGCGAAAGAATTAATAGAGCAAATAATTTTGTCATTATTGATACAGATGATAAAAAGAAAATACTAAAAGATTTAGCTAGCGAAAATTTGCAAAGCTCTTTAGCAAGCATAGGTGCTTATATTTCAAATTTTAAAAATCAAAGCAAAAGCGCCCAAGAAATACGCAAAGAATTAGAATTTTTAAAAGATGAAAAAAACAAAAATTACGAAGAAATCATTCATTTATATGAACAATATGAGCATTTTTTAATCCAAAATAATTTCATGGATTTTGATGATTTACTCATGCTAACTAATAAAATTTTAGAAGATGAACAATTTGCAAAAGAGCAAAGTCAAAAATATACTTATATAACAGTGGATGAGTATCAAGATACCAATGCTTTACAATATCAAATTCTAAAAAAACTTTGCACGTCTCATGAAAATATTTGCGTGGTGGGTGATGATGATCAAAGTATTTATGGTTGGCGCGGGGCTAAAATAGAAAATATCTTAAATTTCAAAGAACAATTTAACAATGTAAAATTAGTCAAATTAGAGCAAAATTATCGCTCAACTAGCGCTATTTTGCAAGCTGCAAATGAACTTATAGAGCATAATAGAAAAAGACTAGGAAAAACTTTAATTTGCACCAAAGATGAGGGCGAAGAAATTACAATTTTGCAAAATGATGATGAAAAAATTGAAAGTTTTAAGGTTGCAAGAGAAGTTTCAAAACTTTTAAACTCAGGGATTAATCCTAGTGAAATAGCCATACTTTATAGAGTAAATGCCCTATCTCGTGCTCTTGAAGAAGCTTTTAGCAAAGAAAAAATTCCTTTTAAATTGCTAAGTGGAATTCGTTTTTATGAAAGAGCTGAGATTAAAGATATTATTTCTTATTTAAGATTGCTTTCAAATTTAAATGATGATTATTCTTTTAAACGCATTATCAACCGCCCTAAAAGAAATTTTGGTAATGCAAGTTTAGAAAAGCTAGAAAATTATGCTAAAGAAAATCATTTGTCTTTATTTGAAAGCCTATGTGCTTTGCAAGGAAGTGGATTTTTTAGCAAAAAAACAGACAAAGAATTAGAAAAATTCATACTAAGCATACACAAAATCAAAGAAAAAGATGATTTGCTTGCAATGATTTTAGCCTTAGAAGAAGAATTTAAAATCAAAGAATTTTATAAAGATAACCCAGAAGGCGAAGATAAACTTTTAAACATAGATGAACTTTATGCTAACTTAAAAGATAAAATCACTCATGGAAATTATAATGGCTTAGATGATATTTTAAATGAAATTTCTTTACTTAATGAGCAAGATGGACTTGATAAAGAAAGTATTTGTATTATGAGTATTCATGCAAGCAAAGGACTTGAGTTTGATTATGTTTTTATCATAGGCTTAGAAGAAGGATTTTTTCCACTCACTAGCGAATCCAGCAATATAGAAGAAGAAAGAAGACTTGCTTATGTAGCAATCACTAGAGCCAAGAAAAAACTTTATCTAAGCTATGCTAATTCTAGATTTTATAAAGGAAGTCGCACAAGATTAGAAAAAAGTAGATTTTTTGGCGAGAGCAATGTAATCAAAAAAGAATTAACACTAGATCATCAAAAAAATTGCTACAAGAAAGGCGATTTAATCAAACATAAAATTTTTGGCATAGGCAGAGTCACTGGGGTAAGTAAAATAGGTGCTGAAGAAAAACTCACGATTAATTTTGGAGGCATAGAAAGAATGATAATGTCAAGTTTTGTGGAAAAAGTAATATGAATAAACTTTTTGTAGCTTACAAACCAAGTGGAATGAGTTCTAATGCTTTTTTAGGCAAACTCAAGAAAAAATATAAAAATAAAAAAGCAGGTTTTTCAGGAACACTTGATCCTTTTGCAAAAGGTGTTTTACTCATAGCCTTTGATCAATACACAAAACTTTTTCGCTTTTTTGATAAAAATCCAAAAGTTTATAAAGCAACGCTTTGGCTAGGTGTGCATTCACTAAGCCTTGATAATCAAAATATCAAAGAGATCAATCTTATAAATGCTTTTGAAGAGAAAGTTTTAGAACAAATTAAAAATGAACTTTTAGGTAAAATCACCTACACCCCACCCGCATTTTGTGCAAAAAAAATAGATGGAGTACGCTCTTATGAGCTTGCAAAAAGAGGTTTTGAAGTCAATTTAAAACCTTGCGTTATGGAAATTTTTTATACTAAAATTTTACACTATAACCACCCCTTTTTAACCATAGAAATAGCAGTTAGTGAGGGTTCTTATATACGCTCTTATTGTGAATTATTTGCTAGAAAACTTGGTATTAAAGCCACGCTAAGCTCATTAGAGCGTTTAAGTGAGGGAAAGTTTTTTTATGAGAATGAAAAAGAGTTAAATCCTTTAGCTTATTTAAATCTTAGAAAAAATACGATAAAATACCCCCAAAAATTATACAATGGACAAAAAATATTTTTGGACGATTTGGAAATTCAAGAAGAAGGTAGCTATATTTTAGAAGAAAAAGATTTTTTTTCTATCATTTCTATCCAAGATAATCAAGTGCAATATTATTTAAATAAGGTATTAAAATGTTAATTTTATCAAGAAAAGAAAATGAAAGTATAAAAATCGGAGATGATATAGAAATTAAAGTAGTTCAAACAGGCAAAGGCTATGCTAAAATAGGCATCGAAGCTCCAAAGTCTTTAATGATACTACGCAAAGAGCTTATCGAGCAAGTAAAAAGTGAAAATTTACATGCAATTAGTGATGAAACGATAAAACTTGATGATCTGAGTAAAAAGCTAAAAAAATGAAAGCTTACGCAAAAGCTAATATTTTTTTAAAAATCATAGGAATTGATTCAAGATCTTATCATTTATTACAATCACGCTTTATTTTACTAAAAGATATTTTTGATGAATTAAGCTTTAGTGATGAAAAAACCAAAGAAGGGTTTGAAATCACTGGAAATTTTACTCAAGATACCATCATATGCAAAGCTTATAAAGAATTAGAACATTTAGGATTTTCTAATGAATTAAATGAATTTTTTAAAAACAAAAGCTTAAAGCTTATCAAAAACATTCCCATAAGCGGAGGCCTTGGTGGAAGTAGCACCGATGCGGTTACATTTTTGCTTATGATCAACGAAGCTTTAAATTTAAAACTTAACCAACAACAACTTAAACAAATCTGCCAAAAACTCGGTTCTGATTTAATCTTTTTTTTAAGTGGATATGATAGTGCAAATGTTAGCGGGTGTGGCGAGATTGTAGAATATTTTGAAGATGATTTTACTCAACTTGATTTTACTTTTCCTGCTATTGAATGCTCAAGTGCAAAAGTATATAAAGCATTTGATGAAAGCTCATATGATTTAACAGCAAATTTAAATTTGTCCAAAACACTTAAAACACTCAAAACAAGCGAAATTTTAGAGTATAAAAATACTGATTTAAATGACTTATTTGCTCCTTGTGTAAAAATTTATCCTAAAATGCAAACTTTTCTTGATGAAGCTTATTTTTTAAGTGGAAGTGGAAGTGGAGTTTTTAAGGCTAAATGATGAAAAAAACTATAGTAAAAAACAAAAAAGCTTTTTTTGATTATGAAATTTTGGAAAAATTTGAAGCAGGTATTGTTTTAAAAGGCTCTGAGGTAGTAGCATTAAGAGCTAGTAGAGCAAATTTAAAAGATTCTTTTGTGCGTATTATCAAAGGTGAAATTTTCTTACTTAATGCTCATATTTCTCATCTTAGTACTACACATTCTTTTTATAAGCATGATGAAAAAGGCTCGCGAAAACTTTTAATGCATAAAAAGCAAATCGATAGGCTTTTTGGTAAAATTAGCACCCAAGGCTTTACTATAGTTCCATTAGAACTTTATTTTAATGAAAAAAATAAAGCAAAAGTCTTAATAGCCTTAGCTAAAGGAAAAAACTTACACGATAAAAGAGAAAGTTTAAAGAAAAAACAAGCAGATCTTGAGGCAAGAGCTGCTATGAAAAATCATTATTAAAAAAGGATTTTGATGAAAAAAATTGCTTATTTATTTTTTACATTTGCTTTTGCATTTTTAATAAGCGCTTGCTCAAGTGAAGAAAAAATTGAAAATGAATTTGCGTTTGCTGAGTATAAAATGGGCGATGAAATTCTTTTAAAAAGTGTCAATGGAGGTGAAAAAACCTTAGTAAGAACACAAAATGGTTTTGTGGTAAAGGGCGAAGAGAATAAAATTTTAATGTTCGATTTTTTTGGAACCTTTTGCACACCTTGCCAAGAAGAAGCTACCCATCTAACAAGCTTGTGGCAAAAAAATACAGATAATTTTATCATCATGGGGCTTAGTCATTTTGAAAATGTAAGCGATCAAACTGTAAAAGATTTTGCTATTAAATATGGGGCGTATTATTTTTTAAGCAATTCTAAAGAAAATGATAGAATTGTCGCACAAGCTTTAAAAGATATCAACTATCAAAGTATGGAACAACTTCCTTTTAAAGTGGTTTTAAAAGATGGTATTTATCAAGATTTAACAGACTTTTGGAATAAAGACTCAAAAAATTATGTGAAATATTATCTTGGGAAAGTTTCTACTGAGATTATGCAAGAAGATATTAATAGGATATTAAATGGGTCTAAAAAGTGAAATTTTAGAGCAACAAAAACTAGCAGAACCTAAAATGTTTAAGGTTTTGCTTTTAAACGATGATGTTACCACTATGGATTTTGTAATTGAAATTTTAATGAATATTTTTCATCATGATTTTGAAAAGGCAAGTGCAATTATGCTTGAAATTCATCATCAAGGAAGTGGAGTTTGTGGTATATACACAGAAGAAATTGCACTTAGCAAAAAACAGCAAGTTGACTTGGCAGCAAAAAACAATGATTTTCCACTCCAAACAAGGATAGAAGAACAATGAAATATAAAGAATTAATTGACTCATTTATACCAAATGCAAGACATTTAAGCTTTATCAATCATCATGAATTTATCACTTGCGAGCATTTGCTTTTTGCTTTAGTTAAGCTTAGTAATGATTTTAAAAATCTACTTGAAGAAATCGGAGATGGTGATTTACAAGGCTTTGAAAATGAGTTAAAAAACTACTTAGCTAAAAATAACGAAATTTTAAAAAAAGAAATAGAACCTATTTTTTCTGTAATCTTGGAAAATATATTACACAAGTTAAATGCAAAAAATCAAACAAGTGTGATTGATTTTATCATCGCACTTTGCAAAGAAGAAAAAGCTTATTCTTATAATATTTTAAAAAAACACCTAATAGAAGAAGAAAAAATAAAAGAATTGTTGCAAAATGCTGAATTTGAAAATTTAAAAACCCATACCATAGAGCTAGTTGAGCTTGCAAAAAAAAGCAAAATAGATCCTGTTATAGGTAGGAAATTTGAACTTGAAAGAATGATGCAAATTCTAAGCCGTCGCAAGAAAAATAACCCTATTTTAGTTGGTGAGCCAGGTGTTGGTAAAAGTGCCATTATAGATGGACTAGCGTTAGCTATAGCTGAAGAAAAAGTACCAAAACATTTAAAAAACTCAAAAATTTATAGTCTTGATATGGCAAGCTTGCTTTCAGGGACAAAATACAGAGGTGATTTTGAAAAAAGATTAAAAGATATCATTAAAGAATTAGAAAATATCCCTAATGCTATTTTATTTATAGATGAAATTCACACCATAGTAGGAACTGGCGCAAGTAATGAAAGTCATGCAGATATGTCAAATTTATTAAAACCTGCACTAGGTAATGGCAACATTAAATGCATAGGTGCAACTACTTTTATAGAATATAAAAACACCTTTGATAAAAACAAAGCCCTAAGTAGAAGATTTGCAAAAATTGATATAGATGAACCAAGCGAAGAAGAATGTTTTTTAATCTTACAAGGCTTAAAAAGCAAATATGAAAATTTTCACAAAATCAAAATCAGCGATGAAATTTTACAAACAAGTATAAAATTAGCAAAACAATTTTTACATGATAAATTTTTACCCGATAGTGCGATTGATTTAATCGATGAGCTTGGTGCAAGCTTTGCTTTAGAAGATAAAAAAAGTAAAAAAATAGTAAAAATAAAAGATTTAGAAAATACTTTAGCAAGAATGACGCATTCTCATAAAATTTATGAAAGCGATCAAGGTAAAATTCTTAAGAACTTAGAGCATGATTTAAAACAAAACATCTTTGGGCAAGATGAAGCTATTAAAACTTTATGTTCTATTTTAAAACAAAGCTATGCAGGATTAAAAGGTAAAAACACCCCAAAAGGTGTGTTTTTATTTACTGGTTCAAGCGGGGTTGGTAAAACCGAACTTGCGAAAAATTTAGCACAAATTTTAAACCTTAATCTTGAAAGATTTGACATGAGTGAATACTCACAAAAACATGATGTGAGCAAACTCATAGGAACTTCAGCAGGTTATGTGGGCTATGAAGATGGTGGCTTGCTTAGTAATAGTATTAGAAAAAATCCTTTTAGCGTAGTTTTATTTGATGAGATAGAAAAAGCTCATCCTGATTTAACTAATACTTTTTTGCAAATTTTTGATAATGCGAGCTTGACGGATAATAGTGGTTTAAAAGCTGATTTTAAAAATACTATTATCATTATGACTTCAAATTTAGGCTTAAAAGAAAGTAATGAGCTTGGTTTTTTAAGCAGCGATAAAGAAAAAAGTAATAAAGCCATAAAAGATTTTTTTGCGCCTGAGTTTATCAACCGTATTGATAAAATCATTCATTTTAATGACTTAAATCAAGAAATTTTAGAACAAATCGTCCAAAAAGAGCTAGATTTAATGGCGAAAAATTTAAATAATATCACCATAGAAGCTGATAAAAAAGTAAAAGAATTTCTTGCTAAAAAAACTAATAATAAGGAATTTGGAGTCAGATTATTAAAACGCATTATTGCTGAAGAATTAGGAGAGAGATTAAGCGATGAGATTTTGTTTGGAAAATTAAAAAATGGTGGTAAATTAAAACTCAAACTTTCCAAAAATGAAAAAATCGAATTTGTATTCTAAACTTTTAAAAAGCCCTGATGATGCGCCTGTTTTTATTAGCGAAAAGCTAGAGGTAGACTTTATACCTCATGCTTATAGCTTAGGGCTTTTTCCATGGACTAGCAATCCTGTTACTTGGTGGTGCCCTTCTCCTAGAATGGTGCTTTTACCTAATGAAGTGCGTATACAAAAAAGCATAAAAAAAGCTTTAAAAACTTATGAAATAAGACTTGATTTTGATTTTAACTCTCTTATAAGCCATTGTGCAAAAAGAAAAAAAACTTGGATAAGTCAAGAATTTATACAAGTTTATACAAAGCTTTTTGAGCAAAATTTAGCTCATAGTGTTGAAGTTTATGAAAATGATGTTTTAATCGGTGGTTTATATGGACTTATCATAGGCAAAATATTTTTTGGCGAAAGCATGATAAGCCTTAAAAAAGATGCTTCAAAAGTAGCTCTAATAAGACTTTGTGAGCTTTTAAAACCATATGATTTTTTAATAGATTGTCAAGTGCCTAATGAGCATTTAAAATTTATGGGCGCTAAAGAAATGACAAAAAAAGATTTTTTAAAAACACTAGAAAAAAAAGTTTCACTTGAAAGTGGCTTTAAAAATTTCAAAAATTTACTATAAAAAGATATACTTATAGATAAACAAAATTGCATAAATATTTTGGAATGATTTTTGCTTTTAGTCTATAAAAGCTTTATTTTAAGGAAAAATTATGATAAGCCCTTTTAAATCAAAAGAACTTATTGTTGATGCTTTAGCAGGAAGAAACCTAAGAAGTCAAATGATTAATTCCAACCTTGCAAATGTTGATACTCCTTTTTATAAAGCAAGAGATATAGAATTTGAAACTGCTTTAGTTAATAGAGCAAATGAAATTTTTAAAAAGAAAGATACCAAAGAGCTTGAATTAGCAAGTACAAATGCAAATCATCAAAAACCTTGGAAATTTCCAGATCCTAATAAATCAACCATTTATTTAAGAGATGGACATTTGGCAAGAAATGATGCAAATACAGTAGATCTTGATGTAGAAACTACCGAAATGAGTAAAAATACTATGATGATTACTGCTTTAGATGGTGTTTTAAGAAGACAAAGTAATATTTTTTCAACCATCATAGAAACAAGCTCTAAATTAGGCTAGGAGAAAAACAATGGCTTATTTAAGTGATTTTGATATTAGCGGATACGGACTTAGCGCTCAACGCTTTAGAATGAATGTAATTAGCTCAAATATAGCTAATGCAAACACTACTAGAACAGCAGAAGGCGGACCGTATAGAAGAAGAGAAGTGATTTTTAAAGCGACTGATTTTAATGAATTACTAAATAAACAAATCGCTAAAGATAATAATTTTTTAGAATATGAAAATCCTTTAAACGACCCAGCTTCACAAAAAGATGCAAAACCTGCTATAATGAGCGTAGTAGTTGATAAGGTTGTAAGAGATGATAAAGATTTTCGTATGAAATTTGATCCATCTCATCCAGATGCGAATGAGCAAGGCTATGTTGCTTTTCCAAATATAAACCCTGTCATTGAAATGGCCGATTTAATAGAAGCAACAAGAGCTTACCAAGCAAATGTAAGCGCTTTTACAAGCACTAAAACTATAGCACAAAGTGCGATAGATTTACTAAGAGGTTAATAAATGAACACTATTAATGGTATAAATCAATTTAACAATGTTAACAATAAAAATAACAACAACTCAAATAATATAGGTGATGAATTTTCAAGCTTATTAAAAAATTCTATTAACAGCCTTAATAAAACTCAAGAAACAGCTGAAGCTGCTATGGTAGACATCGCAACAGGTGAAGTAAAAGACTTACACCAAGCAGCAATTGCTATTAGCAAAGCTGAATCAAGTATGAAATTTATGCTTGAAGTTAGAAATAAGGCTATAAACGCATATAAAGAAATTTCAAGAACTCAAATTTAATATATGCTTTCAAACACCATTAGAAATAGAGTTTCAAAGGTAGCTTTTGCTTTTTGTATGGCTCTGTTTTTTATGGCCTTGTTTTTACTTTCTACTTTTTTTCTAACCTCAAAACGCCATATACCAAATACCCAAAAAGAACAATATTTTTCCGCTCTTAGAGGTAATATCATCACAAGTGATAATTTTACAGTAACTTCAAGTAGGCAAATTTATAGAGCAGAGATTGATCTAAGAAGTTTAAATCCTGATAAAAAAGAATTATTCTTAACGCTTTTTCAAATTTATAGCGGTGCAAGCGATGAGCAAATGCAAGATATCAAAAAAAGAATGCTTGCAAAAAAAAGAAGAAGTTATAATTTTATTTTACTCCAAGATATTAACTCAAAAGACGCAAGCTATTTAAAAGAATTAGCTAAAAAGCTTTATACTCAAGGTTTTTTTAAGTCTTTTACAAATAACAATGGCAGAGTTGAAACAAGAGGACTTGATATCATAGAACACAAAGAAGATCGCGTGTATATGCCAAAAGACTCACTTACTCCTATCATAGGCTACACAAGAACTTATATGGACGAAAAAAGCGAAATTTTTAAAAATGTCGGCATAAAAGGCTTAGAAAAATACTACAATGAATGCTTAAGCCCTTTACAAAATGCAAAAATCCAAGGTTTAAGAGATATAGGTGGCAATATTATCCTAAATTTACACTCTTATGAAAAGCGTAAAATAGATGGATGTAATTTATACTTAAATATTTCACTAAAACTTCAAAAAGGCTTAGAAAAGGCTATTGATAAAAGAAATGAAGATCTAAAAGCTAATGAAATTATAGTTGCAATTATGGAAAGTAAAAGTGGGAAAATTTTAGCCCTTGCTAGCTCAAGAAGATATGATCCGCAAAATCGCGGAAAAGATCTATCTGTGCTTAATGCAAGCGCGATAGAATATGGCTATGAAGCAGGTTCTGTTATAAAGCCTTTTATATTTACCACTGCTTTAATGCTTGATAAAATCAAAGTCAACGAAATCATCAACACCCAAGGTGGTCAATATAAACTTGGTCGTTTTACTATACGTGATGATCATAAAAAAGATAAAATGAGCATGGAAGAAGTTATCACCTACTCTTCAAATGTCGGCATGATTAAAATCGCCCAAAGATTAAGTAATCTTGAAATCATCTCAGGACTTAGAATTTTTCGTTTTGGAGAAAGAAGTGGTATTGATCTTCCTTATGAGCAAAAAGGAGAAATACCAAATCCAAAAAGATTAAGAGAAGTAGAAAAATCTGTATTAAGCTATGGTTATGGTTTAAAAACAACTTTTATGCAACTTCTAGCTGCTTATAATGTATTTAACAATGATGGAATTTATATCACACCGCAAATTGCAAATAAATTTTATCAAGATGGACGCTTAATAAAACTTGATGATGAAGTTAAAAAAGAAAAAATTCTCTCAAGTAAAGCTGCCAAAGAAATGCAACAAATTTTAATCAATGTTATAGAAAAAGGAACAGGTAAAAAAGCACAAACTCAAGGCATTATCATAGGTGGTAAAACAGGTACAGCTAGGATTGCTGAGAGAAAAGGCTATACTTCAAATCGCTACAATGCTTCATTTTTTGGCTTTGCAAATGATGAGAAAAACAATTACACCATAGGGGTTTTGGTGAGAAATCCTACTAAAGCTTATAGCTATTATGCTGCACAAAGTGCTTTACCTATGTTTAAAGATACAGTAAATCTTATGATAAAAGAAAGTTATTTAAAGCCTGTTACAAACAACTAATTTCCCTCCCCAGAGCTTGCTTAACACACATTAAGCTTAAAAGCATTAAAGCAATAAACTAAAGCTTTAAGCTTAATGTCTTTAGAGTTTACTTAATAAGGAGTTTTA